>JBBDIC010000064.1:7264-14639 GCA_040880625.1 Dehalococcoidia bacterium | reverse complement strand
GAGGCGCGTTGTCCTCCGTGGCCTCGTCCAGGAAGGCCCGCAGCGCCTCCTGGAAGGAGCGCAATTGCTCGCGCGTCTCGGTGGCGGCTATGTCGATCTGGCGCGAGAGCGCGGCCAGGCCGGCGGCCGGCGACAGCGCGAGCGCCTCGTCGCCGCGCACGCCGAGGAGGCGCGCGGCGAAGCCGGCCGTACCCTGCTTCTCGCCGGCGCCGAGGGCGTCCAGCAGGTCGCGCAGTTCGCGCGTGGAGAGCGTGGCGCCGAAGTGCTGCGTCGCCACGTCCTCCAGGCGGTGCGCCTCGTCGATCACGAGGTGGTTGAACGGCGGCAGCACCTGGTCGTCGCGGGAGGCGTTGGCCAGCAGCAGCGAATGGTTGGCGACCACCACGTGCGCCGCGGCGGCCCGCTGACGGGCGCGCAGCAGGAAGCACGACCCCTCGCGGACGTAGGAGCAGCGGCGCTGGAGGCAGTCCGTGTCCTGCGCGGAGATCTGGCCCCACCACGGCCGCTCCTGGGAGGTCATGTACAACTCGCCCAGGTCGCCCGTCTGCGTCTCCGGCAGCCACGCCGCCACGCGCGCGAACAGCCGCACCTCCGCCTCCGTGCGCGGCGAAGGGTCCTGTCGCACGTCCGCCCAGCGCTCCAGGCAGAGGTAGTTGCCCCGCCCCTTCAGGACGGCCACGCGCGGCGTGTCACCCGCGCCGTCCGCACCGCTCGCGTCGCCCTCGACGGCGCGCGCGTACGCCTCGACGAGTGCGGCTGCGGCCGGGGCGTCCTTCGTCGCGAGTTGGTCCTGGAGGTTCAGGGTGTGGGTGGAGATGACCACGCGGTCATCGTTGCGGACGGCGTGCAGCAGCGCCGGCACCAGGTAGGCGATGGACTTGCCGGTGCCCGTCCCGGCCTCCACGGCCAGGTGTCCGCCGTCGCGCAGGTGCGCGGCCACGGCGCGCGCCATCTGCTCCTGGCCGTGGCGGCGCTCGAAGGACGGAAGCAGGTCCGGGCGGTCCGCGGCGATCGCG
Source organism: Dehalococcoidia bacterium (assembly GCA_040880625.1). Lineage (GTDB taxonomy): Bacteria > Chloroflexota > Dehalococcoidia > UBA2979 > UBA2979 > W-Chloroflexi-9. Next base: position 13,623 of record JBBDIC010000064.1, on the reverse strand, counting down.
AAGACCGCGTCCACCTCGTGCGGCTCGACGGGCAGACGCGGCTCGCGCGGCACCAGCGGCGCTACGGGCGCGCGCGGCGGCAGCACCGGCAGCGACGCCATCACCGCCAGCGCCTCGGCCTCCCCGATCGTCGCCGTGCCGCCACGCTCGAGGGCGTCCTCGATCAGCGTGGCCACGGACCAGCCCGCGCGGCCGGCGAAGCGCTGGAGTTCGATCAGCAGCGAGCGCGGCATCGCGTCCAGGCGCGCGAGCAGCGCGAGGAACACGTCGCGGGTCGCCTCGGCGTCGGCCAGCGCGCGATGGGCGACGGGCATGTGGACGCCGAGGATGGCCGCGATCGCCGCCAGGCCCAGGCGGTCCGCCGTGGGCAGCAGCACGGAGGCGATCTCCCACGTGTCGAACGACGGCCCGGGCGGCGTGATCTGCTCCGCCCCCAGGAACGCGAGGTCGAATGCGATGTTCTGGCCCACGACGGGGCGCGCGCCCACGAAGGCCGCCACGGCCTCGCGCACCTCGGAGAACCGAGGCGCGTCCGCGATGTCGGCGTTGGAGATGCCGGTGAGTTCCTGGACCTCCGGCGGGATGGTGCGGCCGGGATTGACGAACGTGCGGTAGTTCTCGAACCGCCCGCTGCGGTCGAAGCGCGTGGCGCCCACCTCGATGATGAGGTCGGCCTCCAGGCTGAGCCCGGTGGTCTCCAGGTCGAGGGCGACGAACTCGTCGAGCATGAACCGCGGCTCTAGGCGCGCAGCCGGGGGATCGGCGTGTGGCGCGGCCCCAGTGTACGTGACCGATCGCACGCAGCACCGCGGACCGCACCACACGACGACCTCAGGGGACGAGCACCCCTACGGCGCTTGCAGCACCGGCGCTCAGTAGAGGTACTCCCCCACGTCCCCGGAGGTCGTCTGCGAGCCCCCTGCGCTCGCCGCCGACTCATCGACCGTGGCGACGAACCAGACATCGGAGACGCCGTGGCCGGTGGTGTCGCCGGGCTGCGCGTCGCCCATCCAGTAGTAGAGCGGCGCGTCGTCGTACGTGACCTGCAGCGTGCCGTCGTCACGCTCGATGGTGGCGAACTCACCGCCGGCGCCGGTGGGTGCGTCCACCTCCTGGCCCTCCTCCGCGAGGAGCGGCGGCCAGTTGTCCAGGCACTGCCCGCTGCAGTTGCTGACGCCCGGCTCGTCCTGCGTGAAGACGTAGAGCGTCAGGCCCTCCGGCCCCACCAGGAACGACCCGAGTTCGTCGTCCTCCGTCACGTCCAGGGCGAGCCCGTCACCGGCGTCGTCACCCGTCGATGTCGGGGTCGCCTCGGTGGTCGGCGTCTCGGTGGCGGGCGCTGTCGTGGCGGCGGCGGGCGTGGTGGCGTCAGCGGTGGCGGCGGGCGACGGGTCGCCGTCGCCACCGTCGCACGCGACGAGTACGAGCGCGGTGGCTATCGTGGCGGCGACGAGCAGCATGCGCCGCCCTCGTGCGATCGTCTGGAACACGGCGATGTGGGTCATGCGGGGTTCCCTCCCGGTGGCAGCGGTGTGGCGCGTACCGGTATCTCGTCGCGAGGTGCTCCGTGGATCACTCCCCCACCGGCAGTACGGACAGGACAGGCAGCCGAGGCGAGGCGGCGGCGCTTCCGCGCGTGCCGGGCGCGCTCGACGCGTCGGTTGATCCAACGGCGCCCGTCCGACGAGATACCGGTGAGCGGGAGTCGGAGGACCTGGCGCGGCGGCTGGCCGCGCGGGATCCGGCCGCGCTCACGGACCTGTTCCGGCGACACCGCCGGCGCGCCTTCGGGCTGGCGTACCGCGTCCTGGGTGACGGCGCCGCCGCGGAGGACGCCGTGCAGGCCGCCTTCGTGGACCTCTGGGAGCGCGGCCCGCGGCTGGACCCGCGCGGGGGACGCGTGGAGTCGCTGCTGATGACCATCGTGCACCGTCGCGCCGTGGACCTCGTCCGCGCCCGATCGCGGGAGGGCGCCCGCCGTGCCGGCAGCATGGACGACCCCGCGACGCCGACCCGCGCCGAGGCGATCGCGGACGAGCAGGCCGCCGACCTCTTCGAGCGCCTGGTGGAGGGCACCGACGACCTGCCGGCGCGGCTGCGCGCGGCGCTGGAGTCGCTGCCGCTGGAGCAGCGGGAGGCGGTGGAACTGGCGTACTTCGACGGCCTGACGCACCGCGCGATCGCGGAGCGGCTGGGCCTGCCCGCGGGCACGGTCAAGAGCCGTCTGCGGCTGGCCATGGAGCGCCTGCGCCTCGCGCTGGGCGTCCGAGCGGAGCGGGGAGGGCGGCCATGACCTGCGCCCAGGTGGACGAACTGCTGGCCGCCTTCGCGCTGGACGCCGTCACCGAGGACGAGCGCGACGCGATCGTCGGGCACCTCGAGGGCTGCGCGCTGCACGAGGACCTGGCAGAACTGCGCGCCGTCACGCTCGCCCTGGGCGTGCTGGCGGCGGAGCGCGAGCCCTCACCCGCGCTGGAGGCGCGCCTGGCGGCCCGCATCGCCGAGCGCCCCGAAACGCCCCCCGCGGCCGCGCACGGAGCATCGCGGACGTGGGCATCGAGGGCGCGTGGCTGGCCGGCGCTGGCGGCCGCGCTCGCCGCGCTCGCGGTCGTCCTCGGCGGGTGGAGCGTGCTGCTGCAACTCGATGGCGAGGCGGGGCCATCGATGGTGTACGTCCATGAGACCGCGGAGGCGTGGATGCGCGTGGAGGGCGCCGGGGACACCTCGGACCTGGCGGTGGCGGGGCTGGCGCGCCTGTCGGAGGCGGAGGCGTACCAGTTGTGGGCGATCCGGGACGGCGAGTGGCTGGCGGTGGGTACGTTCAACACGAACCCAGAGGCACGCTGGCAGGGCGAGTTCGCGTTCGCGCTGGAGCCGTCAGACCGCGTGGCGCTCACGCAGGAACCGGCCGGAGGATCGACCGCGCCCACCTCGGAGCCGGTGCTGGGGACGTGGCGGTAGCGGCCGAGCGGCCTCGACGGACCGGGGCGCGCTAGGCGTCGGGGCCCTGCACGGCCTCGATCGACCCTTGCTCGAGGCGGACCCAGCGGCCCTCGCGGGTCTTGTGGACGGCCTCGAAGCGGCCGCTGTGGAGTGCCTCCAGGAACTCGGCCGGCGTGCTGATATGGGCGCGCTCGAAGCCCGTCGCGAACGTGGCGATGCCGCTGGTGGAGTGGGCGTCCGACCCGCCGGTACCGGGGATCCCGAGGATCTGCGCGACCTCAGCGGCGAAGTAGTTCTCCTGCGGTGTGTTCGCTCCGTTGCCGATCTCGATGGCGTGGACGTACTTGAAGACCGGCATGGTCTCGGCCGCCTGCTGCGGGTTCAGTTCGAACTTCTCGCCGGTGCGCATCGCCGTCACGGGGTCAAAGAGGCGACGGAACGGGTGCGCGACGATCAGGTAGCCGCCGAGGCGGTCCAGTTCCTCGCGCAACTTGGACGCCTTGCGGATGCCCTGGAGGTAGGTCGGCAGGCCCACAGCGATCATGTGGCCCATGTCCGTGGAGACTTCCATCCCGAAGTTCACGAAGAAGTCCGGGTGCGCCTCGCGGAAGGCCTTCTGGCCGTGCGGCTCCATGACCTTGTCGTGCTCGGTCAGGTTGACGCCGGTGATGCCGATGTCCGGCCCCATGCGGATCAACTCGTGCGGATCCAGCATCGAGTCCGACGAGGCCGGATTCGTGTGGATGTGCATCTCGATGATCGAACCCTGGAGTCCGTCGCGGAGTTCCAGTGCGGCCTCCATCCGGCGCGTTGGCGTACGGGCGAGTCTACGGTCGCATCCGACCGGGGGCTACCGAGGATTCCGAGCGGCGCCGCCCGCTACGCCTCGATGCCGGCGAGCCATGGCAGCATCACGGCGAACGCGAGCGCCGACAGCGCGAGCCCGCCGAGGACGACCGGCGCTTCGCCGCGCCGGAACCCGCGCACGAAGCCGTAGAGCGCCACGAGCCCCACGATGACGGCCGCGACGGCGAGCGGGAAGCGCCCGCCACCGGCCTCGGCGCTGGTCTCGTGGTAGGCGGTCCCGAGCAGCAGGCCGATGAGGCTGAGGCCGAAGACCATCGCGTTCGCCGCGACGATGCCGAGGATGCCGAGCCGGCCCTGGAACGGCAGCCGCGTCGCCAGCGCCGGCGTGCGCGAGGCCGTGACCAGCACCAGCGCCGTCACCGCGAGTCCGGCCGTGGCGCCGGAGAGCCAGCCGGCCATCAGCGCCTGCGCCGCCTCCGCGTTCACGCCTCGCCCTGCGCCGCCAGCACCTCGACCGCGAGGGCGTCCGGGCGGCGCAGCGTGCGCGCCTCGAAGACTGTGGCGCCCACGGCGCGGAAGTCACGCCGCAGTTCGGAGGCCTTCGCGTCGTCCATGATGAACAGGAAGACCGCCGGCCCGGCGCCCGTCAGGTGCAGCCGCAGCGCCCCGGCGGACCCGTAGCGTGCATAGTGCGCCACCAGTTCCGGGTCCGTCCGCTCGATGGCACGCTCGAAGGCGTTGACCAGGTCGCCGGTGGGCGGTGGCGCGTGCCGCGCGATGCGCGCCGCCAGCCGCCGAGAGCGGTCGCCGCTGCTGAAGTCGTGCGGGTGCAGGGCGGCGTAGCGGCGCGCGGTCTTGTCCGGCGCGGAGGGCACGGGCGCCACGAGTACGAGCAGGCGCAGCGGCCGCATGTCGCGCAGTGGCTCCACCTTCTCGCCACGGCCGGTGCAGCGCGCCGTGCCGCCGTGCAGGAAGAATGGCACGTCCGAGCCGAGCGTCGCGGCGACCGCCTCCAGCCGCGCCGCGGGCCAGCCGAGGCCCCACAGCCGGTCCAGCCCCCGCAGCACCGCCGCCGCGTCCGACGCTCCACCACCGAGGCCGCCCGGCGACGGGATGCGCTTCTCCACCTCAATCGCCACGTCCGGGGCGATGCCGGCCGCCTCCGCGACGCGCACCGCGGCCCGCCTCGACAGGTCGTCCGCGGCGTCGATGCCCACGGCGTAGGAGCCGCTGAGCGTGACCTCGAGGCCCGCGCCCGCGGCGCGGCGGCGGAGCGTGACGCGGTCCGCCAGGTCGATGGTGGTCATCACCGTGTCGACCTCGTGGAAGCCGTCCTGGCGCTTGCCCAGCACCTCCAGCGCCAGGTTGATCTTCGCCGGTGCGATCAGTCGCAGCGCGGCGACGTCGTCAGTCATCGGCGTCCTCGGTCTCGGCTTCTGACCCCTTCCCCCTTGAGGGGGGAAGGTTGGGATGGGGGTGATCCGCGGGGGCTTCGATCTCCGGGGCGACGTCCAACTCGCCGGGGAAGCGCGCCTGGAATTCGCGGTAGAGGCGCTCCCAGTCCGGCAGCGACAGGTGCTGCGGCCGCGCCGCCGGGTCGATGCCGACCGCCTCGATCATTGCGAGGATGGCGTCGTGCGGCAGTCCGCTCTCGTCGACCATGCTGTTGTGCAACTGCTTGCGCGGCTGCGCGAACCCGGCGCGCACGATGTGGAAGAACGCCGTGATCTCGCCCGGTGGCATATCGAGGGCCGGGCGCGGGAAGCGCTCGATCTCGATGACGGCGGACTGCACCTTCGGCGGTGGCCAGAAGGCCTGGCGCGGCACCGGGAACAGCAGGCGCGGCTCGCCGTACATTTTCACGGACATGGACAGCAGCGACTCCTTGCCGGCGCCGCCCACCATCCGCAGCGCCACTTCGCGCTGCACGAGGATCACGATGCGCTCCGGAGCGGGGTCCGCCTCCAGCAGTTTCCGCACGATCGGCTGGGTGATGTAGTACGGCAGGTTCCCCACCGCCACGTACGGCGCGCTGCCATCGATGCCGGCCTCGGCCAGCAGTTCCGCCGGGGCGAACTCCATGATGTCGGCCGCGAGCACGTGCAGCCCCTCGAACCGTTCGAGGCGTGTGCGGGTGAGCGAGGAGAGGTCCTCGTCCAGTTCGACGGCCACGACGTGCTCCGCGCGCCCCGCGAGTTCCTCCGTCAGTCCGCCAGGCCCCGCGCCGATCTCCAGCACCGTCGTGGCCGGGTCACGCACGGTGGCGTCCGCGATGTCGCTCAGCAGGAACTCATCCACCAGGAAGTGCTGGCCCAGCGACTTGCGCGGCTGTACGCCCAGGCGCTTCAGGTATTCCGGCGGCGCAGGTACGGGCGCGGGCGTCTTCGGGCGGCCCTTGCCGCGACGCGCGGCGGACGACGACCGCTTGCGAGGCCGGCCGGCCGGGTTCGGTGGCGTCATTGGCGCCCTCCAGACGGCCCCGGCAGACGGCCAGGACGCGCCTCGGCGGGCGTCCTGCGTAGGAAAGGGGTGGCCGTGCCCCGCCGTCGGTCGAATGCGTTGGCTTGCTCGCGCTGGCTTGCTCAAGCCCGGCTGCCCCGTGGCGCCCG
>JBBDIC010000064.1:1712-7164 GCA_040880625.1 Dehalococcoidia bacterium | reverse complement strand
ATGCGTTGGCTTGCTCGCGCTGGCTTGCTCAAGCCCGGCTGCCCCGTGGCGCCCGACGCGATCGGCTTACCGTTGCTGCCTTCCGGCCCTGGCGGGGTTCACCGGACGTCGCCGCACGGGACCAGGCTCTCAACGCCGCCCGGCGTCTACAGTCCCATCGCACTCGATCTCGGACGGGCATTCAGCCCCGCTGTAGCGGACTGCGGGTAGAGGGCACCGCTAACGCCCCGCCTAGCACGACCACGTCGATCGTACCGCGGCCCCGGCGCGCGCGACACCCCACCTCCGCTACGCCACCGGACGCGTCGAGGTCACGTCCCCGGCCGAGTACGCGCGCCGCTCGCCATCCGCCTCGATGACCAACTCGCCGAGGTCAGTCACGTCCACGGCCTCGCCCTCGACCGTGCGGTCGCCAGGCAGCGCGAGGCGCACGCGCCGCCCCAGCGTCACGAGGCGGGCGCGCCAGTCCGCGATCAGCATCGACGGCTCGCGCTGCGCCTGCTCGGCCCGCGCCTCCAGCGCCGTGGAGAGCGCGCCGAGCAGCACCTCCCGCGAGGGCGCCGGCCGGCCCTCCTGCTCGATGCTCGTGGCGAGCGCGGCGACCTCCGGCGGCAGTCCCTCCGGCGTCCGCAGGTTCACGCCGATGCCCAGGAAGACATCGAAGCCGCCCACGCCCGCGCGCGACTCCGCCAGCACGCCGCAGACCTTGCGCCCGGCGTGCTGCACGTCGTTGGGCCACTTGAGGTCGCACGTCAGCCCCGTGATGCCCTCGATGGCGTCGGCGACGGCCAGCGCGCCGGCGACGGACAGGAGCGGAGCGCGCTCCGGAGGGACGCCCTCGCTGAGGCGCAGGTGGTACGTCACCCACAGCCCCGCGCCCGGTTCGGACACCCACGACCGGCCGAGGCGTCCCCGGCCGGCGCTCTGGGCCGCGGCGACGTAGGCCGTGCCCGGCGGATGGCCGGCCTCGGCGCCCGCGCGCGCGTCGTCCATCGTGGAGGCGGTCTCCTCGACGTGGACGACCTCCGCGCCGGTGGTGCGGCTGCGGCGCGCGGCGTGGTAACGGGCGGTGTTGAACGGCATGGCGCGATCGTACGAGGCGTGCGCGCTACGCCGCCCTCGCCGCAACGCTCCACGCGCAGCCGTCGAAGTCATAGGCGCCGTGGAACGTGAGCGTCCCGTGCTCGTCGAGCGCGAACGTGATGTCAAAGGACTCGACGTTCGGTGGAGGCGGCTGGAGGACCGTGTGGTGGTCGGAGGGGAACGGCCCGGTAGGCGCCTGCCGTCCGCTCCCGAGCGTCATGGTGTCTTCGGACGGATCACCGTGCAGGATGTCCTCCTGGATGAACGACGCGGGGTCGCACGTCCCTTCGGAGAAGAACATGCGGAACGGCACCTCCGCGCCGCCCGCGAACGTCGTCGCGATCGCCTCGTCCAGCGGGGTGCGGTTCGACGGCACGGTGGCGAGCGGGACCGGCGTCCGCGGCGGCGGCGGTGGGGGCGCGTCGGGCGCGGGCGCCGGCGCGGGGAGGTAGGCGATGTCGCAGTGCGGCCCCGTGCCGCTGCCGGCGCCCTGGAAGGTGCAGCGCGCGCTGAAACTCTGCCCGGAGACCTCCGCGACCACGAGGGGGTTGCCGTGCGTGGGGTCCGCGCGGTGGTCGCAGTCGCCGCTGCGTCCGAGTTCCTGGTTGCCGAAGATGCCGCCGCTCAGTCCCACCACGATCTCGCGGTGGTCCCACGCGTAACGGTTCACGTACGACCGCGCCGTCCCGCAGGTGGCGCCGGACCACGCGAAGGTGATCGTCTCGAGGGCGGGGAACTGCTCCAGCGCGACGACGTACTCCGTGACCACCTGCCCCGCGACCGCGACGATCGGCCCGAGCACCACCTCGACGGTCGGTTGAGGCTGAGGCGCGACGCCCGCCGGCTGCTGGTCGTCCCCCGCGCTCGCCGCGCCGGTCGCGCTCCCCTCCGGCCCGCCACCGCTGTCCTGGCGGCCGGCAATCTGCCCGCCCGCGACGTCGGACGGCAGCGCCACGCCCTCCTCACCGTCCCCGCCGCCGAGGATGCCCGCCGTCCCGGCGAGGAGCGCGACCGCGACGACCAGGGCCACGACGCCGCCCACGACCTGCACCGTGCGGTCGCGTACGAGCGCGCCGAAGCCGGCCGCGGTGGCCTCGCCGTCCTCAACATCCTCGACATCCTCGAGGGCGGCGAACGGGTCGGGCGCCTCGGTCTCGTGCCACGAGTCCAGTTCCGCGGTCGTGGCGTCCAGGTGCACCTGCTGGCGGTGCGCGCGGTCCTCCGCGATCAGTGCCGCGAACGCCGTCTCCGCGTCGGCCTCGGACGTCGCCGAGGCCTGTCGCCGGTCGTTGGGGTCGATGTGGTACTGGGGGTAGAGCAGGTTCAGGTAGTGATAGTCACGGTCGCTGAACCCCTGGCCCTTGTTGGAGTGAGGGATCAGCTGTCGGATCTCCTCGCGCACGCCCTCGCGGTGTGCGTCAAAGAGCGCATGCCAGGCAGCCTCCGCATCCCGGTGACGCTGGAGCGCCGCGTCGTGCTCGACCTCGCGCTCCGCGAGGTACCCCGCCGCTCGCTCATGCGACGCCAGCGCGCTTGCGAGGTCGGACTCCAGCCGGGCCATGTCGACGGTGCCCGGGCGTGCGCCCTCCAGCCGGACGCGGGCGACGACGGCCTTATCGCTCGCCGCGTAGTAGTTGCCGAGTGTCTCTGAGAGTCGCTCCTCTGCCTGCTTGAGTTCCGCCTTCGCCTCGGTGAGCGCGCGCCCCTCGGGTGCCTTGAGCGGCGGGATGAGGTGGGCGGCGCGGCGCTCAGCGGCCCAGACGACTATCAAGGCGTCGGGGATCGCGGGCGTTGCATCCGGCTGCGGCCGCTGCTCGCGGACGAGTGCAAGCATCTGATCCTTCACCTCGGCAAGGCGTGACTCGAGGCGGCGGATCTCGTGGGCGCGCCGCTGCTCCGCGGTCGCCGTCCCCGGGTACATCAGGGTGCCCGGACGTTGCGACTCCCAGATCGGCTGCCACCCTTGCTGGATCGCGCCAATCTTCGCAAGGTCACCCGCAATCACCCGGATCGCCCGCGTCCACAGCTCGAAGAACACACCGAGGCCTGGGACGCGTTCGATGAGCGGCGCGAGCCGCTTGGCGCCCGCATCGATGGCGTCGGCCAGCGCCTGGACCTGCGTGCTCGCATCGGCGTCGGACGCTTCGAGTGCCTTCTGGAGCACATCCAGGGCCTGGTCAACCGGCTGGAGGGCTTCGTCGGCCGCACCGACTCTCTTCGCGGCGGTATCGAGGCCCTGCGAGAGGCCATCCGTGAACGCCTTGACCGCGGGGTCGTCCAGCGCGTCTCGGATCTGTTGATTGGCGTCGCGCAGCCGGTCCAGGTGCTCGCCGAGCTTCGTCTTCACGTCAGTGAGGTCACCGGAGGTTGACTTCAGCACCTCCCGGATCTCATCGACAGCGGCGTTGACGCGCGTCACCTCCTGCAGCGGTGATTGGCCCTGTACCAGTTCGCCGTACTGCTGTGCGAGTTTGTCGTGCTCTCGGATCAGTTCGTCGAGTGTCGGCATGAGATACGCCTCCGCGCTGGCGTCGATCTGTCAGCCGAACGGGGCCCCCTGCGATCGTCGGCCGCCCGGCGTGCACCGTGTTGCGGGGTGATCGCGAACCGGGACGCACGCAGATCGCTCCACCGTTCCGATGCCATCGGCGGCGACTCTAGCAGACTGGGGGACACGAGATGGTGGACACCGCGCGGACATCCGATTGGTTGCGCCATGTCGTCAGCCGAAAAACCGCGCGGCCGATCGCGGGCTCGAAGCAGTGGACGAAAAGAGAGAGGGCCCCGCTTTCGCGGGGCCCTCTCATTCTGCTGTCACTTCGTCGGGGGCTTAGGTTTCGAGCACCTCCGAAACGATGCCCGACCCCTTCGACTCTGAGTGACTATGACTATCATCAGCCACGAGCATCACCCCCTTTCCTGTCGATCACGTTAGACACGCCGTCAAGCATTGTCAACGGACTTGGATCAGGAAATTGAGCAGATCACTTATGACTTTGTGATGGCCCGCACAGCGGCCGCCGCGGCCTCCACGATCTGGTCCACCTCGGCCCCATTGACGCACAGCGGCGGCGCGAACAGCACGTTGTCGCCGACGATTCGGGTGATGACGCCGCCCTCCTCGCGCATGTGCTTCTGCACCGCCAGTCCCGTCGCCCGCGCGGCGTCGAACGGCCGGCCGCTCGCGGCGTCCTCCACCATCGAGAAGCCCGCCATCAGCCCCAGGTGGCGGAGGTTCGTGACGTTCGGGTGCCCGCCGAGCGCGCCCGCGAGGCCGTCGCCGAGGCGCTCACCCATGGCGGCGGCGTTCTCGATCATCCGCTCGCCCTCGATGATCTCGAGGTTGCGGAGGCCGACGGCGGCGGCCGTGGGGTGGGCGCTGTTGGTGTAGGCGTGCATGAACTTCGCGTCGGCAGGGGCGGCCTTCAGCGCGTCCGCGATCTGCGTGGAGACGACGAAGGCGCCCATGGGCACGTAGCCGGAGGTGATCGCCTTCGCGATCGACAGGATGTCCGGCTGCACGCCCCAGCGCTCCAGCGCGAACCAGTGGCCCGTGCGGCCGAAGCCCGTGATCACCTCGTCGGCGATCAGGAGCACCTCGTAGCGGTCGCAGATCTCGCGCACCTGCTGGAAGTAGCCGTCCGCCGGGGGCCAGACACCGCCGGCCCCCTTCACCGGCTCGCAGATGATCGCGGCGACCGTGTCCGGCCCCTCGCGCAGGATCGCGGCCTCGATCCAGTGGGCGCACTCCCCGTCCGTGTTCGGCTCGCAGTCGCACTCGAGGTTGTCCGGCTTCGCCGTGTGGACGATCTCCGGGATGAGCGGCCCGAAGTACTTCCAGAACGGCGGCAGGCCGGTCATCGCAGACGTCGCGAGCGTGCCACCGTGGTAGGAGCGCTCCCGCGCGATCAACTTCACCTTGCTCGGGCGGCCCTGCAGGTTCCAGAAGAACCGCGCCGTCTTGAACGCGCCCTCGTTGGACTCGGAGCCCGAGTTCGTGAAGAACACGCCGCCCATGTTGTCGTAGGCGAGTTCGATGACGCGCGAGGCGAGTTTGATCGCCGGCACGTTGGAGTAGCCGACGTAGTTGTTGGTGAACGCCACCTTCCGCATCTGCGCTGCCGCGGCGTCCGCCAGTTCCGCCCGCCCATGGCCGATGGCCACGTTCCACAGCGACGACAGGCCATCGATGTAGCGCCGGCCTCGGACGTCCGTGAGCGAGACGCCCTCACCCGAGTCGAAGATGACGGGCTCGCTGTGGTCGGGGGCGTAAAACTGGGGGTGGAGGAGGTGCGCCTGGTCCTCGCGGGTCAGCGCCTCGTAGGTCTGCTGGTCGACGGTCATCGCTCGCTCCTCGATCCCTCGCTCC
>JBBDIC010000064.1:0-1612 GCA_040880625.1 Dehalococcoidia bacterium | reverse complement strand
ACGATGATGCGCCCCTCCACGACCGGCCGCAGCGTGGCGACGACCTTGCGCAGCGCGTCCGCCGTGTGCGCGTAGTCCACGATCACCGGGAACGGCGCGCCGGCAATCTGCTCCATCCGCCCCGGCACGCCCTCGCACGCGGCCACGCCCGAGGTGGCCCCGTAGATGTCGAGGCGCAGCGCGGCCGCAAGCGTGATGGCGGCGGTGGCGTTGGCCACGTTGAAGCGCCCCGACAGGCGGATGGAGGCCTCCACGGTGTCCTCGTCCGCGGTCAGGGCGAACGTGGCGCCGTCGCCCCAGAGCATCACGTCGGCGGCGGTCACGTCCGCCTCCGGGTGGTCCAGGGCGTACGTGACGACCCTCGCCTTCGTGCGCTGCGCGAAGTAGCGCCAGTGCTCGTCGTCAGCGTTCAGGACGGCCACGCCGCTGCGCTTGCCGTGCGAGGCCGGCTCCAGCATCTCGAACAGCCGGCCCTTCGCCGCGCGGTACTTCTTGAAGTCGCCGTGGTAGTCCAGGTGGTCGCCGGACAGGTTTGTGAACACCGCGGCGTCGAAAGCGCAGCCGTCCAGGCGGTGCAGGTCCAGGCCGATCGACGTCGCCTCCACGACTGCGTGCGTGCAGCCCGCCTCCACCATCTCGGCCAGCATCTTCTGGATGTGGGGCGCCTCCTGCGAGGTCAGGCGCGTCGGGTTCGGGAGCACGACATCGTCAATGCGCGACTCGATAGTGGTGAGCAGCCCGGTCTTCTGGCCGCAGCCGCGCAGCGCCGCGTGCGCCAGGAACGAGGTGGTGGACTTGCCGTCCGTGCCCGTCACGCCGGCGACGACCAACTGGCGCCCCGGCCAGCCCTCGTGCGCCGCGCTCACGGTCGCCAGCGTCGCCCGCGGGTCCGGCACGCCCACCACGGGCACACGGAGGCCGGCGAGGTCGCCCGCGCGCGCCTCGGCAGCCACGAGCGCGACCGCGCCGGCGGCGACGGCCTGCGCGGCGAAGTCGTGCCCGTCGGCGCGTTCGCCCGGCGCGCAGACGAAGAGGTCGCCCGCGCCCACCTGCCGCGAATCGAAGCGCACCTCGCGGACTGCCGGCAACGCGGCGCGGTCGATGCCCGCGGCGCCCTCAACGCCCTCGGGCAGCCCCTCGCGCCAGTCGCCCCGCGCCGCACGGTCGTCCATGCGGCGATCGTAGCGCGTCGCCCTCGATGTCTCGGCCGCGGCGCTCAGTTGCCGGAGCGACACCGGCCCGCGTATAAGGCACTGTAGATTTTCCAGCACTACATGCTCGGAGCCACGACCCACCTTGACAGTCACGAAGGAGCGTCCATGCCCGTCTCGATGCCGGACGACATGCAGCAGGCGATCACGAACGCGTTCACGGACGGCTACCCGATCATCTGGGCCTCCGCCGGCGCCGATGGCCAGCCGTACCTCGCGTTCTTCGGGACGACGCAGGCCTACAGCGACCACGAACTCGCCATCTGGATGCGCACGCCGGAGCGCGGCTTCCTCTCCCGCATCGCGGAGAACCCGAAGACGACGATGCTCTACCGCAACACCTCGACGCGCGTGGGGTACCAGGTCCAGGGCGAAGCCCGCCGCGTGGACGACGAGGCGGT
>JBBDIC010000063.1:1825-4543 GCA_040880625.1 Dehalococcoidia bacterium | reverse complement strand
GCCTCGTGGCGACGCGGCGAGGCCGGCGTGGGGTTTGCGGGGATCGCCGGTTGACGGGAAGGCGCGTGCATCAGTTACGATCCCGATAAGGATCGAGATCGACTGCCCCCACATCGACAGGAGCACGCCATGGAACTCGGCGACAGCCCGCAGGAGGCCATCTTCCGCGAGGAAGTCCGCACCTTCATCAAGGAGCACGGCCACAAGGCCCGCGGCGGCGGGGGTGGCGGCGGCGAGGGCATGCCGGACCCGGCGCAGATGCGCTCGCGGATGGCCGGCATGCAGGAGTGGCGCGAGGCACTGGTGCAGAAGGGGTGGATCGCGCCCGCCTGGCCGAAGGAGTACGGCGGCGCCGGCCTCACGGTCATCGAGCAGTTCGTCCTGAACGAGGAACTGGCGGAGAACGGGCTCTCCGCCGGGATGTTCGGCGGCATGGGCGTGATGATGCTGGGGCCCACCCTGCTGGCGCACGGCACGGACGAACAGAAGGAAGAGCACATCCCGCGCATCCTGAGCGGCGAGGCGCGCTGGGCGCAGGGCTACTCGGAGCCGGGGGCCGGCTCGGACCTGGCGTCGCTGCAGACGCGCGCGGTGCGCGACGGAGACGAGTTCGTCATCAACGGCCAGAAGATCTGGTCGACGGCGGCGCAGTTCTCCAACTGGATTTTCATGCTCGCCCGCACGGACCCGGACGCCCCCAAGCACCGAGGCATCACGTACTTCCTGGTGGACCGCAAGACGCCGGGCATTGAGATCCGCCCGCTCACCACCATGGCCAACCAGGAGACCTTCAACGAGATGTTCTTCGAGGACGTGCGCGTCCCGGTGAAGAACGTGGTGGGCGAGATCGACCGCGGCTGGTACGTGGGCGCCACCACGCTGGACTTCGAGCGCTCGGGCATCGGCAGTGCCGTGGGGACCATGCGCGGGCTGAAGGGCATGCTGAGGCGCGGCCAGGAGGCGCCGGCGAACGAGACGATCATCGGGCGCTCCGGCACGTGGCGGCTGGACTTCGCTGACCGCATCGTGGAGGCCAACATCGCGCGGCAGTTGTCCAACCGCGTGATCACCATGCAGGCGCGCGGCCTGATCCCGAACTACGAGGCGTCCATCTCCAAGTTGTTCACCACGGAACTGCGCCAGCGCATCGCCCGCACGAACCTGAAGATGTACGGCCTGTACGGCACGCTCTGGGACAAGGAGCGCACCGAGGCGGAGAAGGGACGCGCGGCCACCGGCTACCTGGACAGCGTGTCTTCCACGCTGGCCGGCGGCACGTCCGAGATCCAGCGCAACGTCATCGCCACCCGCGGCCTCGGCCTGCCTCGCGGCTAGCGAGGGCACGATGCACGCGAAGAGGGCGGGCCATGCGGCCCGCCCTCGTTCGATCTCGGCGCGGGTTAGCGGACGAACTGCACGTCCTCCGCCAGGATCACAGGGCGGCCCTCGATCCCGCCGCGCTCGTCCTCGCTGAGGTCGCCGAGCGCGTCCTGCAGCGACTGGTCAGACGCCTCCGCGTCGTACATGACGACCGTGCCGGTCACGCGGGCCAGTGCGCCCTCCAGCGGGGCGGTGTCGCCCGTGGCGCCGGCGATCCAGACGTCATCGTTCAGTCGGAAGACGCCGTCGGAGATCACCTCGGACACGGTGCCGGTCACGGTGACCGTCCAGCCTTCCTCGTCCGGGGTCGCAGCCAGGTTCTCCAGTTGCGTCGCGGCGTTCGTGCTGCTCATGAAGAAGTGGATCGAGTCCGCCAGCAGCGTCGGGCGGCCCTCGTAGTCCGAGACCAGGTCCTCGTCGAGCTCGATGCCCATGCGCTGCTCGATGTCATCGCGGTTGAACGTCACCAGCGTGCCCGTGGCGCGCGCCTGCACGGCGCCCAGGGCCGTGCCCGGCGCGGTGCGGTCGCTCACGAGCAGCAGGTCGTCCGCCTCGTACACGTCGCCCGCGAACGACGACACGTGCTCCGTGAGGTTCACCGAGAGCGCCCCGCCGATGGTGACCTGCTGGCCGTCGAGTTCATCGATGCGGTCCGTCACGTCGCCCACGCTCAGGACGCCGGGGGCGTCCAGAGCGCCCTCGTCGTCGAGTTCGTCCTCCAGCGTCTCGGTCGGCGTCGCAGCCGCGTCCGAGCCCTCCATGGCGTCGTCGTCGTCCTGGAAGGGGTTCAGGAGCATCGCGGAGGCGCGCAGCACGAAGACGTCGCCGCCGTCACTGCCGAGGCGGTCGCGGTGATTCTCCGGGATCGCGCCGAGTTCGCCCTCGATGCTGGTCGCGGTCATGCGGGTCACGGTGCCGTCCACCTGCGCGACGGCGTCCTCCGGGACGTCGTTCGCGGCGGCGAGGAGGACCAGGAGTTCCTCGTCGCCGATGGTGATGAGGCGGTCCGTGATGCGGTCGCGGACGACGCCGCTGACCACCACGCGCTCGTCCTCGTACTGCTCGGGGTTGGAGGCGACGTCGGAGACCGTCACGCCAAGGTCGGTCACGCCGCCGTCGTCGTCACGGATGAGTTCGACGACGAGGAAGGCGCCGAGCACCAGCGCCAGCACGCCCAGGAAGCCGGACAGCAGCCCGGCGGTGGGCCGGCGGCGCGCGTAGGGGCTGCCAGTCGGTTGTTGGTTCGTCATACCCAGACGCTACCCGTATCTGCTGAGGGGCCCGCGAGATTTCACCGTGTTCGGCGGCGCTGGAGGCGAACCTCCCCGAATCTTCAAC
>JBBDIC010000063.1:0-1725 GCA_040880625.1 Dehalococcoidia bacterium | reverse complement strand
ATGATCGAGCCGGCGGCGGGACGACCTTCGTTGACACGCTGCCACGAGATAGGTACGTTGCCCTGCACACATACGGACTGTATGTGTTTCTGTCACCCGTAACTGCCCGGAGGCGCCTGATGACCGCATTCGTCCCCGCCGAGACCCCGCACGGCATCAACCTCGTCGACGTGTCGCTGTTCGAGTCAGACCAGGCGCACGAGGCGTTCCGCCTGCTGCGGCAGGACGCGCCGGTCCACTGGAACCCGGGCACGCAGCGCCAGAACGGGTTCTGGTCGCTCACCAAGTACGAGGACATCCTCTTCGTCTCGCGCAACCCGCTGATGTTCATCTCTTCGAAGGGCATCGCCGGTTCCGGCCTGCGCGAGGTGAACCCGATGGAGGCGATGCAGCGCACCCAGAACCCGGGCGGCGCGAGCATCATCACCATGGACCCGCCGCGCCACGTGCAGATGCGCCGCCTGGTGAACAAGGGCTTCACGCCGCGCGCGGTGAACGCCATGGAGCCGAAGATCCGGCAACTGACCAACGAGATCCTGGACGACCTGGGCGACCGCACGGAGGGCGACTTCGTGCTGGAGGTCTCCAGCCAACTCCCGCTGGCAGTCATCTGCGGGATGATGGGCCTGGACCGCGACGTGTGGCCGCTGATGTTCGAACTGACGAACTCGATCCTCGGCTCCGGCGACCCGGAGTACCAGGCGAGCAACGTGGACGCCTCGCAGGTCGGCACGGCCGAGGGTGCCCGCGTCACGGCGGCGGGCGGCATGATGCGGATGCTCGGCTACTTCCGCGAGCAACTGGAGGAGCGCCGCGCCCACCCCATCGAGGGCGACCTGGTCAGCATCCTGCTGGAGTCCGAGATCGACGGCGAGAAACTGTCGGAGAGCGACATCCTTGCCTTCTGCTTCCTGCTGGTCGTCGCGGGCAACGAGACCACGCGCAACGCGATCTCGGGCGGCCTCGTGGCGCTCGCGCAGCACCCGGAGGAGCGCGCGCGGCTGCAGGCGGACATCGCCGCCGGGGGCACGGCGCTGATCGACGGGGCGGTGGAGGAGATCCTGCGCTGGACCTCGCCGCTGCACCACATGACGCGCGAGGCGACTGAGGACGTGGAGATCCGCGGGCAGCAGATCAAGGCCGGCGAGAAGGTCATCATGTGGTATCCCTCGGCGAACCGCGACGAGGAGATCTTCGAGGACCCGTACCGCTTCGACATCACTCGCACGCCCAACGAGCACATCGCGTTCGGCATCGGCGAGCACTTCTGCCTGGGCGCCGGCTTCGCACGCAAGGAGATCCGCGTGATGTTCGAGGAACTGTTCAAGCGCTTCCCGGACATCGAGGTCACCGGCGCACCGGACCGCCTGCGCTCCAACTTCATCAACGGCGTGAAGCACCTGCCCGTCGCCTACCGCCCGTAGGCGGCCGGCCGGCGAACTGTCGAGCGCCCTCGAAAGGTCCGGGATGCCTCGCAAGGTCCAGGTCGACGAACTCTCGTGCGAGGGGCACGGCAAGTGCGCCGCCGCGGCGCCGGAAGTCTTCGCGCTCGACGATGAGGACATCAGCCACGTCATGGTCGATGAGGTCCCGGACGCCCTCCTGCCGAACGTGGAGAACGCGATCCGCCTCTGCCCGCGGCAGGCGATCACCTGGGCGGACGCCCCGCCCGTCGAGGGCTAGGCGGGCCGAGAGAACCCCATCTCACTCTCCCCCTGAGTGGGG
>JBBDIC010000062.1:10853-29480 GCA_040880625.1 Dehalococcoidia bacterium | reverse complement strand
GTGGTCTCGAGCGAGTCCTCCATCTCCTTCGCGTAGACGACCGCGTACTGCGAGGCCATCTGGTTGAAGAAGTCGGCGTTGGGCTCCTCGCGGGTCATCTTGAACGTCTGGTCGTCCAGCGCCTCGTAGGAGGTGACGCCGGCCCACAGGTTCGAGTTGGCCGAACCCTCGATGGTGGCGCTGCGCTCGAAGGAGTACGCCACGTCCTCCGCCGTGAGTTCACGGCCGCTGACGGGGGCGACATCCTGGAACGTCACGCCGGGGCGGAGTTTGAAGACATACTCCAACCCGTCCGGGGTGATCTCCCACGACTCGGCGAGGTCGGGCTGCGCGTCGATCGTGTTCGGCGCTGCGTCGCCACCGTAGTTCGGCGTAACCAGGCGGTTGTAGGTCAACCCCCAGATCGCGGCCGAGGTGGTGACGAAGGTGGTGCCGGGGTCGAGGTGGGGCG
The DNA here is from genome assembly GCA_040880625.1 of Dehalococcoidia bacterium. Classification (GTDB taxonomy): domain Bacteria; phylum Chloroflexota; class Dehalococcoidia; order UBA2979; family UBA2979; genus W-Chloroflexi-9. The sequence continues at coordinate 29,029 of JBBDIC010000062.1, read as the reverse complement.
CGTCGCTCGCGGCGACCAGTGTCATCTTGCCGCCGCGCTTGATCGCGCCGGCCTCCGGCGCCGTGGCCGTACCGGAGCCCCCGCCGGTCGTGGCCGTACCGCCGCCGTTGCCGGCGGGCGGCGTGTCCTCGCTCTCGCCGCAGCCGATGAGGGCCGCAGCGGCTACACCGACGCCTCCGACGGCGGCGCCCTTCAGCAGGGACCGCCTCCCGAGGCGTTGTCTGGACCAGTAGTTGGCAGACTCACTCATGATTCCGAATTCCCTCCTGCCCTCACGTGTGACCCGTCGAGCGACGGACTTACGTGAGGACTCCCTCTCCATAGAGTTCATCCATCTGGGCGCGATCCAGCCCCAGGAAGTGCTCGCACACCCACTCGGTGTGTTCGCCCAACAGCGGGGCCGGACGTGCCGGCCGAATGTCCGATCCGGACAGCCGGAACGACTGCGTGTCGTGCCGGAGCGGCCCGATCTCCGGGTGGTCGAGCGCGACGTAGTGGCCGCGCGCGGTGATCTGCGGGTCGTCCAGCACGTCGCGGCCGTCCTGCACCGCCCCGGCGGGCACGCCCGCCCCCTGCAGGCGCGCCATCAGGACGTGCGCGTCCTGCGGCCGCGTCCACGCCGCGATCGCCGCGTCGAGGTCGGCGCGATGCTCGAGGCGTCCGACGACGCCCTCGAAGCGCGTGTCGGAGGCCCACGGCTCGCCCGTAGTGGCGTCGCAGAAGGCGCGCCAGTCCTGGTCGTCCCGCACCGCGATGGCGATCCAGCGGTCGTCGCCGGCGCAGGGGTAGATGTTGTGCGGGGCCATCTCCGGGTCCAGGTTGCCCTGACGGTCCTGGACGTGGCCGTTCACTTCGGCGTCCAGCAACGCCTCGCCGGTCAGGGAGACGGTGGCCTGGTATTGCGAGAGTTCGATCTCCTGACCCTCCCCGGTGCGCTCTCGATGGTGGAGCGCGGAGAGGATGGCGAAGACGCCGTAGTAGGGGTTCATGTAGTCCGGGAAGTTGAAGCCCGGGCCCTGCGGCGGCTTCTCCGGGTGGCCGGTGAGCCAGTTGATGCCGGTGATCGCCTGGATCGAGGCGCCCAGGCCTCGGAAGTCCCGGCGCGGCCCGCTGGAAGCCATCATGGGCATGGAGATGTAGATCGCCCCGGGGTTGATGGCCTTCACGGAGTCGTAGTCCAGGCCCCAGCGGCCCATGGTGCCGGGCGTGTAGTTGTTGGCCACGATGTCCGCCTGGCGCACCAGTTCGCGCGCCAGCGTGCGGCCGCGCTCGGTGGTCATGTTCAGCGCGATGCTGAACTTGCCGGCGTTGAAGTTGTTGTAGAAGCCGCTGCGGTTCTGGCCGGCGATGCCGTCCTTGTACGGCCCGCGCATGCGCAGGCCGTCCGGCCGCATGGACGACTCGATGCGGATCACGGTGGCGCCGGCGTCCGCCAGGAAGCGCGTGCCCACCGGGCCTGCCGCCACCCAGCAGAAGTCCGCCACGATCAGGCCCTCCAGCGGTCGCGCCGTCATCGCACCCCGTCCTTCGAGGCGGTGCGCAGCAGCGCATCCGTGTGCTCGCCGGGGGCGGGGACGGGGCCTGCGCCGGCCCAGGGCGTGACGCTGAGGTCGTACGCGCGACCGGGGTAGCGGACCGGCGGCTCGCCGGCCCACAGTTCGCGCTCCTGGAAGTAGTTGGTGGACTCCAACTGCGGGTCGCGGACCAGGTCTCCGGAGGAGTACACCGGCGCGAACATCAACTCGACCGCTTGCGCCTCGTCGCACGCCTCGTCGCGCGTCATCGTGGCGAGGAACGGGACGAAGATCGCGTTGAACTCGGCAGCGTGCGCGGCCAGGTAGCCCGGCTTCGCCCACTCCTCGCCGATCAGCGGCGCGATGTCCACGCCACGCGTGCTCATCCAGCCGATGAGCGCGTCCCAGTTGCGCGGGATCGAGGTGCAGATGATGTAGCCATCCGAGCAGCGGTACACGCCGTGCTCCACGGGGTTCTCTTCCTTGTTCAGCCGGCCGCGCACGATGCCCTCGTACTCGGCCGCCTGCATGGCGATCTCCTGCGTGTAGGCCACCGCCTCGTGCAGCGAGACGTCGACGCGCTGGCCTCGGCCGGTGGTGGCGCGCTGGTGAAGCGCCAGCATGGAGGCGCACGCCGCGTGCAGCCCGCCGATGTTGGACGCCTGCGCGCCGCCGATGCGGGCCGGCGCTGTGTCCGGGAACCCGCCGAGGTAGGCGACGCCGCCGAGGGCCATGGAGATCAGATCGGTCGCCTCGTGCGCCGCCCACGGCCCGTCCTGGCCGAAGTCCGTGATCGACACCACGATCAGGCGCGGGTGGCGCTCCGCCAGCGACTCGTAGCCGAGGCCCAGCGCCTCGAGCGCGCCGGGCTTCGTCCCCTCGATAAAGAAGTCCGCCTCAGCGAGCAGGTCGTGCAGCGACTCGCGGCCGGCCTCCTCCTGGAGGTCGGCGGTGACGCTGCGCTTGCCGGCGTTCTCGTACACGAAGCGCGCGCCCCTCGATGGATCCGGCGCGCCGAGGAACGGGCCGCGCAGCCGGTGCGGCGCGCCGCCGGGCGGCTCCACGAGCACGACGTCCGCGCCCATGTCCGCGAGCAACTTGCCGCAGAGCGCGGTGTGGCGGTCCGCGAGTTCGATCACTCGCAGGTCGCCGAGCGCTGATGCGTTGGTGGGCTGGGCCACGTCCGCTCCCCTACGCCTGCGCCGACAGGTCGACCGTGGCGATGCCACTGGTCACGACCGTGCCGTCCTGGTTGGTGGCGCGCAGGTCGCAGTGGACCAGGGTCGCGCCGTCCTTCTCTTCCTTGCTGGTGACGGTCCCGGAGAGCGTGATCACGTCGCCCGGGTAGACGCTGGACTGGAAGCGCACGTCCAGCGTGCGCAGCGGCAGCGGCGAGCCGAGCCATGTGGTGAGCAACTGGCCCAGGAAGCCCATGCTCAACATCCCGTGCGCGATGACGCTCTTCATGCGCGACTGCGTCGTCGCGTAGATCTCGTCTACGTGCAGCGGGTTGAAGTCGCCCGACGCGCCGGCGTACTTCGCGATCTGCACGCGCGTCATGGCCGGTTTGACGATCGACGGGATCTCGGTCCCGACCTCGATGTCCTTGAAGTTCACGGTGGCTACTGGCATGGAGTCCTCCCGGACGGTGCGGCTGCTAGCGGCGCGCCATCGCACGCTGCACGCGCACGACGACCTCGCCGGACTGGTCGCGGACGGTGGCTTCCTGGACGGTGAACACCAGCGAGCCGTTGCGGCCCGGGCGGGTGTAGACGTCCACCAACGTCACCGTTGAGCGCAGCACGTCGCCCACGCGGATCGGGCGGTTGTACATGGCGGTGCGCCCGGCGGCCAGGCTCACCGTGCCCCACGTCCACTTCGGCTCCGGGAACCACGGCATGCTCACGGCCGTGAAAAACGTGGGCGGCGCCACGAGGCCGCCGACGGCCTCCGCGGCTTTCGGGTCGCGGTAGATCGGATTGTCGTCCCCGATCGCCTCCGCGAAGCGGCGGACGTGGCCTGCCTCCACGACAAACTCCGGGCCTGGATCGGACTCCTTGCCCATCAGTTCCTTGAGTTCGGCCGGAACCAGTTCTGCTTCCGTGGTCATGCTTACCCCCTGGCCGTCGCGACGGCGACGTTTGATGCGATGAGCGGATCCACCGACAGGACGGCGGGCGCGATGCCCTCGATGTCGCCGACCTCCCAGGCGCCGCTGGCGTCGAAGATCGATCCGATCGGCCGCTCGTGCGCCCAGAGCGAGATGGTGCGTCCCGTGACGCCGAAGACGTGGCCGGTCGTCTGAGGGGACGCCTCGACCGCCAGGTAGCCGACGAGCGCCTCCAGCGTGGCAGCGGACTCTGCGTCCACGTCGTCAAACGCGACCGCGTTGCACGGCACGTCGTAGCGGCTCATTCCCAGCGACACCGCCTTGGTGAGGCCTACGAGGCCTCCGGCGATCGCGGCCTGCACGGGCGACGAGTCCGAGCCGGTGAGTCCCTCCCGCGGGCACAGGATCACCGCGCGACCGTTGCGCTGCTGGCGGAACACGATGGTCGCGTGCTTCAACATGGTGTACGCCGCGCGGAGGTCAGACTCAACGGCCCGGTCCACCTCGGCCGTAATATCGCCCAGCACCGGCAGGCGCCGGGCGGGGTTCACGACGACCAGGTCGAGCCGTCCGAAGCGGTCGAGCGCGGCCTTCACCGCCTCCTCCGCCGCCGAGGCCGTCGCGATGTCGCCCTCGACGGCGACGACGCCGTCTGAGGTCGGGACACCGGTGGCGAGCGCTTCGCCTGGGGGCGCGGTCACGACGACGCGGGCGCCGCCCTGGGTGAGCGCGCGGACGACGCCCGCGCCGTGGGCGCGGTCGCCACCGGCGACGATTGCGACGACTTCGTTCATGGACATGGCGTTATGCCCCCAGCGGCTTGAACCGCGCGAGGGTGATCTCCTCGTTCACTGCCTCGAAGACGACCTCCACCTGCAGGCCGACCTTCATGGCGTCCGGCTCGCAGTTGACGATGTTGACCGGCAGCCGCGGGCCCTCCTCGAGTTCCACGACGGCGACGATGTAGGGCACGTCCTCCGCAAAGGCGGGGTGTGGGGCGCGGTAGATGACGGTGTAGGTGTAGACCTCACCCTTGCCGCTCATGCGCTCCCACTGGACGTTCTCGCTCCAGCAGGAGGGGCAGAGGATGCGCGGGTAGAAGTACGCCTCGCCGCAGTCCTGGCAGCGCTGCAGTTTCAGTTCGCGCTGACGCAGCGCCTCCCAGAAGGGCTCCGTGTCGAAGTCCGGGTGCGGCAGCGGCTTGGGGCGGGCCTGTGGTTCAGCGGTCACGCGACGTTCCTTCCCCAGATGAGGGAGACCTGGTGGTTGAGGCTGCCGCCGTTGCCGTGCGAGAGACCGACCTCGCAGTCGACCTGGCGAGGCGTGCCCTCGTACTCGTGGCGGAGTTGACGGATGACCTCCACGATCGTCCAGATGCCGAACATCCCGGGATGGTTGAAGGAGAGCCCGCCGCCCTGGGTGTTCATGGGGAACTCGCCCCCGGGGCCCGTGCGACCGTCCTCCATGAAGGCGCCGCCCTCGCCCTTTTTGCAGAAGCCGAGGTCCTCGACGATCGCGATCACCTCGCTGGTGAAGGCGTCGTAGACCTCGGCGACCTGGATGTCCTTGCGGTCCAGTCCGGCCATGGCGAACGCCTCGTCGCCGGAGGCCTTCGCGGCGGTCTTCGTCATGTCGGGCATCTGCCAGATGTTGGAGTGCGTGTGCCCCTCGCCGGCGCCGAGCAGGAAGATCGGCGTCTGCTTGAGGTCACGGGCGCGCTCGGCGCTGGTGACGACCAGCGCAGCCGCGGCGTCCAGCACTAGGCAGCAGTCCAGGAGGTGCAGCGGGTCCGCGATCATGCGGGATGCGAGCACGTCCTCCACCGTGATGGGCGTGCGCATGGCGGCGCGCGGGTTCATCTCCGCCCAGCGACGGGTGGAGACGGCCAGCGCGGCGAGTTGCTCCGCCTTCGTGCCGTACTCGTGCATGTGGCGGCGCGCGGCCAGGGCGTACTGCGCCGGCGGCCCGATCAGGCCGATGGGCGCGTCCCAGGAACTCGGCTCGCCGCCGGGCGCGCCGCCGCTGGCGCGGCGGGAGCGGTTCATGCCCGCGTGCGCGATCAGCACCGTCTCCGCGCGCCCGGACGCGACCGCCTGCGCCGCGTGGATGACGTGCACCGGGTTGGAGGCGCCACCGACCGAGGTGGTGTCCAACCCGCGCACGGGCATCACGCCCAGGTACTCCGCCAGCGGCCCGGCCGGGCCGGACTGGCTGTACACGGTGTCGATGTCGTTCTTCGACAGCCCCGCGTCGGCGATGGCGTTCTTGGACGCCTCCGCCATGAGTTGCAGCGGCGTCTTGTCCGGGATCGTGCCGATCTGCTCCGGCTCCCCGATCCCCACGATGGCAATGGCACCTTTGAGGCTCACGCGCCCCCCTGTCATGTCTGCGCGCCGGCTACTCGCCGGCGACGGGCGGCTCCCAGAAACTGAAATCTCGTGTCGGCGTGGCGGAGACGGTCTCCGCGTTCGGGCGCAGCAGCACCCACGGCAGGAACTGGCCCACGGACTCCGCCGTCCAGCCCTCCCGCCGGTGCATGGACTTGAGCGGGCGCGGCTGGCGGATGAGTTGGACGTGTCCGCCGGTCACCAGGAACGTCTGACCGTTCACCCCGCCGGACGACGGGCCGGCCAAGTAGGCGACCATGGGCGCCACTGCCTCCGGCGGTCGAGCGCTGACGGACGCCGGAACCTCCGCGGGCTTGTCCTTCTTGCGGTCCGCCGGGACGCGCGCGTTGAGGCGCGAGTCACCGCTGGGCGAGATGCAGTTGGAGGTGAGCCCGCTGCTCCCGGCCGCCAGCGCGACCGAGCGCGTGTAGGTGACGATGCCGTCCTTGGCCGCGCTGTAGTTCGGCTGCCCCGCAGAGCCCAGCAGGCCCGCGGTGGAGGTGAACGTGATCAGCCGGCCGGAGGGCGACGCCTGCAAGTGCGGCATGGCCGCGGTGGCGCAGTGGATCGTGCCCTTGAGGTGGACCGATACCACGTCGTCCCACTCGTCCTCCGTCATGTTGAAGATCATCCGCTCGCGCAGGATGCCAGCGACGGTGACCAGGATGTCCAGGCGGCCGAACTCGCGGATGGCGGTCTCCACGATCGCCTCGGCGCCTTCGCGCGTGGCCACGGTGTCCGCGTTCGCGGCGGCGGTGCCGCCACGCTCCCGGATCTCCCGCACCACCTGGTCCGCCACCAGCACGTCCTCGCCGGCGCCTTCCTCGGTGCATCCGAGGTCGTTGACGACCACGGCGGCGCCCTGCGAGGCGAAGAGATCCGCAATGCCGCGGCCGATGCCCCGGCCCGCGCCGGTCACCACCGCCACACGGCCGTCGAGCGGGCCGCTCACGAGGGGTTGCTCGCCTGCGGGCCGGACGGGAACGGCGTGACGCCGGAGCCGAGGCCCGCGGAGAAGAACTCCGTGACGTCGTCCACGGACCAGCCGTCCTGCTTCGTCATGACCCGCGCGGGGTAGAGGTCGTTGTAGATGCCCAGGGAGTCCGTGCCCATGTAGAACACGCGGCCGGAGATGGCGGCGGCCTCGTCCGACATGAGGTAGACCGGCAGCGGAGCGCCGTCCTCCGGGCGTCCGGGGCGGTTGGCGCTGCCCATGGGGCGCTGCACGCCGGCCGCCTTCCGGGCCGCCTCGCGGGCCGCGCGCTCCTCGTCGGAGCCCTGCGCGGTCATGCGGGTCTGCGCGCCAATGTGGTAGGAGTTGGAACGCACGCCGAACGGCGCCAGTTCGCGCGCCATGGCCATGTTCATGCCGATGATGGCGGCCTTCGCGCTGCCGTAGTTCGTCATGCCGGTGGTGCCGAAGGTGCCGTTGCCGGAGGTGACCCCCAGGATCGTGCCGGCGCGCTGCTTCGCCATCTGCTCGGAGGCGTAGCGCGAACAGAGGAAGTTGCCGCGCAGGTGCACCGCCAGCACGGCGTCCCACTCGTCCTCGCTCATGTTGAAGATCATGCGCGCGCGGTCGATGCCGGCGTTGTTCACCAGCCCGTCGATGCGCCCGAACTCCTTCACGGCCTGCTCGATCATGGCCTTCGCGTCCTTCGCGTCGGACACGGAGCCGAAGTTGGCCGCCGCGTCGCCGCCCGCGTCACGGATCTCCTTCGCCACTTCCTCGGCGGGGCCCTCCGACGGCTGCGAGCCGTCGACGTTGACGCCGAAGTCGTTGACGAGGATGGCGGCGCCTTCCTTCGCGGCGAGGTGGGCGATGGCGCGGCCGATGCCGCGGCCCGCGCCGGTAATCAGGATGACCTTGTCCTGCAGGAGCCCGGCCATGTCGTTGCCTCTTTCACGTGCTGGCGGTCCGGATCTGGTCCGGCCGCCGGGGTGGAATCTGCTGATGTCAGGCCGGGACGCCGGCCCCGCTGTAGCCCTGCACGCTCACGTGCGACAGGCGCTCCGCGGCGTCCAGCGTGGCGAAGTACTGCTTCACCTGGTCCATGTTCCAGCCGCCCGGACGGGCCGCGACGATGTCCTGGCGGTAGCGCGCGTACACGCCGATGCGCTCGCGGCTCACGGCGAACGTCTCGCCCGTGACCTGCCCGCCGGCCTCCGTCAGCGCGAGGAACACCGGCAGCGCCGTCACGTCCTCGACGGACCCTGTGGTCTCGCCGGCCGGCGTCCACGGGGAGCCGCGGTCGTGTGCGTCCGTGACCGCGTCCAGATCCACGCCATTGACCGCTACGCCGTAGCGCGCCAGGTCCTTGGAGACGGCGCGCACAATGCCGGCGATGCCAGCGGCCGCCGTGGCGGTGCTCACCAGACCCTCGTTGTTGGCCAGACGGGAGAGGCCCAGGCCGGACGTGGCCAGAAGGATGCGGCCGGAGCGCTGCGTGCGCATGACCACGCTGGCCTCGCGCACACAGGTGAAGGCAGCTTTCAGCGTGCCGTCCAGCGCCGCGTCCCAGTCCTCCACGGAGATGTCCATGATCGAGCCGGGGCGGACCACCTCGGCGGTGCAGACCAGCACGTCCAGCGCGCCGTAGGCGTCGACCGCCGCGCGCACGGCCTGGTTGCCGCCGTCCATGGAGGACGTGTCAGCGGCGACCGCGATGGCCGTGCCGCCCGCGCCCTTAATCGCCTCGACGGTGGCGCTGTTGTCCGCCTCGTGCGCGGGGAGATCCACCGCGACGATGCTGGCGCCTGCCCCGGCCAGGGCCTTCGCGATCGCCCGGCCGAAGCCGCGGCCCGCGCCGGTCACTACTACCGCTCCACTCATGCTGGGCCGCCGCTCTACCTGGGAGATCCCAGGGCCTTGGGATGGGCGCTTGTTTACCTAGCGCTCGTTCAGTAAGTTCGTTGTGGAGTGATAGCAAGGGCGAACGACACCTGTCAAGCACTTAACGAGCGCTCGGTAGATTCTTCTGATACCGTGAAGTGACCGAGGGGCGGTCACAGGTGTTATGAAGGAGAGCGGAAAGGGCACCACCTTGCCTAGAGGACACCGCGCGAACGACCGCAACGGCGCCGCCCCCCCTCCGGGCGCGGCTGACCTGCGTCAGCGCATCCGCGAGGTCGCCTACGACCTGTTCGGCGAGCACGGCTACCACGGGACCACCACCCGCATGATCGCGAACGCCCTGGGCGTCTCCGTCCCCGCGCTCTACTACCACTACCGCAACAAGCAGGAACTCCTGGCCGGCGTCATGCGCATGGACATCCAGGAGGCCGTGGCCACCCTGCGCGCAGCGGTGGGGGTCCACGAGTCGACACTCGACGGGCTGGAAGCCGCGGTGCGCGCGCACGTCCAACGACGCACCCAGTTCATCTACCCGCGTTCGATCCACCGCACGGAGATGCGCTTCATCGAGGCGCCGTACCGGGCCGAGATCGTGGGCTTCCGTGACGAGTACGAGCGCGTGTTCAAAGACCTGGTGGGCCGTGCCCGGGACGAGGGCATCGCGCACAACGTCGAACAGCCCTCACTCGTGGCGCGCGCGGCGCTCCAGATGATGAACGGCATCTCCGAGTGGTACCGGCCGCAGGGACGCATGCGGATCGTGGACGTCGAAAACCTTTACGTCCGCCTGGTCTGGAACCTCCTGGGCATCGAGGAGCCGCCGCCGGAACGCGCGCCCGCGGAGGACGGCGCACGCACGCACGCCGGCGCCCGCTTCCGCGACTAACCGCACCCACACCACAGCGCTACCGACACACGCCTGAGACTCCGCCGGCCCGGCCGTGCAGGCGCGCGCAAGCGCCGCGGCGGTAGCGTGCGCTCGATGGCGGCCGGTGGCGGGCGGGGCATGGAGGGCGCGCGTGGGCGAGCGGACGCGGGAGCGGGTGCTGGACGCGGCGAAGGAGTCCGTGGCGATCGCGGTGGTGGGCGACGGGATCGTGGCGGCGGCCTTCGGTGGGCGGCACGCGATGCTGTGGACGTTCGGGCCGGGGCCGTGGCGTCGGTTCACGCGCTTCTTCGCCGAGCGCGACTGGACGATCCGGTCGGTGGCGATCGCTCAGACGGTGCTCGGCATGTGGTGGATCTGGCGCATCACGCGCCGCGCGCCGCGCTGAGGGCCGCCGCGAGCGGGCCTGCCACCGAGGGCTGCGCGTCAGGCTGCTCCGGCGCGGGCCGCGTCTGACACCGCCGCCACGAACTCGTCGAGGTCGAACGGCTTCACGATCGTGGCCACGGCGCCGAGTTCCTCGCCGATCACGCTCGCCTGGCGGGCGCCCGAAAGGACCACGATCGGGACCCTCGATCCGCTGGCGGCGGAGCGGAGCGCGGCGTGGAACGCGCGGCCGTCCATCACCGGCATCATCAGGTCCAGCACGATCACGTCCGGACGCCACTCATCGAGGATCGCCAGCCCCTGGCGGCCGTCGGGCGCGGCGCGCACCTCGAAGCCCTCGTCCGTGAGGAGGTCCACGGTGAGGCGCCGGATGGAGTCCTCGTCTTCGAGCACGAGCACGCGCACCGGAGCGTCCGGCGTCACCGCGCGGCGCTCCCGGTCACGACGCGCTCTGGCGGGGCGGCCGTGACCGGCAGCGAGAGGACGAACGTGCTCCCCTGCCCCTCGCCGGGACTCGACGCGTCGATGCTCCCGCCGTGGGCCTCCGCCAGCCGGCGGCAGATGTAGAGGCCCAGCCCCATCCCCGGGATGTTCGCCTCGGCGGCGTTGGAGGCGCGCCCGAACGGCTGGAAGATGTCGCCCAGGCCCTGCTCGGACAGCCCGATGCCCTGGTCATGCACGCTCACGGTGACCTGCCCCGCGACGCGGTCCACGACGACGCGCACGCCCTGGCCGCCGGGCGAGTACTTCACCGCGTTCTCGGCGAGGTTCTGGACGATCTGGCGGATGCGGTCCGGGTCTGCCTCCGCGATGCACGGCTCGTCCGCGCCCGTGACCTCGATGGGTGGTGCGCCCGACTCGGCGGACTGTTCCGCCACCGTGTCCCGCACGAGCGCAGCGATGTCGACCGCGTCCAGTCGCAGCGTGAGCCGGCCGCCTTGCAGGCGCGTGACGTCCAGGAGGTCCTCCACCAACCGCGCCAGGCGCTCGCTCGTCCGCGTGATCGTGTCGGCGTAGCGGATCAACGCCTCCGGGGTGAGCGTGCCGCGCTCGGCGAAGCGCTTCATCAGTTCACTGGTGCCCTTGATGCCGGCCACGGGGTTGCGCAACTCGTGCGAGGCGATCGAGAGGAACTCATCGCGCCCTCGGACGGCCTCCTCCGCGCGCTCACGCGCGGCCTGCTCGGCGCGCAGCAGGCGCGCGCGCTCGTCGTCCGCGCGGCGGCGCTCGGTGACGTCGATCATCACGCCTCGCAGCAGCGAGGGCTGGCCGTCCGGGTCGCGCACCACGCGCACCACGTCCTCCAGCCACACCACCCCGCCGTCCGCCGCGATCGCGCGGTACTCAAAGGAATGGTCCTGGCCGGCCAGGGTGCAGGCGCGGCAGTAGTTCACCGCCTGCTCGCGATCGTCGGCGTGGATGTGGTCCGCCCAGAACGTGGGCTCGGACAGCCAGCGCCGCGTGGGGTAGCCCAGGATGCGCTCGGCGCGCTGGCTGACGTAGTGGAACTCGAAGGTGCGCGCGTCCGCCTCCCAGACGATGGCGTCCACGCCGTCCACCAGGTCCATGTACTTGTGGCGCGCCACCTCGGCGTCCGCGCGCGCCTCGTCCGCTTCGCGCGTGGTGGCGTTCAGGCGGTCGTAGGAGCGCGAGAGGCGGCCGCTGAAGTACCAGCCGATGAGCCCCACTCCCAGCGCACCGAGGGCGAGCAGGCCCAGACCCTGGAGCAGCGCGCGCTGGACGGGCGCGAACGCGGTGGATGCCGGCTCCAGCACCAGGACGCCCCAGCCGGCGTTCCCCACCGGCGCGTACGCCGTCAGCGTCTCCACGCCGTCGCGGTCGTGCACGATCGTCCCGGCGTCGCCTCGGAGCACCGCGTCCACGTCGGGGCGGCCGATGGCGGGCGTGAGCAGGCGCACGCGCTCCTCGTCCGGGTGGACGAACGTCTGGCCGTCCTGGTCCACGAGGACGATACGCGCGTCCTGCGTCGCGAGGTTGATGCGCAGGCCCTCGGCGAGTTCGGCGACCGGGACGTGGGCGGTCAGGGCGCCGCGCTCGCCGCCCGGCAGGTCCAGCGGCGTGGCGAAGACGATGCTGGGCAGGCCGGATAGCCGTCCGATGATGGCGGCGCTGACGACGGACTCGCCGGTGGCAAGCGCGTCCTGGAAGTACGGCCGGTCGCCGGTGTTGACGGTGTTGGCGGGCGTGGCGGACGACGCGAGGTTCCAGCCGTCCGCCCCCACGACGGTGAAACCCTGCCACTCCGGGTTCGCCGCGACGACACCCGCGAGACGTTCCGGGAGCGCCTCGATGTCCGCGCCGTCGCTCGGCGAGAGGTCGCTGGCGAGCGACTCGAGGACGGAGAGGTTGCCCTCGACGAAGGCCTCGGTAGCGAGGGCGGCGGCGCGCGCGAGGCCCAGGCGTTCGCGCGCGATGCGCGCCTCGCCGGCGCCGGCCTCGCGCCAGAGGAGCGCGATCGCGAGCACGAGCAGGGGCGTCATCGCGACGGCGAGGATGAGGAGGACACGGGCGCGCTGAGACATCGCGGACCTTCGCCAGCGCCGGCCATTGCCGCGCAGATCGCGCTCCAGCATACCAACGGCGGCGAGGCGCGGCCGGGCGCGGCGGCGAGCGCAGGCGGTGGCTGCGACGGTGCATCGAGGTGACCCGGGGCGCCCGAGGCGGCGCTTCGCGCCGCGCACCCCCACCCCAACCCTCCCCCGTAAAGGGGGAGGGGGTCAGAGGCATAGCAACGGCGGAGGGGAGGCGCGGCGTGATCGCTCTGGCCGTAGGGGCGCAGCGTGCTGCGCCGTCCGGGGCCGCGGGCAGAGGGCGCAGCGCGCTGCGCCCCTACGCCGGAAGGAGAGCCTGCGCTACTCGCCCGCGCTGGGGGCGGGCTCGGCGACCTGGGGGGGCGGGGCTTCGTCGGCGGGGGTGAGGGTGGAGGCGGCGCGGCAGGGGAGGCGGACGGTGAAGACGCTGCCTTCGCCTTCGGCGCTCACCACCTCGACGCGGCCGTTGTGGGCCTCGACGATGTAGCGCACGCCGGTCAGGCCGAGGCCGTTGCCCTCGAAGCGGCCCTCCACGTTCTCGGCGCGGTAGAAGCGTTCGAAGATCCTCGGGAGGGCGGCTGCGGGGATGCCGACGCCCTGGTCGCGCACCTGCACCACGGCCCAGTCTGTGCCGTCCACCTGCTGGCGGCGGGCGCTGACGCTGACGTCGCCGCCGTCCGGGCTGTACTTGATGGCGTTGTTGAGCAGGTTGCCGAACGCGCGCTGGAGGCGGGCGGCGTCCCAGTCGCCGCTCAGCCCGCCCTCGCCGGCGTCCAGGACGATGCGGTGGTCCTCGCCGACCTGGCGGAATTCCTCGCAGATCCCCTGGAGCAACGAGGCGAGGTCCACCTCGTCCGGGGAGAGCGCCACGGCGCCGCCGCTCTGGAGCGACGCCGCATCGAGCATGGCGTCGATCTCCTCCGTCGCCTTGACGGACGCCGTCTCGATCGCCTCCATCGCCGCGAGCAGGCGCTCCTGCTCGATGACGCGGCCGCGCTCGGTCTCCCGGCGGAGCCACTGGGCGCTCGCGCGGATCGTGGCCAGCGGGTTCTTGAGGTCGTGCGAGGCGAGCGCGACCGACTCGTGGTGCGCATGCATTGCGCGGTCCACGGCGACGGCGTGCTCCGAGACCTCCCGGAAGAGGCGCGCGTTCTCGATCGCCAGCGCGGCGCGGCCGGCGATCTCCTGGAGCAGGGCGTAGTCCTCGGCGGTGTAGGGCTCGCGGGTCTCGTCGCGCCACACGATGATCGCGCCGATCAGGCGGCCGTGCGCGGACATCGGCTGCACGCTCAGGCTGTGCGGCCCGAACTCGTCCACGTACGGCCCCAGCGCCGGCGAGACCGCGGCCTTGAACTCCTCCTTCGAGACGTTGGCCAGCAGCGCCGGCTGCCCGTTCAGCAGCGCACGCAGCGCCACGCTGTCGCGTGAGGGCGTGAACGTGTGCGGCAGGAGGGCGCGCAGATGCTCGAAGGCGCGGTCCGAGCGGTGGTGCAGCGCCACCGGCTCCGCCGAGGGAGCGTCGCCGCGCCCCAGCACGACCATGCAGCCGTCTCCCACGACGGTGCAGATGCGGTGCGCCACGGTGCCGAGTTCGCGCTCCAGGTCCAGGCCGGCCTCCGCGAAGGCGCGCGAGGCCTCCGCCAGCACCGTGCGGCGGCCGGACTCGCGGCGCAGCGCGTCCTCGCGCTCGGCGACGGCGGCGCTCATGAGGCGCATGGAGTCCGCCAGTTGGCGCACCTCCACCTCGCGGTGGCCGGCCGGGATCTCCGGCCGCTCGCCGCGCGCGACGGCGGACGCGGCGCCGGCCAGGTCGCCCAGGGGGCGCATCATGCGGTTCGTCACCAGCGTCAGCACTGCGGCCACCGCGGCCACCGCCAGCGTGACCACGGCGACCTGGGACAGCAGGTCGCGCTGCAACGCTGCTTCGAGGGGCGCCAGCGGGCGCGTGAACGACACCGCCCAGCCGTTGGCCGCGACCGGGACGATCGCGCCGAAGCGCTCCTCCGCCGCCAGGATCCCCGCGCTGCCGTCGATGCGCACCGCCTCGCCCTCGAGCGCGGCGCGCACGTCCTCGCGGGCGTCCAGCGCGCGGGCGTCCGGCGCCAGGTCCGGGAACGCGGTGCTGTGCAGGACGAAGCCGTTGTGATCGATGAGGATGACGTCCGCGTCCGCCGGCAGGTGCGAGGCGAGGCGCTCCACGACCAGCGGCGGGTAGAACGCGGCGATCACGTAGCCGCGGAACTCGCCCGCCGGCGAGTGCATGGCGCGGCCGTAGGAGACCACCACCTCGCCCGACTCGAGGCCCGCGAGGCCGCCGGACCAGACCGTCGGCGCGCCGGCCATGAGCCGCTGCATGTACGGCCGGTCCGCCAGTTGCACGCCCAGGCCCACGCCGCTGTCGGAGGCGAGCACCTCGCCGGCGGCGTCGGTCACGAAGAGCGCCCGCAGGAGGCCGTACTCCTCTTCCAGTGCGCTCAGGTGCGGCCCCGCCGACTCCTGGTCCAGCGGCCCGACCTCGCCGCCGAGGATCACGGCCACGGCCAGCACCGTCGCCTCCAGGTCGCGCGCGAAGCCGTCCACGATGCCGGCCGTCGCGCGGCCGATGTCCACTGCGTGGTCGATCTCGGAGCGGCGGCGCTCGGCGCCGGCCTGCGTCTGGGTGGCGATGACGATCGCCAGGAGGATGGCGAGCAGCACGGAGGCCGCGACGATCACGCGGGTCGACAGCCGCCAGCCGCCGGGCCTGAAGAGGTTGCCCCGTGCCACGTTCGCCCCGCCGCGTCCCGCCGCCCAGACGGTCCTGCTGATTCGCCGGGGGAGTATCGCACTTCTGGGGACGTTATGTACCGGGCCGGCGCGGGAGCCGTCGATTTCGGGAGGTCCCGCGGGACGCTGTTCACCGGCGAAAACGAGACTATATTGACGCCGCTTCAGTGCGTGCTCAGCGGGGGAACACCATGCCGGTTCTGCTTGTGTTGCTCGGACTCATCGCGCTCATCCTCGGCGCCGGGGTGGCGCTCTTCACGCTGGGCACGGTCGCGGCCGTGGCCGTGGCCGTCGTCCTCGTCGGCGCGGTGGGCTACGGCCTGTACGCCGGCGGCGGGGCCGCGAGGGGCGCGCTGGCGCTCACCGGCGTCGCCGTCGTGGCCGCGGGCGCCCTCGGCGGGCTGAGCGCGTTCCAGGTCTACGGCGCCCTCAGCGACACCAGCGGCGAGGCTGACCCCGCGGACGCCACGGCGCTCGCCTCCGCCGAGCGCAAACTCGACGACATCGGGAGCCAGGCGGGCTTCCGCATCGAACTCACAGACGCCGAACTCACGGCCGTCCTCCAGGACGCGCTCGCCCAGTCGGAGGACAACCCGATCCGCCGCGTGGACCTCGAGGTGATCGACGGGCCCGACGGCGACGACGGCGTGCTGGCGTTCGAGGTGACGTTCAAGAACGGCTCGCTCACCGGCAGCGGCCGCGTCGGCGCCACGCTGGACGCCGGCCTGATCGCGCTGGACATCCAGGACGTGTCGCTGGGGCGGCTCTCGCTGCCCGGCGTCGCCTCCGGCGCCATGGCGGACATCGTGGAAACGGTGCTGGACGTGAACGAGCGGCTGGCGGAGTCGCGCGGAGACGTGCAGTCGGTGCGCATCGGCCAGGGGCGCGTGCTCGTGACCGGCACGCAGGGCGGCGGCGAAGTGCTGACCGGCAGCGCACTGCTGGGCGCGCTGGCGGCGAACGCGGCCCAGATCGCGGACACGGCCACCGCGCCGGTTGAGCAGATCGGCCCCGGCACGGTGGACGCCACCAGCGCGGACGGGCCGTCCTACGTGGTCGCCCTCGGTGACTCGCTGGCGGCGAACGTGGGCGTGCCCTCCGCCCGCGAGGGCTACGTGTCGCGCTTCCACAGCGTGCTCGCCGGCCGTGACGGCATCCTCTACGGCCTGCGCAACTTCGGCGTCTCCGGCGAGACCTCCGGCACACTAATCCGCTCCGGCCAGATGGACGCCGCGCTCGCCTTCATCGAGGCGAACGAGGTCGCCTACGTCACGGTGAACATCGGCGCGAACGACCTGCTGGGCCACCTCGGCTCGGACGACTGCTCGCAGGACATCGCCGACGCAGCGTGCCAGGCCCGCCTGGAGCCCGCGCTCGCGACCTACCGCGCGAATCTGGACCGCATCCTCGGCCGCCTGCGCGACGCGGCCGGCGAGGGCGTCCCGATCCTGCTGCTCACCACGTACAACCCGTTCTCGCTCGGCCTCGGCAGCGCGGTCGCGCTCGAAGTCTCGTCGGACGAAGCGACGGAGGCGCTCAACAGCGCGGCCGTGGAGGTCGCGGCGGCGCACGGCGTCACGGTCGCGGACGGCTTCGCCTCCATGCGCGGGCGTGCGGCGGCGGCGACGCACATGCTGGACACCCCGCCGGACATCCACCCGCGGTCGAGCGGCTACGACCTGCTGGCGCAGGCGCTCCAGGCCGCCCTCCCCTAGCGGGGCACGAGGGCGGCGGGGATCGAGGGCAGCGGGGAGGGGGAGTAGGGGATGACCTCGGGCGGTGGTGTGCTCCCGTGACGCTCGACGACCCCGCGGATCACCCCCATCCCAGCCTTCGCCCCTCAAGGGGGAAGGGGCCGGAGGGAGAGGGAAGGGCCCCGGGCGCGCGGGCAGCCCTGTCCGACCCTCCCCTGGGTAGGGGAGAGTCGGAGGGCGAACCTTTCGATGGTCGCTTGTCATGCGAGTCACAGCGGGCGTTCCCTGGATCGTGCCCCAACCGCGGGGCTGCGCCGATAGTTGATTGGGAACTTAGCCCGCTTCGCGCGTGGCTCTGAGGGGCATTTGGCACAGATCGGATCACCGCGGGGGCCTCGGGAGCCACGATCGTCCGAGTGCGTCCCGCGCTCGCCCTTCGACGGGCTCAGGGTGAGCGGGATTTCGCCCTGCCGGCCCAGCCGGAGCGGACGCCTAGTACCACTCCGTCTCGATGACCTTCGCGGCGTGTTCCGCCAGCGTCGTCAGGACGCGCTCGTCGTCCTCGTCGAAGGCGCGGCCGTCCGTGCGGTCGGTAACGTAGAGGGCGCCCCGCACCGTGCCGTGGACCCAGATCGCCACACCAACCAGCGCGCGCATCTGCGGGTGGTTGCCGGGAAAGCCGAACGCCTTCGCGTGCTCGCTCACGTCCTCGAAGCGCACGGGGCGGCCGTCGTAGCGCAGCGAGCCGAGCGGGCCGTGGCCCTGCGGCGGTGTGCGCAGGCGCATCAACTCGTCGCGGCCGAGGCCGGACGTGAAGAAGCCCTCCGTACGGTCCTCGTCGTCGGTGACGGAGAGCGCGCCGTAGCGTCCGCGCGTCAGGTCGCGCGCGAGATCCACTACCACCTGGAGCGAGTCATCCGGCTTGTGGCGCGCCGGCAGGTCGCGCGTCCGGCGCGCCAGCGCGCGCAGCGCTCGACGCTCCGGGTCGCGGTGGATGAGGCCGTCGATCGTGATGCGCGCCATCGC
>JBBDIC010000062.1:8948-10753 GCA_040880625.1 Dehalococcoidia bacterium | reverse complement strand
AGCGCCGCGAGCGTCTGGTGGCCGCGCCGCGTCTGGTGGTCGATGTCCACGGCGCGGTAGCCCTGCAACTTCCGAGGGCCCTCGACGCCGCCGCCCGCGGCGGACCAGTCCTTGAACGCCACCCCGCAGCCGACGGCGAACATCATGCCGCCCAGGGGCGTCGCCACCGGCGGCACACGCTGCGCCAGCGCACGCGCGGTCAGCCGCCGGTGCGGCGAGTCGTACTCCACCGCCAGCGCGCCACCCGGCGGCACGAGCCCGCCGAGCGCCTGCAGGATCTGTAGGTCGATGCCCTCCGGGATGTCCACCTCGCCGCCGGCGACCGGCACCTGGCCGTTGAAGTGCGTGACCTCCACCCAGTTCGCCGCCGGGAACGCGCCCTGGTGCAGGCGTCCCGTCAGCACGGGCACGAGCGTCCGTCCGAGGTCCGCGGCGTGCAGGTAGGCGCGGAAGCGCGTCGCGCCGGCGTGGTCGCGCGGCCCGACCTCCACGTCGAGCCGCACGCCCTGACCGACATCGGCGCCGTCGATGCGCGCGAGCGGGTGCTCCGCCGTCTCGCCGGCCGGGCGCCATAGGCCGGCGGTCACGTCCAGGGTCACACGCGCTCCTCTGGGAGGGTGGTGGCCCCGCGGCCAGGGCCGCCGGGCAGTGCGCCGCACAGACTACACTGCCGCCCGATGAGCGCCGACTCCCCACCCCCAGCGCCGTCCGCCCTGGATGCCGCCACGCTCGCGGCCTACGCCGCCGCCGTGCGAGGGCTGCTCGCCCGCGGCGGCTTCGAGCGCACGGGCGACGTGCAGCAGGCGCGCAAGTGGGACTTCCAGCACATCACGCGCTGGCTGGACGCCCACGGCCGCCCGGACGCGCGGCGCACGGTGCACGTGGCCGGGTCGAAGGGGAAGGGCTCCGTCGCCTCGATCACGGCCGCGATCCTCCATGCGGCCGGCGCGCGCACGCTGCTCCTCACGTCACCCGACCTCCACTCCGCCCGCGAGCGCATCCAGGTGGACGGCGCGCCCATCGACCACGCCACGTTCGCGCGCATCGCATCGAGCCTCCTCGACGATCCGGACACCGAGGCGTGGTCCTACTTCGAGATGCTCACGGTCATGGGCTGGGTCGCCGGCGCGGAGGCCGCCTGCGACTGGCAGGTGGTGGAGGTGGGCCTCGGCGGACGCCTGGACACGACGAACGCGCTCGCCTCGAAGGACGTCGCCGTGATCACGCCGATCGACCTGGAGCACGTCGCGATCCTCGGCGACTCGATCCCGGCGGTGGCACGCGAGAAGGCCGGCATCATCACCGGCCCCTGCCACGTCGTGGTGGAGCCGATGCGCGCGAGCGCCATCGACGTGGTCCGCGAGCGCGCCGCGGAGGTCGGTGCGACGCTGCACGAGGTGACGCAGGACTGCGCGCTGAAGGTGACCGCCTCCAGCCTCGAAGGGCAGAAGGTCGACATCCGCACGCCCGTGCGTACGTACCGCAACCTGGAGACGGCGCTCGTCGGCCCGTACCAGACGGAGAACCTCGCGACGGCGCTGCGCGCCGCCGAACTCGCATGGGCCGCCACCGGCGACGAACTGCCGGAGGCCGCCGTGCGGGACGCCCTCCGACGCTTCCGCATGCCCGGCCGCTTCGAGGTGGTAAAGCACCGCCCGCTGGTGATCCTCGATGGCCTGCACACGCCGCTGGCCGCACGCCGCTTCGCGGAGGGCCTGCGCGCGCTGCCGGTGCCGCGCCGCCGCATCTGGGTGCTGGGCGTCCTGTCCGACAAGTCGCTGGACGGCATGCTCCAGCCGCTCCTC
>JBBDIC010000062.1:2764-8848 GCA_040880625.1 Dehalococcoidia bacterium | reverse complement strand
TAGCGCCCTCAGTACCGCCGCCGCGGTACGATCACGGTTCCGGGATACACGCAGGCAAGCACAGTAGTGGAGGCCGTGATGGCGGACGGGCGTCCTCGGGTGGTGGTGACCGGAATGGGCGTCATCGCGCCGCTGGGCACCGGCATGGACGAGTTCTGGGCGAACGCCGTCGCCGGCAGGTCCGGCGTGCGCGCCATGACGCAGGCGAACATCGACGACTACCCCTGCAAGGTCGCCGGCGAGTGCAACGACTTCGACTACACCGTCTACATGGACCGCAAGGATGGCCGGCGCATGGCGCGCTTCAGCCAACTGGCCGTCGCCGCGTCGCGGCTGGCGATGGAGCACGCGGACCTGGACCTGTCCGCGGAAGACCTCGAGCGCGTCGGCGTGCTGCTGGGCAACGGCGGCGGCGGCATCTCGCACGACATGGAGGCGATGCGCACGCTGGACGAGCGCGGCGGCATGAAGGTGGACCCGTTTTACGTCTCGAAGCGGCTGGGCAACATGGCCGGCGGCAACGTGGCGATCCAGTTCGGCCTGCTGGGCTACAACAACACCGTGAGCACGGCGTGCGCCGCCGGCACGCAGGCGATCGGCGACGCCGTGGAGGTGATCCGTCGCGGCGCTGCGGACGTGATGCTCGCCGGCGGCAGCGAGGCCGGCATCTGCGACCTGGGCCTGGCCGGGTTCTCCTCCATGCGCGCCCTCAGCAGCGCCTTCACGGACGCCCCGGAACGCGCCTCGCGCCCGTTCGACCGTGACCGCGACGGCTTCGTCCCGGCGGAGGGCGCCGGCGTGCTGGTGCTGGAGTCGCTGGAGCACGCCCGCGCGCGCGGGGCGGAACCCCTCGCGGAGGTCGCCGGCTACGGCGTCAGCGCGGACGCGGCCTACCTCGTGGCGCCGGCGGAGAACGGCGCCGGCGCCGCCCGCGCGATGCGCCTCGCCCTGCGCGACGCCGCCGTGGACATCGAGGACGTGCAGGTCGTCTCGGCGCACGCCACCTCGACGGATGTCGGCGACCTCGCGGAGACAGAGGCGATCAAGTCAGTCTTCGGCGAGCACGCCTACCGCCTGCACGTCTCCGCGATGAAGTCGCAGGTGGGCCACCTCCTGGGCGGCGCGGGCGGCGTGGAGACGGCGGCCTGTGTGCAGATGCTCCGCACCGGCGTGGTCACGCCCACCCTCAACGTGGACCACCCCGGCGAGGGGTGCGACCTGGACTACGTCCCGCACGAATCGCGCGACGTGCGGCCGGCGGTGATCGTCAAGAACTCGTTCGGCTTCGGCGGCCAGAACGCCGTCCTCGTCCTCCGCAGGTTCGAGGGCTAACGGGCAGGCCCCTACGCCCGAAGCGCCGCGACGCGGCGCGCCGGCCGGTGCTTCACCAGGTCATGGTTCGCCTGCAGCGTCAGCCAGAACTGCGGCGTCGTCTCGAACGCCTCCGAGAGCAGCCAGGCCGTCTCCGGCGTCACGCCGCGCTTCCCGCGCACGAGTTCGTTCACGCGCTGCACGGACACGCCCAGGTGCTCCGCGAGTGTGACCTGCGTGAGATCCATGGGCTCCAGGTACTCCTCCAGCAAGATCTCGCCGGGGTGCGTGGGCACGCGGTTGGTGGGGAGCGGGTGGGCAGTAGTCATGGTTTCCTCCGAACGGGTCCGCTTAGCGGTGGTAGTCCCTCAGCGTCACATCCAGCGCGAGATCGTCTTCCCAGCGGAACGTGAGCCGCCACTGGTCGTTCACCCGGATGCTGTAGTGGCCCTGCAAGTCACCCCGCAGCGCCTCCAGCCGATTGCCGGGCGGCGAAGCAAGGTCGCCCGGTTCGTGCGCTGCGGCGATCATGTCCAACTTCCTCACCGCAGCGTTCCGCACATCCGGTGGAAAGCGACGTACGCGCGCGGTCATATGTCCGTCGTACAGTGCTTCCGTGCCGCTATCGCCAAATGTTCCAATCACGTTGACCACCCAGACGATACACGATTACTCGGAATCCATGCAAGCCCGCGCGTCACCTGACGCACAGGCCGCGCAGGATCGTAGCCGCCCCACCGATACACTCGATGGAGTGAAGTACCACCTCGTCACCCTCGGCTGCGCCAAGAACACCGTCGACTCGATGCGCCTCGAGGCCGGGCTGCGCTCCGCGCGGCACGTGCCGGTGGCCGAGGCGGACGAGGCGGACCTGCTGCTCGTGAACACCTGCGGCTTCATCGACGCCGCCAAGGACGAGTCCATCGAGGTGGTGCGCGGCCTGGACGAGGCGCGCCGCGACGGGCAGCAGTTGTACGTCATCGGCTGTCTCACGCAGATCGCGAAGGAGTCCGTGACGGCGGCCGTCCCCGGCGTGGACATGACGTTCGGCGCCGAGCAGTGGGACGCCATCGCCACGCACGTGGGGCCGGCGAGCGCCACCTTCGACATCCCGGACGGCGGCCTGCCGCTGCTGGGCCAGCCGAGCGCCTACCTCAAGATCTCGGACGGTTGCGACCGGCCGTGTACGTTCTGCATCATCCCGACCATCAAGGGCGGCATGCACTCCGGCGCGTCGCGCACGCTGCTGGCGGAGGCGCGCATGTTCGCCGCGGCCGGCGCGAAGGAACTGGTGCTCGTCGCGCAGGACTCCACCGCCTACGGCGAGGACGAGGGCCAGCGCGACGGCCTGGCCGCGCTGCTGGAGGAACTCTCCGCGGCCGTCCCGGACGTGCCGTGGATCCGCCTCATGTACGCCTACCCCGGCCGCGTCACCCCTCGACTGGCGGAGGCGATGGCGGGCCTGCCGAACGTGGTCCCCTACCTGGACATGCCGCTCCAGCACGGCAGCGACGCCATGCTACGGCGCATGAAGCGCCCCACCATCGCCAAGGCGCACCGCAGCATCGAGACGATCCGCGCGGCGATCCCGGACGTGGTCCTGCGCACCACGTTCATCGTGGGCTTCCCCGGCGAGACGGACGAGGAGTTCGACGAACTGCTGGACTTCGTAGAGGAGGAGCGCTTCGACCATGTCGGCGCGTTCACGTACTCGCCGCAGGCCAGCACGCCCGCCGCCACGATGCCGGACCAGGTGCCGGACGAGGTCAAGGACGAGCGCTACGGCGCGCTCATGGAGCTGGCGCAGTCCATCTCGCACGACTCGACCCGCGCGATGATCGGCCGCGAGGTCGACGTCCTCGTGGAGTCGCAGGAGCCGACCACCTCGCAGACCGGTGAGCCCGTGGTCGTGGGCCGCACCTACCGCGACGCGCCCGAGGTGGACGGCCTCGCCTTCCTCAAGGGCACCTACCCCATGGGCGCCCTCGTGCGCGCCCGCATCGACGGCGCGCTGCCGTACGACCTGCTCTGCACGCCCGTCGAGGCCGCCGTCCCGCAGGCGTAGCGGCCCGCCGGGGGGCCGACGCCTACCCCACCGGCTCCATCACGGAGCGCGCGACCTTGCCGGCTTCCATGTCTGCGAACGCCTCGTTGATCTCGTTCATGGGGCGCTTCTTCGAGACGAGGTCGTCCAGGTTGAGCTTGCCCTCCATGTAGAGGTCCACGTAGCGCGGCAGGTCCGACTGGAGTTTCGCCGAGCCGAAGAACGAGCCGATGAGGCGCTTCTCGCCGAGGAAGGCGATGCCGGGGACGGTCACGTCCTGGCCGACGACGCCCACGACGACCGCCGTGCCGCCTCGGCGCACCATGGCGAAGGCCTGCTCGACGGTCTTGCCGAGGCCGATCGCCTCGAACGCGTAGTCGAGGTAGCCGCCGGCGATGCGTTGCACCTCCGCGATCGGGTCCACCTCGGAGGCGTTGACGAAGTCGGTCATGCCGAACTTCGCGCCCAGGTCGGCCTTCGATGCCACGGTGTCGACGCCGATGATCTTGCGCGCGCCGGCCAGCCGGGCGCCCTGCACCACGTTCAGGCCGACGCCGCCGAGGCCGATGACGGCCACGTCCGAGCCGGGCTCCACCCGCGCCGTGCGAACGGCCGCGCCCACGCCGGTGGTGACGCCGCAGCCGACGAGGCAGATGCGGTCCAGCGGCGCGTCCTTGCGGACCTTCACCACGCCTCGCTCCGGCATGACGGTGTACTGCGAGTACCCCGCCACGCCGATGCCCTGCTGGATCGGCTTGCCGTCCGACCCGAGCAGTCGAGGCGACGCGCCGGTGGCGGCGCGGTGCGGGTAGTCCGGCTGCTCGCAGAGTTGCGGCGCACCTCGCACGCACTGGTAGCAGATGCCGCAGTTCGGCTTGAACGCGACCACCACGTGGTCGCCCTCCGCCACCGAGGTGACGCCGGGGCCCACGGCCTCCACCACGCCGCCCACCTCGTGACCGAGGATCACCGGCACCGGTAGCGGGCCGGCCTGGGCGCGCTTGATGGTGTGGAGGTCGGAGTGGCAGACGCCGCACGCGACCACGCGCACCAGCACCTCCCCGATCTCGGGACCGTTGAGCGTGACCTCCTCCATCGTGATGGCCTCTGGCCCGCGCAGCACGGCAGCCTGCATGACGATCCCCCTCCGCTAGTCGCTATCATCCGTCCCCGGCGCGATTCCAGCCCAACGGGCCAGGGAAGTCAAACCGGCGTGCGGAGGAGAGTCACGCGTGCGGGCATCCCATCACCGGCCCCGGCATCCCCGCTCCCCCGGCGCCGCCGGTGGCTGACCTCTTCCAGGGCTACCTCCCGCGCACCGGCCGCGACGAGATGGCGGAGGCGGACGGCCGCGTGCGACCGGGCTACGCCGGGTTCCACCAGCGGTTGTCCGCGTGGGACGCGGAGACGTACCGCCACCGGCAGTCGGCCGCCGACATCGACACGATGAACAGCGGCATCACGTTCACGGTCTACAACGACGACGCGGGCACGGAGCGCATCTTTCCCTTCTCGCTGGTGCCGCGCATCATCTCGCCCGGCGAGTGGCGCATCATCGAGGCAGGGTTGCAGCAGCGGGTGACGGCGCTCAACCGCTTCCTGGCCGACATCTACGGCGAGCAGCGCTGCATCCGGGACGGCGTGGTGCCCGCGGAGCTGGCCTTCGACCATCCCTCCTACAGCATCCGCATGGCCGGCTTCACGCCGCCGCTGGGCGTCTACTGCCACATCGCCGGCATCGACCTGATCCGCGACTCGGACGGCGTATACCGCGTGCTGGAGGACAACCTGCGCACGCCCTCCGGGGTGTCGTACGTGCTGGAGAACCGCCGCACGATGCTGAACACCGTGCCGGACCTCTTTCCGGAAGGTCGTGTTGAGCCGGTGGACGGCTACCCCGACCGCCTCGTGGAGATGCTCATCGCCGTGCGGCCGGGGGGCGTGCCTGCGGACCAGGTGCGCAGCGTGATCCTGACGCCGGGGCCGTACAACGCGGCCTACTTCGAGCACTCGTTCCTCGCGCGCCAGATGGGCGTCGAACTCGTCGAGGGGCGCGACCTGGTGGTGGACGACGACTGCGTCTACCTGCGCGCCACCACGGGCCTCGAGCGCGTCGACGTGATCTACCGGCGCGTGGACGACGAGTACCTGGATCCGCTGGTGTTCAAGGCGGACAGCCTGGTGGGCGTCGCGGGGCTGATGAACGCCTACCACGCCGGGAACGTGACGATCGTGAATGCGGTGGGCACGGGCGTCGCCGACGACAAGGCGACCTATCGATACGTGCCGGACCTGATCCGCTACTACCTCTCGGAGGAGCCGATCCTGCCGAACGTGGACACGTACACCGGCCGCGACCCGCGCGACCTGGAGTACATGCTGGACCACCTCCACGAACTGGTGCTGAAGCCCTCGGACGGGTCCGGCGGGTACGGCATCGTCGTGGGGCCGCAGGCGTCGGCGGAAACCATCGAGGCGGCGCGCGCGCGGGTGCGGACGGACCCGCGGAAGTGGATCGCGCAGCCGGTGCAGGAGTTCTCCACAATCCCGACGTTCAACGGCGAGCGGTTCGAGCCGCGCCGGGCGGATCTGCGCCCGTTCGTCATCACCGGCGAGTCCTCCTGGGTGCTGCCGGGCGGCCTGACGCGCGTAGCGGCGAGCCCCGAGTCCTACATCGTCAACTCCTCGCAGGGCGGCGGGAGCAAGGACACCTGGATCCTGCGGACGGA
>JBBDIC010000062.1:0-2664 GCA_040880625.1 Dehalococcoidia bacterium | reverse complement strand
GGCGTCATGCTGAGCCGCACGGCGGAGAACCTCTACTGGCTCGGGCGCTACCTGGAGCGCGCGGAGGACGTGGCGCGGCTGGCGGACGTCAACCTGCAGGCGAGCACGGAGCAGATGCCCACCGAGGGCACCGAGGCGTGGGGCGCCGTCATCGCCACCATGGGCGCGAGCGAGGCGTTCGAGCAGGCGCGCGCGGAGCGGCCCAGCCTGACGCCGGCGGACTTCGTCATCTACTCGCAGCAGTTCCCGCAGTCGCTGCGCTCCACCATCACGCGGGCGCGCAGCCTGGCGCGCGAGATCCGCGAGTACCTCTCACGCGAGGTGTTCGAGGAGATCAACCGCCTCTACCTGACCACCAACCGCGGCGCCACCGACGAGCAGTCGTTGCGCGCCCTCTACGCCAACGTGAAGCGCACCGTGGCGGCGATCCTGGGCCTGTTCGACAACACGGTGCTGCTCACGGAGGGCCGGGAGTGGTTCCGCGTGGGCCTGTTCCTGGAACGCGCGGACATGACCAGCCGCATCATCGACACGAAGTATTTCGTGCTGCTGCCGTCGCCGGACGACGTGGGCGGGCCGCTGGACCGCTACCAGTGGATGGCCGTCCTGCGCTCCGCCAGCGCGCTGGAGGCGTTCCGCAAGCGCTATCGAGGCGGCGTGACCGGGCCGCGCGTGGCGGACCTCCTGATGTTCGACCGCGCGTTCCCTCGCAGCCTCATGTTCTCGGTGGCGGCGCTCTCCCGTCACTTCGACCGGGCGACGGCGGCCACGCCGGATGCGCGCTCCGTGCGCGCGGCACGGGTGATCGCCCTACTGGAACTTGACCTCCGCGCGGCGGATGCTGCGGACGTGATCCGGACCGGCTTGCATGAGTTCCTCGATGAGTTCCAGGTACGACTGAACGAGGTCGATGTGGCGCTGACCGAAGACATCTACCGTGCCCTGCCGGACGGACCCACGGCGTGAAGGTCCACGTCCTCTGGGAGACCACCTACCGCTACACGCAGCCCGTCCGCCAACTCCACAGTGAGATCTGCCTGCTGCCCGCCGATCGCCCCAACGGCCAGCGCCTGATCCGAGGCGGCGTCACCACGGACCCCGTGACCACCCCACGACCGTTCTCGGACGTCTTCGGCAACACCGTCCACCACCTGGACTACCTCCACCCCGTCACCACCCTGACCGTGCGCGTGGACGCCGAGGTGAAGACGAGCCCCAAGCCGGAGTCCGCGCAGCGCCTCCCGCCGCTGCTCGAACGCCTGTACCTCCAGCCGACGCCGCGCGCGCCGCACGACCACCCCGCCATCGATGCGTTGGACGCGGCGATGGGCGCGATGGAGACGGACCGGACGCTGGACGTCGCCGCCGGCGTCAACCGCTACCTGCGCGACCGCTTCACCTTCGCCGTGGGCGCGACACAGGTCTCCGCGACGGCGCTCGACTTCCTCGCGTGCGGCGAGGGCGTCTGCCAGGACTACGCGCACCTGATGATCGCCGTGTTGCGGCGGCGAGGGATCGCGTCGCGTTATGTCAGCGGCTACCTAGCGACGACGACCGGCGAGACGGCGACGGACGCGTCCCACGCGTGGGTGCAGGTGCTGGCGGACGGCCACTGGCACGGCTTCGACCCCGCCAACGGCGAGCCTCAGGACGAGCGTTACGTGGTCACCGCCGTGGGCCGCGACTACGACGACGTGCCCCCCGTGCGCGGCACCTACCGCGGCCACGCCGCCGAGGACTGGACCACCTCGATCCGCATCGCCGCGACCCGGTAGGCGAGTCCGCGACCGACCACGGGAAATCGAGGGCGGCGCGGTACGCTGGACGTATGAGCACGGACGATCACTCGAGCGGTGAGCGCGGCGCCATCCGCGGCGCCATCGACGAGGCACTGCGCGTGTGGGGGATCCCGCAGGCGAGCGTGGCGCCGCTGGAAGGCGGCGCGGCCAACGAGCACTGGCGCGTGGACCGTCCCGGTGAGGCCCCTCGCGTGCTGCGCCGCTACCACCCGAGGCAGACCGCGGCCTCCGTCGCCTACGAGCACCGCCTGCTGCAGTTCCTCGCCGACCGCGACTGGCCGGTGGCCGCGCCGATCGTCACGTCCGGCGGCTCGCAACTGGAGAACGAGGACGGACGCTGGGCGCTGTTCCCCTTCGTGCCGGGCGAACCGCCCGAGGCGACGCATCGCTCGCTCCAGCGGAAGGGCGCCCTGCTGGCGCTGCTGCACGCGGACCTGCGCCACTGGGACGAGACGGAGCAACGCCCCGGCTTCGGCCGCATCACTGACGTCGACACGCCGCTCCGCCTCGATGGGTTCGCCGACTTCTATGCGCTCGTCGCGTGGGACGCGCTGCGCCATCCGGAGCGCGCCGCGGCGTTCGAGGCGATCCGCGAGCGCAACCTGGCGGAGGCGGAGCGCCTCGGCTTCGGCGCACTGCCGGACGAGGTCGTCTACTTCGAGTGCCTCGGCAACAACGTCCTGTTCGAGGGCGACGATGTCTCGGCGCTGCTCGACTTCGACCTGGCGCATCGGGACGCGCGCATCGCGGACCTCGGCCGCAGCCTCGCCTACGACGGCGGGCTAGACGGCTGGCGGCTGCACTCCTTCGTCGCGGGCTACCAGGCGCACGCCGATCCGCCCCTGACGCGCGCCGAGGTGGACCT
>JBBDIC010000061.1:0-4613 GCA_040880625.1 Dehalococcoidia bacterium | reverse complement strand
GGCGCTGCGCGCCGCGCACCCCCATCCCAACCTTCCCCCCTCAAGGGGGAAGGGGTCGGAGCAGAGGGGAGGGCCGCTGCCGCCAATCCCCGCTTGCGCCGTCCCACTTGCGCGATCCGCTAACATTCCTTCCTGCGACAGTTCGCAAGAGGGCGCGCGATGGCCACACTGACCGACACCGACCGAGCGATCCGCGAGAGCGGGCTGCGGCGCACTGTGCCGCGCGCGGTGGTCGCCGGGGCGCTGCGGGCGCACGCGGGGCATCACACGGTGGGCGCGCTGCAGGGCTTCATCGCGCGGGCGTACCCGGAGGCGGCCGGCATGGCGCGCTCCTCGGTGTACCGCGCGCTGGAGGCGCTGGAAGGCGCGGGGCTGGTGGTGGCGGTGCGGGCCGGCCAGGAGGAGACGCGCTTCGAGTGGATCGGTGACCGCGGTCACCACCACCTGATCTGCGAGGACTGCGGACACGTATCAGAGGTGGAACTGGCCGCGGCGGCGACCCTCGAACGCGAGGCGAAGCGGGACCACGGCTTCAGCACACGGGTGCGTCACCTGGCGTTGCGCGGCACCTGCGGGCCGTGCGCCGGGGAGAGGAGACGGGCGGGATGATGGCAGTGACACCGGCGGTCGTGGAGGCCGCAGCAGGCCCCGGCCTGCACATACCAGACGGGTTCCTCTCGACACCCGTGGCCATCGCTGGATGGGTGGCCACCATCGCCGTCCTCGCGGTGGCGGTACGCATCTCCAACCGGCGCCTCAACGAGCGCGCCGTGCCGCTGATGGGCGTGATGGCGGCGTTCATCTTTGCGGCACAGATGATGAACTTCCCCGTCGCCGGCGGTACCTCCGGGCACATGCTCGGCGGCGCGCTGGCGGCGATCCTGCTCGGGCCGTGGGCCGCGATCATCGTGATGACCGCGGTGGTGGGCCTCCAGGCCGTCCTGTTCCAGGACGGCGGCATCGCCGTACTGGGCGTCAACGTCTTCAACATGGGCATCCTGACCGCTCTGGTGGGCTACGCGATCTATCGAGTCGCCCAGCCGCTGGTGCGCGACAACCGCATGCTCGGACTCGGCGTGGCCTTCGTCGCCGCGTGGGTGACGGTGGAGGTCGCCGCGATCGCCACCGCGCTGCAACTGGCCGTCTCCGGCACGTCACCGCTCGATGTGGCGCTGCCGGCCATGGTGGGCGTCCACGCGCTGATCGGCATCGGCGAGGGCCTGCTGACGGCCGCGGCGATCGGCTTCATCGCATCGACGCGTGCGGACCTGCTGCCGGACGCCGCGCCGGCGGCATCCAGCCGGGTCCAGGCGTAGGAGGGCACCCCATGAACTGGAACAACCGCACCACGATCTTCCTCGTCGTCGGGCTCGCCGTGGCCGGCGTGTTCGCCGTCTCGTCCGCGTGGCTCGCCTCGGGCGAGCCGGACGGCCTCGAACGGGTCGCCGAGGACAAGGCGTTCATCGACCGGGCAGAGGAGCCCGGCTACGAGATCCTGCCTGACTACACGATCCCGGGCATCGACGGCGAAGTCTCCACTGCGCTCGCGGGCGTCGTGGGTGTGGCGGTCATGGCGGGCATCGGACTCGCCGCCGGTCGCCTGCTCAGCCGCCGTGGCGACGCCCGGGACACCGAGGCCGGCGCGCCACCCCGCGGGAGCACCGGCGGCTAGCCTGCCGGCGCCGCACGCACCGCAATGTCCGCCTTCGCCGCGGTCGTCGAGCGCTACGAGGAGCGGGACAGCCCGCTCCACCGCGCGGACGCGCGCGCGAAGGTGCCGGCCGCGTTCGTCTACATCCTGGCGATCACCGCGACCCGCGAGGGCGACTGGGGCGTGCTGGCGCTGCTCGCGCTGCCGGTGTTCGCGGGCGCGCTCGTGTCCCGGCTCGGGGTGTGGTTCGTCGTGCGACGCACGTTCCTGGCGCTGCCGTTCGTGATGGCAGCGGTGCCGCTGATCTTCACGCGCGACGGGGCCACCGTGTTCACGCTGCCCCTCGTGGGCTGGACCGCCTCGGACGAGGGCATCGTGGCCGTGGCGACGATCCTGGCGCGCTCCTGGATCGCCGTGGGCGTGGCCGCGCTGCTCGTCTCCACGACGACGATCGTCGAGATCCTGCGGGCGTTGCGCGCCTTCCGCGTCCCGCGCCTGCTGGTCGCCACGATCTTCTTTGCCTACCGCTACTTCTTCGTCATTGGCGAGGAGGCGTTGCGGATGCTGCGCGCGCGCGACAGCCGCAGCGCCGCCGTCCCCGGCCATCGAGCCGGCGGCAGCCTTCGATGGCGCGCGCAGGTCGCAGGCCACATGGTCGGCTCGCTGTTCGTGCGGAGCCTGGAGCGCAGCGAGCGCGTCTTCGCCGCCATGCAGTCGCGCGGCTACCAGGGCGAGCCGCGCTTCCTGGACCACCCAGCGTTCCCATCGATGCACGGCGTGGCGGCGGCGGCCGTCGTCGCGTACGGCGTTGCGGTGCAACTCGGCGCGAGGCTCGCGTGACCGCCGGCCTGCGCGACGACGCCGCGAGCGCGGCGGCGGAGGTGTCTCCCGCGCTGGCGGTGACGGACCTGCGCTTCGCGTACCCGGACGGGACGCCCTCGCTGCGGGGGCTGTCGCTGGACGTGGCGGCCGGCGAGAAGGTGGCGCTGATCGGCCCGAACGGCGCGGGGAAGTCCACGCTGCTGCTCAACCTCAACGGCATCCTGCGCGCGCAATCCGGCAGCGTGCGCGTCTTCGGCGAGACGCTGACGGAGGACTCCCTGCGCTCCGTCCGCGCGCAGGTGGGTCTGCTGTTCTCGAACCCGGACGACCAGTTGTTCTCGCCCACCGTCATGGATGACGTGGCGTACGGGCCGCTGCACATGGGCCTGCCTCGCGAAGAGGTCATCGCGCGGTCGGAGGAGGCGCTGTCGTCCGTGGGGATGCTGGAGTTCGCGGACCGCCCGCCGCACCGCCTCAGCCTGGGCCAGAAGAAGCGCGTCGCGATCGCCACCGTGCTGTCGATGGGCACGCCGATCCTGGCGCTGGACGAACCCACGGCGAACCTCGATCCCATGTCGCGGCGCGACCTGATCGGCCTGCTGGACCGCCTGCCGCTCACGATCCTGGTGGCCACGCACGACCTGGCGATGGTGGCGGACCTCGCGCCGCGCTCGGTGCTGCTGGACGGCGGGCAGGTGGTGGCGGACCGCGCCACGCGCGAGGTGCTGAACGACGCGGCGCTGCTGGGCGCGCACGGCCTGGAGCCGCCGTCCGCGCACGGCCACCCGCACGCGTAGCGCGGCCCGTACCGATGATGTGGGCGATGATGGGCACATGCCGGACAGGACCATCGGGACGGGATCGGCCGGGCGTCTGCTCGTGGCGACGCCCCTCCTGACCGACCCGAACTTCGACCGCACGGTGGTGCTCGTCTGCTTCCACGACGCCAGTGGCGCGTTCGGCATCGTCCTCAACCGTCCGGTCGAGGCGCGCGCGTCGGACCTCGTGCCCGACTGGGAGGACCTCATCTCGGAACCCGCTGCACTGCACGCCGGCGGCCCCGTGGAGCGCTCGTCGTTCCTTGCGCTGGGCCGCATGGAGGCGGGCGAGGACGAGGTGCAGAGCGCCGGCATCGAGTGGTGGACATCGCTCGGCCGCGGGCTGGGGCTCGTGAACCTCGCGGCCGACCCGGAGGAGGCCGAGGACCTCGAGGACCTGCGCATCTTCCACGGCTACGCCGGCTGGGGCGGCGGCCAACTGGACGCCGAGATCGGCGAGCACGCCTGGTTCGTGGTGGACGCCGACCCCTTCGACCCGTTCACGCCCCGCCCGGACCGCCTCTGGAACGCCGTGCTCCAGCGTCAGCGCGGCGAACTGGCGATGTACGGCCACTACCCCGCCGACCCGAAGGTGAACTGAGCCGCGTGGCTGTCGAGGTCGCGCCGGGCGTCTGGTGGCTGGAGGGCACCCGCGGCTGCAACGTGTACCTGGCGCGCGCTCGGGACGGCACGTTCGTCCTGGTCGACGCCGCGCACCGTTCCTCCGCCGGCGCAATCGTGCGGGAGGCGCATGCCATCGCCGGCGACGCGCCGGTCACGCACCTTCTGCTGACGCACCGCCACTTCGACCACACCGGCGCCGCCGTCGAGGTCGCGCGCGCCCTCAGCGCCCGCATCGCGATCGGCGAGGGCGACTGCGAGGCCGCGCCGGACGGCGGCCGCCAGGTCGTGATGCGCCGCGGCGCCCCCGTGCCGGTCGACCTCGCGATCGCCGGGCGCTGCGAGGTGGCGCCGGGCATCGAGGCGGTGCCGGCGCCGGGGCACACGCCCGGCTCCATGTGCTTCGTCGCCGTCGATGCCGGCGCGGCGTTCGTCGGCGACCTCGTGATCTCGTACGGCGACGGCCTCGCGCGCGCCATGGTGGCGGCGAACGGCGACGACGGGCGCTACCTGGAGACGCTGCGGCGCTTCGCTGAGGAGGCGCCGCCGGTGGGGCTCCCCGGCCACGGCTACCCGGTGCGCGGGGACTTCGCCGCGGCGCTGCGCGACCTCGCGGACTCGCCTCGAGAGCCGCTCACGCCGCGGAACGCGCTGCGGCGGGCGCGGCGCATGATGCGCTTCAGCACGTTCATGTGGATGCG
>JBBDIC010000060.1:17071-30254 GCA_040880625.1 Dehalococcoidia bacterium | reverse complement strand
GCTCACCCTGAGCCCGTCGAAGGGCGAGCGCAAGCGTCCTCGATCCTCGTTGCCAACCCCTAGCCCCCGACGGCCGCCAGGTCGCGCGCCCGCGCGTCGAGGGCGTCGCCGGCGCCGGTCTCGCGCGCTTCGCCGAGCACGCCGAGCAGCGCCTTGAGGCGCGGGATGATGCGCTCCACCGCCGAGGGGTTCACGCCGCCGCGCTGCAGCCGCGCGAGATGGCCGCTGCGCTGCTTCACCACGATCTCCACCGGCAGGTCGCCCTCGAACTCGTCGAGGACGGCGCAGAGGCGGCGCAGGCGGCGCAGGTCCGCGGCGTCGTCCGTGGTCTCTTCCATCTCGACGACCAGCCGTCGAGGGCCAGCGTCGCGGGCCTCGGATGCGTCGGGCGCGGCCTCGTCGGCGGACGCCTCCACGACCTGCAGGTGGCGGCGGTCGCCCGCCTCCGCACGATCGTTCGAGGTCGTGCGGTCAGCGCTCGGGCCGGACGGGCCGCCGGGCCCGCCGGGCCCGCCGGGGCGATACGGGGGAGGTTGCGGCTCGCGGATGGCGGCCGCCGCGGCGGGTCGCGGTGCGTAGCCGCCATAGCCGCCATAGCCAGCGGCGCCGCCTGAGGCGGAGCGCACCTGGAACTTGCCGGGCTGGAAGTCCGCGGAGAGGCGCTGGGCGTCCTGGTCGTAGGCGCACGCCTCGAACACGCCGGCGGAGACGCGGTCGCCGCGCGCGCGGACGTTCACCTTGAACAGCAGGATGTTGCCCTCGAAGAGCAGGCCGGCCTGCTTGAAGCGCTCGTAGGCGTCTGTCCAGATCATCACCTCGGCCTGGCCGCTGAGGTCCTCGATGAGGACGGCGGCGAAGGCCTTGCCCTGCTTCGTGGCGAGCGGCCGGACGCCCACGATCAGGCCCGCGACGATCGCGTCCTGGCCCGCCAGGTCGCTGCCGACCTCGGCGGCCTGGTGCGTCGTGTACTGCGAGAGGTACTTCGCGGCGGCCGAGAACGGGTGCTCGGAGATGTAGGTGCCGAGGAGTTCCTTCTCCCACGCCAGCAACTGCGGCTGCGGGATGCGCACGTCGTCCAGTTCCAGCGCCGGCAGCGGCGTGTTCACCTCGTCGCCGAACATGTCGAACATCGAGGTCTGGCCGGTCTCGCGCAGCCGCTGCTCCTGCTGCGCGAGCGACAACAGCCGGTCCACGCCGCTGATCACCGCGCCGCGATCGCCGAGGCTGTCGAGGGCGCCCGCCTTCGCGAGCGACTCGATCACGCGCTTGTTCACGTCGCGCGCGTTGATGCGCCGCGCGAAGTCTTCCACGGTCTCGAAGTCGCCCTTCGCGACCCGCTCCGCGATCAGCCCCTCCACGCCGCCGAGGCCCACGTTCTTGATCTGCGCCAGGCCGAACCGGATCGACTCGATGCCGTCCGGCGCCAACTCGATGGCGAAGTTCGCCTCGCTGCGGTTCACGTCCGGCTGCAGCACGGGGATGCCGAGGCGGTTGCACTCCGCGATCGCCGCGGCGATGCGGTCAGAGTTGCCGTTGGCCGCCTGGAGGACGGCGGCCATGTACTCGGCGGGGTAGTGCGCCTTCAGGTAGGCAGTCTGGTAGGCGATCGTCCCGTAGCAGACCGCGTGCGCCTTGTTGAACGCGTAGCCGGCGAACGGCTCGATCAGGTCGAAGAGGTAGCGCCCCAGTTGCTCCTCGTACCCCTGCGCGACGAGGCCGGCGAGGAAGCGCTCGCGCTCCTCCACCATGACGGAGGCGATCTTCTTCCCCATCGCCTTCCGCATGACGTCCGCCTGGCCCAGCGTGTAGCCGGCGAAGGTCCGAGCGATCTGCAGCACCTGCTCCTGGTAGGAGATGACGCCGTACGTCTCCTCCAGGATCGGGCGCAGGTCCTCGTGCGCGTAGAACGCCTCCGCGCGGCCGTGCTTCACGTCGATGAAGCGGGGGATCTGCTCCATGGGGCCGGGGCGGAACAGCGCGACCATGGCGGAGAGTTCGCGCACGTTCTGGGGCTTCAGTTCCATCACGTAGCGGCGCATGCCCGCCGACTCCATCTGGAACACGCCGAAGGTGTCGCCGTTGCCCAGCACGTCCGCCGTCGCCGGATCGCCGTCCGGGATCAGCAGCAGGTCCACGCGCTCGCCGCGCCGCTCCTCGATCAGGTCGAGCGCCTTCTCCAGGATCGTGAGGTTCGTCAGCCCCAGGTAGTCGATCTTGAGCAGGCCGATCTTGTCGATGTCGCCCATCGTGTACTGCGTCGTCGGCACGGCCGTCTCGGAGTCCGCGTCCTTGCTCGTCGCGCGCTGCAGCGGCACCACGTCCGTGAGCGGCTCCGACGAGATGACCACGCCGGCCGCGTGCGTCGAGGAGTGCCGCGCGACGCCCTCCAGCGCCTGCGCCGTGTCCACCAGTTCGCGGATCTGCGGGTCGCTCTCGTACGCCTGCTGGAGTTCGGGCGCCTGCTTCAGCGCGTCCGCGAGCGTGATGTGCAGCGAGTCCGGCACCATCCGCGCGATGCGGTCCGCGGCGCCGAAGTCCATGCCCAGCGCGCGACCCGTGTCGCGGATGGCGGCCTTGGCGCCCAGCGTGCCGAAGGTGCAGATCTGGGCGACGCGGTCGCGGCCGTACTTCTCCACCGTGTAGCGGATGATCTCCTCGCGGCGGTCGTCCGCGAAGTCGAAGTCCACGTCCGGCATGCTGATGCGCTCGGGGTTCAGGAACCGCTCGAACACCAGCCCGAACGCCAGCGGATCGATGTCCGTCACGTCCAGCGTGTAGAGGATGATCGAGGACGCCGCCGATCCGCGGACGCCCGTGCGGATCCCGTTCGCCTTCGCGTACAGCGCGATGTCGCGCACGATCAGCATGTACTCGTCGAACCCGGTCTGCGCGACCACGTCCAACTCGTAGCGCAGGCGCTCCACGTGCGTGTCCGTCACGTCCGAGGCGTACCGCCGCTGCAGGCCCTCCTCGCACAGCGCGCGCAGGTGGTCGCGCGCCGTGACGCCGTCCGGGATGCCGGGGTTCGGCAACTGCGTGCGGCCGAACTGCAACTCGATGTTGACGCGCTCCGCGATCTCCCACGTGTGGTCCGCGGCCTCCGGGTGATCCGGGAAGAGCGAGCGCATCTCCTCCTCGCTGCGGAGGTAGAACGTGTCCCCGTCGAGTTTGAAGCGCCCCTCGTCGTGGACCGTGCTGTTGGAGCCGATGCACAGCAGCACCTCGTGTGCGCGCACGTCCTCCGGACTCGTGTAGTGCGAGTCGTTCGTGACCACCGAGGGCAGGTCGAGGCGCTTCGCCAGGTCGAACACGCGCGGCATCAGCGGCGTGAACTTCTCGATGCCGTGCTCCATGGTCTCCAGGTAGTAGCGCCCCTTGAAGACATCGCTGTACCAGCCGGCGACCTCCATCGCCTTCTGCTCGTCGTCCTCGCGCAGCGCGGACATGAACTCGCCCGACGGGCAGCCGGACAGCGCGATCAGCCCCTCGCTGTGCGCCGCCAGCAGTTCCTTGTCCATGCGAGGCCGGTAGTAGAAGCCCTCGAGGTGGGCGGCGGACGACAACTTCAGCAGGTTGCGGTAGCCGGTCTCGTTCTCGGCCAGCAGCGTCAGGTGGTGCGGCCAGCGGTTCTTCGGGTCCTTGTCGAAGCGCGAGCCCGGCGCCACGTACGCCTCGATGCCGATGATCGGCTTGACGCCGTGCTTGCGCGCGGTCTCATAGAAGTCGATCGCGCCGTACATCGCGCCGTGGTCGGTGATTGCCAGCGCGTCCTGCCCCAGCGCCTTCGCCCGCTGCACCAGCGGCTCGATCTTCGACATGCCGTCGAGGAGGGAGAACTCGGTGTGCGTGTGCAGATGGGCGAACATGCTGTGAGGACCGCCGGAAGTCTGCGCTTCTCCATACGCATCCATATGGAGAATGGGAGTAGATAGTTACGCGAACGCCCGTTCGCGACCGGGTGCCTCACGCTACCACTTCGCGCAGCGCCCTGTCACGCCCGACCGGCGTCCGAGGGCTACCGCGCCGACTCGAAGCAGGAGCACACGGAGAAGCCCCGCCGCCGGGCGAGGCTCCTCCTGTCTTGCGCGACCATCGAGGGGGCGCCGCTAGCGCTCCGGACCGGCCGCCGCGCCGGCGACCTGGCCGCTCGCGCGGCTCGGCAGGCGGAGGCGGACGCCCACGCGCAGCAGGTTCGGATCTCGGATCGAGTTCGCCGCCATCAGCGCCACGACCGACGTGCGGTGCCGCGCCGCGATGGAACTCAGCGTGTCGCCCGGCTGCACGACGTAGGAGGTCGCGCGTGGCGCCGTGTCTCGCAGCAGGCGGAGCACCTCCGGGCTCGTCACGCCGTGCCGCCACACGGAGACGGTCTCCGCGTCCACGGCGTAGGACTCGTCGATGAAATCGTCCCAGCCGTCCGCGCCCGTGACCGTGCCGTCACCGATCGGGTGGATCGGCAGGCCGTACGAGCGGAGGCGCTGCATGGCGGAAGAGATCACGAAGCCGGACGTGATGCCCTTGATCGGGATGTGGTCGCCCGTGCTCACGTACTTCTTCTCGTTCGCGGAGTTGGCGAACTGGCTCCAGTAGACCTGCGGCGCGATCTCGTCCGTGAAGGACGCGAACGCCTCCAGCGGGATGCGCTCGATCTCCCAGGGGCGCGGGTCGATCGAGGTAGAGAGCCGCGCGTTCGGCTGGCGCTTGCGCAGTGCCTCCCCGAACTGCCACGCCGTCTGCGAGGTGCCCTCCCAGAATCCGGCGTGGGCCTCCAGGTCCAGGAACAGGCTGCGAGCGCCGGCCGACAGCACGTCCGACGCCAGGCGCGCCTCGCGTGCCGGGTTGCGGCCCTTCAGCACCGTCCACGCGTGGAACGGCACGCCGCCGCGCTCGAAGAAGTCCGCGTACGCCTGCACGAATGCCGGCCCGCCGATGCTGGTCTTCGACTTGTCGTAGCGCGACATCCAGTTCACGCCGTCGTGCGTCTTCAGCACGATGCCCAGGCCGTGCTCGGCCAGCGTGTCGCGCACCTCGTACGGGTCGCCGTCGTGGTTGAACTGCCACACCCAGGACAGGTGTCGAGGCTCGCCCGCGCTCGATGCTGCCCGAGGCAAGGCCGCCCCGTCCGGCCGGGGGTCGACGGCGCTCGCGAGCAACGCCTGCGGCGCGACCACGGCCGCTGCCGCCACTCCCCCCATCCCTGCAAGAATCCGACGCCGGCTGACCAGACCCGTCAGGGACTGCTGCACTACTTGCTCCATCCGCGGCAGGAGGACTGCCGCTACGAATACCCGCCGCTGATGACTACCGGCTCAAGCGATCCGCGATGCTGCATCGCGCGAGCCCAGCATCGATATTACGGTCGGGAAGCGCCCCCGAACCGCCGGATGACAAAATCGCAACGATTCTCCCCGCCGGGCTCGCAAACCCGCGGATCGACAGGAGTGAGGGCGCGCAATCCTGCTCAGGGAGTCGGGGGCGGAGGTCGCGGAGTCGCCATACAAAACGGCCCGGCATGCATGCCGGGCCTCGCTCGCGAACGAGTGGGTGTGCGGGCGTCAGGCGGGGACGAGGCCTCCGCCGGGCTCCTCTGCGAGGATGCTGATCGTGTGCACCGGTCGAGGAGATGCATCGCCATCCGACTCGCGGCTGGTCTCCTCCCACGCGGCAATCGCCTCCAGAAGGGCCTCCTGCAGTTCCTGGATGGTCTCGCCCTGGGCGACGCATCCGGGCAGGTCCAGGACCTCCGCCCAATATCCGCCCTCTTCGGCGTCATACACCGCTGCTGTGTACTGTCGGATGCCAGCCATTCAGAGCGCCTCCTCGAACTCTTCGACCGTGAGGCCCGCGCGCTTGATCTGAGCAGAGAGCAGGCCGTATTTCAAGGTACCGCTCGGGAGTTGGATCAGCGACCCGTTCGGCATGCGGATCATCCGGTAATTCTTCTTTGTTCCGCGGTCGACTCCGCCCAACCGGATGAAGACTTTCGCCGCCTCATCCTGCCTGACGTTTCGGAGGCGTGGCATCCGAGGACTCCGGGTTCCGACGTGAGTGACACACGTTCAGCGAGCGCCCTCGGGCGGCTCCTTCATCGCCGCATCTTGTACCACGCCGGCCGCGCAAGCATGCACGGGCCGCTGTCACCGCCAGCCGCCCTCTGCCGGATTGCCCGAGCCTCAACCGCCTCCTATACTTCCCGGGTTACGCGAAAACGAATCGGAGCAAGCGGTGAAGCGTACCTGGCAGCCCAAGCGCATTCCGCGGCAGCGCAAGCTGGGCTTCCGCGCGCGGATGTCCACC
This sequence comes from Dehalococcoidia bacterium, assembly GCA_040880625.1. GTDB lineage: Bacteria > Chloroflexota > Dehalococcoidia > UBA2979 > UBA2979 > W-Chloroflexi-9. The sequence goes on along the minus strand of JBBDIC010000060.1, from coordinate 23,957 downwards.
GCCGGCGGGCGCAAGGTCATCGCGCGCCGTCGTCAGCGCGGCCGTACTCGACTGACTGTCTAGCCACGCCTCGAGATCGCGGCCGGACCACTCACCCACTTCCCAGCATCGGGCGCCGCACGTCTCTCACCCGCCTCGCGGCGGACGAGCCCCGGTCCCAGGGGGCGTGACGAGTGCACCAGGAGACGGCCCCGCGAGGGATCCCCGAGCGACTTCGGACGCGCGCCGAGTTCGCCCACGTGATGCGCAAGGGCCGCCGCTCCCGGGATCGCGTACTCATGGTGGTAGCGTTGCCCAGCGGCCGGCCCTCCACGCGCGTGGGCCTCTCGGTGGGGAAGCACATCGGCGGCGCTGTGGTGCGCAACCGGCTCAAGCGGCGGCTGCGCATGATCGTCCGAGACCACCGCTGGCAACCGGGCTTCGATGTGGTCCTGGTAGGACAGTCCGGCGCAGCATCCGCGAGTTACGACGAGATTGGCGCATCCTTGGCAGAGAACGCGAAGCGCCTGCGCCTGCTGGACACCCTGAGCGTATGAGAACCGTCCTCCTCTCCCTCATCCGCGCGTACCAGCGCGTCGTATCGCCCGCCCTCGGCGTCGCCTGCCGCTACGAGCCCACCTGCTCCCACTACGCCTACGAGGCCATCGAGCGCCACGGCACGCTTCGAGGCGTGCGCCTCGCTGTCTCCCGCCTCGGGCGCTGCCGGCCCGGCGGTGGCGGCGGCTACGACCCCGTCCCCGAGGCTCCGAACGTCGACGTGAGGCTGCCTTCTTGAACACGAGCACATCGATCCTGCGCGCGCTGGCATCCCTGTTTCACGTGAAACAGTCGCCGCGATCCAATCCGCTCCCCCTGACCCCGTCGAAGGGCGAGCGCGGAGGCCTCGATCTCCCGTCCCCCCGACGGATGTTTCACGTGAAACAGTCCCGGCGCAGCATGCTCGCGCTGGTCCTCGGCGCGATCGCCCTCCTCGGTGTCGCGTGTGGCGGCATCCAGCAGCCCGACGGCTGGGCCGCGCCCGTCGGCATCGGCGACCGCCTGCTCGTGCAGGCCGACACCGGCCGCCTCTCGCTCATCGACCCCGCCACCGGCGCCGCCGTCTGGCAGTTCCCCCAGGATCACGAGTCCTCACGCCCCTTCTACGCGACCCCCGTCCTCGATGGCGACGCGCTCTACCTCGTCGACTATCAGGGCCTGGTCACGCGCCTCCGCACCGGCGGCACGACGCCGCAGTCCGAGTGGGTCATGGACCTCGGGGAGCACGTCGTCGCCACGCCGCTCCTCCACGCCGGCTCGCTCTACGTCGCCACGGAGGAGGGCCGCGTCCACATCATCAATGCGGACGACGGCACGGTGGCGCGCGCCGTGGACACGGACGTGCGCCGCATCTGGGGATCGCCCGCCGGCGGCGCAGGCGCCGTGTACATCGCCGACCTCGACAACGGCGTGACGCTCGCCATCGACACGCAGACGGGCGAGCGCGTCTGGGCGCAGGAGATCTCCGGGCCGTCGGCCGCGGACCTGGTGCTGAACCGCGACCTGCTGGTCGTGGGCGCCTTCGACCACTCGATCCACGCGCTGGACGTAACGGCCAACGGCGACGAGCGCTGGGCCTTCAAGGGCGACGGCTGGTTCATGGGCCGCCCCCTCATCGAGGGCGACACGGTCTACGCCGCCACCATGCGCGGCACCGTCTACGCCATTGACCTGGTCAGCGGCGAGCAGCGCTGGGCGTTCACCGCGCCCGACGAGGCCGAGTTCCGCGCCGCGCCGCTGCTGGTGGACGGCATGCTCGTGGCCCCGGCGCGCGACGGCCGCGTGTTCGCACTCGACGCGGCGAACGGGCAGCAGCAATGGATGCAGGACGTGGTCAGCGACGGCAACGTGAACGCAGACCCGTACCTGGACGGCACAAACATCTACCTGGTGACCTCCCGGCACGACCTGGTGCGCGTGGACGTCTCCGGCGGCGGGGCCTTCCAGTCCGTGCCGCTGGCGGCAGCGCGCTAGCGCGGACAAGGGGACGGAGCAGGCATGCCCATCGGCGCCATCTGGCAGACGTTCCTCGAGACGCCGCTGATCAACATCATGGTCGGCCTGTCCGTGCTGACCTTCGGGTCGTACGGCCTCGCGATCCTCGTGTTCACGGTGATCACGCGCGCGCTCATGTTCCCGCTGACGCTGCGCATGCTGCACTCCATGCGCGCGCTACAGGAAATCCAGCCGCAGATGGCGGAGATCCAGAAGAAGTACTCGGATCCGCGGCGCCGCAACGAAGAGATCATGAAGATGTACAAGACAGCCGGGGTGAACCCCCTCGGCTGCCTGGGCCCGCAGTTGCTGCAGTTCCCCATCTTCATCGCGCTCTACCAGGTCATCCGCATCACGCTGGGCAACACGCCGGAGGGCGTGCTGGACCTGTCGCGCCGCCTCTATGAGGTGGAGTTCGTCCAGGGCGCGGTGCCGCTGAGCCGCACCTTCCTGGGCATGGACCTGGGCGAGAACGGCAACTTCTTCCTGGTCTTTGGCGTGTTCGCGGCCATGTGGCTCCAGCAGCGCATTTCCACCAACCGCAGCAACCAGGCCACCCCCGCCAGCGCCAACCAGCAGCAGATGGCCCAGATGATGCAGTGGATGATGCCCGCTGTGTTCTCCTGGTTCGTCTGGCTCAGCCCGGCCGGCCTGGGCGTGTACTGGTTCGCCAGCACCGCCATTGGCATCATCTTGCAGTGGATGTTCGTGGGCCCGGGTGACTTCACCTGGGGCTCCCTGCTCCCCGCCCCCTTGCGGGAGGCGCTGGGCATTACATTGCGTGAGCCCGGCACCGGCCGCGGTTCGCGACCCCCCCGCACGCAGCCCAACGCCCCCACCGGGGGCGACACCGAATCGAGGACGAACGATGCGAGTAGCGGAGACGAGCGGCAGAACGGTCGACGAAGCGGTCGGCAAGGCTCTCGGGCAACTCGGCCTTCGTCGCGATCAAGTCGACGTAGACGTCATCACCGAGGGTAAAGGCGGCTTCCTGGGCTTCGGCTCGGAGGAGGCGATCGTCCGGGTCACCGCGAAGGAGTCCGCCGTTGCCGGCGGCGCCACCCAGCGTGGTGGCGAGCGCGGCGGCCAGCGCGGTGGACGCGACCGCGGCGAGGGACGCGAGCGCTCGGACGGCCCGCGCGACGGCGGGAGCACAGAGGGCGCCGAGGGCGGCGGCCGGCGTCGAGGGCGGCGCGGCGGACGCGGTCGCGGCGGCCGTGACGCCGAGGGCGGGCGCCCCGAGGGCGCTCGGACCGACGGCGGACGCCCCGAGGGCGCGCGTGCTGACGCCGGCCCGCGTGACGAGCGGCCTCGAGACGATCGTCCGCGCGAGGACAGCCCGCGCGAGGAACGCCCGCGCGACGACCGAGGCGGACGCGACGCGCGCGGCGGCCGTGGCCGCTCCGGCGGCGGGCGCCCCGAGCGCGGCGACCGCCCGGACCGTGGTGAACGCGCGCCGCGCGGCCCGTTCCAGAGCGTCCCGGACGACGAACTCGTCCTGATCCCGGGCGCTCCGGACGACGTTCCCGCCGCTCCCACCTTCGACGAGGCGACGGACGACATGGACCTCGCCGGGAGCAGCCTGCGGGACATCCTGACGCTGCTGGGCTACACCGGCACGGAGATCACGGCGCGCGACCCGGAGACGCCGGGCGACGGCACCGGCCTGATCGAGCAGGTCTTCGACATCTACGGCGAGGACGACGACACCTCGGACGACCTGGGCGTGCTGATCGGGCGGCGCGGCGAGACGCTGGCGTCGCTCCAGTACCTCGTGAACACGATCGTGTCGAAGGGCGGCAACAAGCCGCCGGTCTTCGGCCTGGACATCGAGGGCTACCGGCGGCGGCGCGAGCAGATGCTGGTGGACCTGGCCCACGAGATCGCGCAGGAGGTCCGCGAGACCGGCGACGTCATCACGCTGGAGCCGATGCCGGCGTACGAGCGGCGCATCGTCCACATCGCCCTCCGCGAGGAGCGCGGCGTGAAGACGGAGAGCGTGGGCTCGGGCGACGAGCGCCAGGTCGAGGTCCTGCCGGAGTAGCCGCCTCGCAATCCCCGAGAACAGCCGACAACCACCGAGAAGGGTCGAGAAGCACCATGCCGCTCGACCCTTCTCCGTCTCCGGCCTGGATCGTCGGGCCCGTCACGTGGGACCTCGTCGGCGACGCCCGCCTGCCCGGAGGCGCCGCCTCATACGCCGCACGCGTGTGCGAGGCGCTCGACGTGCAGGCGCACGCGCTCGTCACGGCGGGCGAGGACGCGTCCCTCGATGCCTTCCGGGGCCACGAGGTGTGCCGCCTCGATGCCCCGACGCTGACGCTGCGTCACGACTTCGCGACCGGCGAACGCGCGCAGTCGCTGGTGCAGGCGGCGGAGCGCACGATCCGGCCGGAGGACGCCCCCGAGGGCTGGCCCGAACCCGTGACGCTGATCCTGGGGCCGCTGCTGCCGGAGGATGTCGACGTGGGCGACTTCCTCGATGCGTATCCCGGCGCGGAGGTGGCGCTGCTGGCGCAGGGGCTACAGCGCGCGGTGCTGCCGGACGGAGGCATCGCGCATCGCGCGCAGCCGGCGTCGGTGCTGCTGGACGCGGCGAGGCCGAACGTGACGATCTTCCTCGCGGCGGAGGAGACGGCGCTCTGGCCGGCGGCGGCGCTGACGCACCTGGTCGCGCGCGCCGGGCGCGTGGTGGTGACGGAGGGGGAACGCGGCGCGGTGCTCATCGACCGGTCCGGGTCGCGGCGGCTGCCGGTGGCGGCGGCGCAACCGGTGGACGCCACGGGCGCGGGTGACGTGTTCGCGGCCGCGTTTATACTCGCGTGGCGCGCGGGGGAGCAGTACGCCGGACGGCTGGCAGCGGCATGCGCCGCGGCGTCGGTCGAGGTCCGTGGTCCCGCCCCCCTTCCGTCGCGCGCAGCCATCGAGGCGCGCCTGCCCGCCCTGCCGGGCGGCGGTGCCTCCGGTGGCGGACAGTCCACATCGGACGGGGGAGCATCCGCGTGAGCGCCCGATCTTGAGCCGCACCGCATGAGCGTCGTGATCGCACTGGCGAACCAGAAGGGCGGCGTCGGCAAGACGACGTCCACGGTCTCGCTGGCGGCGGCGCTGGCCGCGAAGGGCCTGCGCGTGCTGGTGATCGACGCCGACCCGCAGGCGAACGCCACGAGCGCGCTCGGCGCCGCGCGTCCCGCCGACGGCGGCGGGCTGTACGCCGCGCTCGTGGACGAGTACCCGCTGCTCGACTCGATCGTGCCCACGGCCACGCCGGGCCTCAGCATCCTGCCCACCAGCCCGGCGCTCGCCGGCGCGGAGGTGGAACTCGTGTCCGTCATGGCGCGCGAGTTCCGCATGCGGCGCGCTGTGGAGGCGCTGCGCCCGCACCACGACCTGATCATGATCGACTGCCCGCCCTCGCTCGGTCTGCTGACGGTGAACGCCCTGGCCGCGGCGGACGAGGTGGTGATCCCGGTGCAGACGGAGTACTTCGCGCTGGAGGGCCTGGGGCACCTGGCGCACACGATCGAACTGGTGAAGCGCAACCTGAACCCGCGCCTGGTCATCCGCGGCGTGCTGCTGACGATGTTCGATGCGCGCACGAACCTCTCGCGCGAGGTGGAGCAGGAAGTCCGGCGCCACTTCACCAACACCTTCACCACCGTCATCCCGCGCTCCGTGCGGCTGGCGGAAGCGCCAAGCCACGGCGAGCCGATCCGCACGTACGACCCCACCTCGACGGGCGCGCGTGCGTACGACGACCTGGCCGGCGAGGTGGTGGCGGCGCTGGGCGCGGCGCTGCCGGCGACGGCCCCGCCCGTGCCGGCCGGCGTCGCGGCAACCCACGATGAGACACGAACCCCGGCGCGGCCGGCGGAGGAGGCGTAGATGGCGACACGCAAGGGCGGCCTGGGGCGCGGCCTCTCCGCGCTGATCCCGGACGGCCCGTCCGACCTGGACGGCGCGCCGGACCGGCCGCGCGACGAACGCGTCCCGGTCACGGAGGTGCCGATCGGCGACGTGGTGCCCAACCCGATGCAGCCGCGCACGAGGATCGACACCGAGAAGTTGCAGGAGTTGAGCGACTCGATCCGCACGTACGGCGTGATCCAGCCGCTGCTGGTGACGGAGGAGCGGGGCGAGGACGGCGCGCCGGTCTACCAGTTGATCGCCGGCGAACGGCGGCTGCGCGCCGCGAAGGCGGCCGGGCTGCAGATGGTGCCGGTGACGGTGCGCCAGACCACGACGCAGGAACTGCTCGAGATCGCGATCGTGGAGAACATCCAGCGCGCGGACCTCAACGCGATGGAGGAGGCGGCCGCCTACCAGCGACTGAAGGAGGAGCACGGCCTGACGCAGGAGCAGGTGGCGGCGCGCGTCGGCAAGTCTCGGAGCGCCGTGGCGAACACCATGCGCCTGATGGACCTGGACATAGGGGTGCGCGAGGCGATCTCGAGCGGCTATATGAGCGAGGGCCACGGTCGCGCGCTGCTCGGCCTGCCGGACGACACGCACATGCTGGAGGTGTTCGAGCGCATCCTGGATGAGGGCTTGAACGTCCGCCAGACGGAGCGCCTGGTACGCGAGTTGGCCGGCACCCCGAAGCGCCCGACCCCGATCCGCCGCCCCCAGGACCGCGGCGCGGAGGCGGTCACGCAGGGCTTCGCGGAGGCGATCCAGCGCGCGCTGGGCACGAAGGCCACGCTGCGGCGCTCCGCGAAGGGCAAGGGCACACTGACCATCCACTTCTACAACGACGAGGACCTCACCGGCATCCTCGATCGCATCCTCGGCGAGGGCGCCCTGTGATGCGCGTGACGCGGGCTGTGATGTGCGTGACGCGGGCGGGGGCAGCCTG
>JBBDIC010000060.1:12745-16971 GCA_040880625.1 Dehalococcoidia bacterium | reverse complement strand
ACCGTGCCGGACCGCCTGCGGCGGGCCGTCGCCGCGCAGCCGTCGAGCGCCCTCGCCACCGTGCCGGACCGCCTGCGGCGGGCCGTCGCCGCGCAGCCGTCGAGCGCCCTCGGCCAGCCGGACGCCGCGGGCTGGTCCGTGGAGCGCGTGATCGCGCATATGGCCGTGTACGCGCACGCGAACGGCGTCTTCGTGCACCGCATGGTGACGATGACCGATCCCGAGCGCGAGGACTTCAACGAGGACGAGGCGGCGTCCGCCTACGCGCAGACCGACGCCGCGGCCCTCCTCGACCAGTTCGAGCGCGAGATCGGCCAGACGGTGGACTTCCTGTCGGAGACACCGGACGCCGCATGGGGCCGCCCGGGCCGCATCCGCGGGCTGCGTCGCTCCGTCCGCCAGCACGTGGCGCTGCACATCAACCACATGGACGAACACATCACGCAGGTGGAGACGCTGTTGCGTCCGGAGTAGGGCCATCATGGCGACACAGGCACAGGTGGACGAACTGCGCGCGAAGATGGCCGGGGAGCGGGACGCCCTCGCAGCCGCGCTGCGCGGGATGGCGGAGGACGTGGCGGAGTACCGCCCGCCCGACCGTGACGGCGAGGACGGCTGGTCCGTCAAGGAGCAGGTGGTCCACCTCGCGCAGATGGACGCGCGCTACCGCGCCTGGTGCGAGCGCAGCGTCCGGCAGGACCGCCCCGACCTCGACACCCCCGACGACGGCGCTCCGGCCGCGCCCGACGAGCGGCCGGCGTTCGCCATAGAGCAGGCGCACGAGGCGCCGCTCGGGCGGCTGGTGGAGGAGATGGACCGGCAGCGCGACCTGACGCTGGCGTTCATCGAGGGGCTCTCGCTCGACGACCTCGACCGCACGTCCCGCAACCGGATGTTCGGGGAGTTGAACGTCCTCCAGTGGCTGCGCTCCTACTACCGGCACGACCGTATGCACGTGGCCCAGGTGCAGGGCCGCCCCTCCGAGTACCAGCCCCGCTTCCGCGAGGGCGAACCGGACCAGCGCCGCTGACGAGTTCCTGACCGCGCGTAGTTGCGCGCTGGCTCAGGGTTGAGCATTGCGGCGCGGGCACGCACCATGGTGCAGCCCTGTAACAATTCCATATCAGACCACTCGCCCGCCACGCGCGGGCCGAGTGCGGGTGACCATGCTGCTGCGCCCTCGCCGTCGCCTTGCTGCGCTCGCCTCGATGGCGGCGGTCCTTGCGATCGCCGCGGCGCTACTTGCGCCGGGCTGGCGGGCCAGCGCGGACACGCTCACGGTCTGCGCGGGCGGCGGCTGCCAGTACGCGACGCTCACGGCGGCCATCGCCTCCCTCGGGCAGGCGATCGGACCTCATGTCATCGAACTGCAGACCGGCGACCCGGAGCCGGGCACCGTCGTCATTGACCTCCAGACCGGCGTCACCATCCAAGGGCTGGGCGTCGGCGCCACCGTGCTGGACGGCGGCGGCGCGCACGGCCTGATCGAAGTCTTGAGCGGTTCGCTCACCATCGAGGGCGTCACGCTCACGGGTGGCGCCACGGCCGAGAACGGCGGCGCGATCCGCGCGACCGCCCCGCTCACGCTGATCGATGCCGCGTTCGTGGGAAACACCGCCGGCGTGCGCGGCGGCGCGGTCCACGCGTCGAGCACGCTCGACGTGTCGGGCACGACGTTCAGCGACAACACCGCGGGCGACGACGGCGGGGCGATCTACGCCGCCGGCGCGACGACGATCGCGGGGAGCGTCTTCGACGGGAACGCCGCCGGCAGCGCCAACGACGACCGCGGCGGCGCGCTCTACGCCGCCGGTTCGACGACCATCGACGCCTCGCGCTTCGAGGCGAACTCTGCCTGGGCGAGCGGCGCGATCGAGACGATCAACGAGTTCCACGTCACCGCCTCGGTCTTCGACGGCAACACCTCGACCGCCGGGGGCAAGGCGATCGACCGGCCGGGCGTGGCCTCCGGCGCTGCCTCCGTGCGAGGGTCCGCGTTCCTGGGTCATGCCACGCCCGCCGTGGACGCCAGCGTCGCCATCTCCGTCGCGTCCACGTGGTGGGGCGACCCGGACGGCCCGGCGGCGGGCGCGCTCGGCGGCGCGGCGACCTCCACGAGCCACCTCACCGGCATCACCGTCGTCCCGTCGGACGCCACGCCCAGCGTCGGCGACAGCGTGACGCTGACCGTCACACCCACCCTCAACACCGGCGTCTTCGGCGAAGCCTTCGAGGTGAGCGTGGCGCGCACGGGCGCGAACGTGGACACCGCCACCGCCGCCGGGACAGGGACGGTCGCGCCGCAGTACGCCGGAAGCGCCGGCGAGGACTCGATCGTCGCGACGATGCTGTGGGGCGGGGAGGCGGCATCGACGTCGCTCGCCTCGGCGCCCGCGACGGTCACGTGGAGCGTCGCGCCCGTGGCGGACGCGGGCGGCCCGTACGCCGCATCCGAGGGTGACTCGGTGGCCTTCGACGGCAGCGCCTCCACGGGCGATGCGGAGCGGACGTACGCGTGGGACTTCGGCGACGGGGGCACCTCCACGGAGGTCGAGCCGGAGCACACCTACGTCCACGACGCCACCTACGAGGTCACGCTCACGGTCACCAACCCGGACGAGAGCACGGACGTGGCGACGGTGGACGCCGTCATCGCCAACGTCGCGCCGTCAGTCGACGCCGGGGCGAACACCTCGGTGGCCCTCGGCGCGGCGGTCGAGGTGAGCGCGACGTTCAGCGACGCGGGCGCCCTCGATGCGCCGTGGGCATGGGTGATCGACTGGGGCGACGGCTCGGCAGACGCGACGGGGACCACCGACGAGGCGGGCGCGGCGATCGTGCGGTCGCACACGTATGGCGCGGCCGGGCAACGGAGCGTGACGGTGTGCGTCACGGACAAGGACGCCGGCGAGGGCTGCGACACGCGCACCGTGCAGGTGACCGCGCCGCCGGAGCCACCGCCCGAGGAGATCGAGACGCCAGTCGCCACGCCGACCCCGACGCCGAGCGCGACCCCGACGCCCACACCGACAGCGACGCCCGCGGCCAGCCCGACGCCGGCCGCCACGCCTGCCTCGACGCCGACGGCCACGCCGACGGCGGCCGCGACGCCGAGCCCCACGCCGCCGCCCGCGAGCACGCCCGCGGCGACACCCGCGCCCACCTCGACGGCGACGCCGCCGCCGCCGCTGCCGCTCCCGGCGTCGACGCCTCCGCCGGGCGCCGGTTCGGGCGCGACCCCGGCACCGACGCCCGTGACGCCGACGGCACCGGCGACCACGCCCAGCGTCACGCCGACGCCGGATGCGACGCCCGTGCCGCTGTCGCTCGAAGGCGGGACGGCGGCGGGGCTCCTCGCGGCGGTGGATACGTCCAGGACGCCCGGCGGGCGCGAGGTGTCGCCGGAGGTGGCAGAGACGCGCGCGCAGGTGCGCAAGGTGGCGACGGTGGGCGCGGCGTTCACCGGCGGCACGCTGCCGTGGTACGCGATGCAGTCGATCGATCAACGCGCGGTGGCCGGGGCGCTCGTCTCGGGCGGGGCGTTCCTGCCGTTCGTCTTCGGGGGCGGGCCGGGCGCAGGATCGGGCGGAGGCGGACCGGCGGGCGGTCCCACCTCGAGTGGCGGGCCGGGCACGGACGCGCCGCAGGCGCGGCGAGAGGACGAGGACCGAGGATGACCGACAGCAGACCGATGACCCCGCGCCGGATGCCGCTGCGGATCCCGCTGGCGATGCACCGTGAGTTCAGCGGCGGCCAGGCATGGAAGTTCATCATGCCGGTGTTCTTCGCGGGCAGCGTCACCACCGCCACCGGGCTGACGGTGATCCCGAACGACTCCATCATCCTCCTGGGGATGGTGCTGACCGGGATCGCGGTCGTCAGCATGTGGCTGCCGGGCAAGGGCGGCGTCCGGCTGCAGACGGCCGCGGTGATGCTCATCTTCGTGACCGGCAGCGGGCTGACGGGCCTGGCGCTGACCGTGAACCCCTCGAACACGCTGTTCTTCTGGGGGATGGTGCTGACGGGGATCGGGATCATCGGGATGTGGCTCGTGGGGAAGACCGGGCCGCTCGCCCTCGGGATCGCGGGGGCGTTCGTCGCGGGGACGTCGTTGCAGGCGACGGGCCTGACGATCGCACCGTCGGACGCGCTGGTGATGCCCGGGATGATCCTCGTGAGCGGATCGGTGTTCGGGATGTGGGTCTACTCCAGCCGCTGACGGCGGC
>JBBDIC010000060.1:3859-12645 GCA_040880625.1 Dehalococcoidia bacterium | reverse complement strand
ACCTACGGCAGACGCAGCACGAGCAACTGTCCGTCGTCGTAGCGGTTGAACGCGGCGTTCACGAACGCGGGGGCGCCGGTCACGTAGGCGCTCCATTCCTGGCTCGCGATGTCGAGGGAGTAGACCGCGAGCGGCGCGCGGTAGTCGAGCAGCAGGTGCGTGAAGCGCGCGGGGTAGCCGTCCGGGCCGTCGTACTGGACCAGGGCGAGGCCGCCGCCGTCCGGGATGTCGCCCAGGAAGCGCGCATCGAGCCCGCCGGCCGGGAGCACCGGCCCCAGCCCGGCCAACGATCCGAGGTCCACGCGCATCGCGCCGGAGCCACCCGGCACGGGCGCGAGCGGGACGGCGCGCGACTGCACGAGCATGGCGAGGCGCGCGGCATCGGCGCCGGGGTGCGCCTCCTGCAGCAGCGCCAGCGCGCCGGCGACGTGCGGCGCGGCCGCGGAGGTGCCGCCGAACGTGGCCGCCGGGGAGGCGTTGCCGGAGCCGGTGGGGCCCAGGATGTTCGGCTTGAAGCGCCCGTCCGCGGTGGGCCCGCGCGAGGAGTACGGCGCCTCCGTGCGGTCCGGCCCGGGCGTCAGCGCCCCTACGGTGATGACGGAGGCGTTGTCGGCCGGCTCCGAGAGCGATCCGGCGGGGACGCTGAAGGCGAGCGGCAGCCCTCGGTCCGGGGAGCCCACGACCATCAGTTCGATGTGGCGGGGCGCCTCGGCGGCGGCCTGGATGACGCGGATGCTGTAGGCGCCGGTCTGCGTCGCCAGCACCTGGAGCGACTCGACGGGGTCCTGCTCGCACGCCTGGATGCCGCGCGCGGCGCGCAACAGGGCGCCGCTGGGGCCGAAGACCTCCAGGTCGTAGTCGGAGCAGGCGGCGCCCCACGGCTCGTCCCAGCGCAGCGAGGCGGTGATGAGGTCGCCCGCCATGAACGCGTGCTCGTTCATCTCCGCGGCGCCCTCGAACTCGTGGAAGCCGTCGCCGTCGGTGTCGCGGAATGCGCCGGCCCAGTGCTGCTGCGCCCAGTTGCCGGACGCCACCGACCAGGCGATGCCCGCCTCGGCGGCGCGGCTGACGATCTCGTTGACGGGGCCGGCGCCGTCGCCCGGGCCGTTGTGGACGTAGCCCAACGAGAACGACACGACGTCCACGTCCTCCGCGATCAGGTAGTCCACGGCGCTGGACAGTTCCGTGACGGTCGAGAAGTTGAGCAGGTACAGCGACGCGCCCGGCGCCATGCTGAACACGATCTCCGCCGCGCGCCGCCCGTGCGAGGTGGCCGCGCTCAACTGGCCGTCCGCGCGGAACGAGATCGCCGTCACCGCCGGCGGCAGCGTGCTCCCCAGCGCGGACTGGTACGCCTGGAACCCGGCATCGAGGATCGCGACCTTCGAGCCGAAGCCGCTGAAGCCCGCCGCGTTCCACGTCGGCGCGTCGATCAACTCCAGCGCGGAGGCCGTCTGGAGCGGCAGGAAGATGCCCGGCGAGTCCACGCGCACCAGGTCCCGCCGCGCCTCGATCGCACGCACCGCCGAGGAGGGCACGAGCGCCTGCACGCGACCGCCGGAGACCACCTCGACGGTGCCGCCGTGCTGCAGGACGAGCGCGCGTGCGCGCTCTACGTCCCCGCCGACCGCGATCAGTTCGAGGCGCACCGCCTCGTCTTCGGCAGCCACGGCAGGCGGCGGCGCGTCGCCGGCGTGCGCGGCCGGCGCACCCGAGGGGAGCAGCACGGGCGCGCACAGGACGAGCACCACCAGCAGGCGGACGCCGATCGAGGAAGGCATTGAGTTCTATCCCGGGTAGCGGGAGCGAAAGGAGGAGAGCCCCGCGCATCCGATCTTAGGGCAAGCGCCCTCGTGCTCTAGTGGCCCCGCCCCTCCGCGAGGACCGATCTACCCTACCGCGCCCACTGCCCGGCCGGGTGTCGCCGCCTGACGGGCTGCGCGGCGTTCGAGACGTGCCCGACGCACCGCGAGGCCCTCGATCCAGCGGCGCGACGTCCGCGGGTCGAACCGCGCCAGCGCCTCCGCACGCCGCACGGCCTCCTCCACGGCAGCGAGCGCGCCGGGGAAGTCGCGGCGGTCGTGCTCCAGCGCCTTCGCCACCTCCACGAGGACGCGCAGGCCCGGGACGCCGGGGCGCGCGGCGGCCTCCTGCCAGAGCGGCACCGCCAGGTCGCGCCGCCCGGCGCGGCGGTGGGCCGTGGCCAGGCGGAGCAGCGTGTCGTCGCGGGCGCCGCACGGCGGCAGCACGGCGACCGCGCGCTGGAGGTGGGCGGCGGCGCGCTCGTGGTCCCCGCGCGCCGCATGCAGCCGGCCGAGGGCGACGGAGTCCAGCGGCGCCGGCGCGCGTTGCTCCGCCAGCAGCGCCCCGAACCGCGCGAGGATCGCCGCGAGCGAGACCACGTCCAGCGCGTTGTGCTCGACGATCGGGACGAGCAGCCGCGCGTCACGCGAGCGCAGGAAGCGGAAGTACCAGCCGGGCACGTCCGCGCCGGAGACCTCGCCCGGCGGACGGGTCAGCCCGAGGACGTCCGTCTCCACGACGCAGAGGCGGCACGACTCCATCGCCCCTCGGAGGCCCGTGCGCATCGGCGCCAGCAGGTCTACGTGGCGCAGGGCATCGAAGCCGGCACGCTGGCGGTGCATGGTGGCGCGTCCGTCCAGCATGGGCGCGTCGAACCCGCGGCCGTTGTACGTGACCAGCACCGGCTCGCCACCGCGCACGTCCGCGTCCTCCAGCAGCGCCGCCAGCACCGCGCCCTCCTCCGGCGGCGACGTGGCGAGGTACTGCCGGAGGACGAACGCGGGCCCCGCGCCGCCATCGATGCCCGCGCGCTCCTCGAACCGCCCGGTGGCGACGAGGAACGCCATGGCGCCAGCCCCACCGAGGCCGGTGGACTCGATGTCCAGGAACAGGAGTTCGCCGAGCGCCACGTCCTCCACGCCCTCGTGTGGCGCGAGCAGCGCGTACGTCTCTGGCGAGACATGCGCGATGTCGCGCAGCGGCTGCTCGCCCACGAGGTGGTCAAGGCCGTACGTGACCTCGATGACCGTACACGCCCCGGCGTCCGTCTCCCGCCGCACCGCCGAGGGGAACACTTCCTCGATCGCCCGCGGCCGCGCGCGCGCCGCCCAGTCGCGCTCGTCGCCCTCCGGCCCTTCGGCGTGGGGGTGATCCGCGGGCGGCGCGAACCTCGGCGCTGGGCGGGCCTCCAGACGGCGGATCAGCGCGCGCAGGCGCTCCCGGACCTCCGCCGGCGACTCCGCCGCGCGCGCTGTCGTGACCACGCGGCTAGCCCGCCGCCTCGACGCCGGCGCCTGCCTCGATGCCGCGCGCCAGCGCGCGCAGGGCCTCGGTCGCCACGGCCTTCACGCCGGCCCCCGGCGCCGAGGGCGGGCCGACGCAGCCGGGGCACCCCTCGCTGCACGCGCACGCCTCGACCAGTCCGAGGCCAATCTGGAGCAGGCGCGCCGTCTCACGGAACAGGTGCTCGCCGAAGCCGACGCCGCCGGGCACGGACTCCCACAGGAAGATCGTCGGCAGGCCAGTGTGCGGCGACTTCGCCTGCACGGACAGGTGCAGGTCGCGCGGGTCGCACATCAGCAGCAGCGGGGCCACGTTCACCAGCACCTGCGCCACGCCCTGCAACGCCGCCTCGGTCTGACCTCGACGCCCGCCGCTCTGCATCTCCGGCAGCGTCAGCCAGAACGCGCCCGTGTGCAGGTCGTCCTGCGGGATGCCGATCTTCCCCCAGCCGATGTTCTCGTGCGTGTGCAGTTTGATCTTCTTGAAGATGGTGGCCAGGTACGTCACGGCCACCTCGCCGTGGCCGCGCACGGCGGGGGCGGGCGTGGCATCCCACTCGTCCATCACCTTCAAGTCGACCGCGAGGTGCGCGTCCGTGTAGTAGTCCACGTCCACCGGCCGGACGTATGCCTTCAACTCCTCCCAGTCCAGGAGATCCACGTGGTACTGGCGGCCGTCGTGCATGTAGATCGCCTCGGTGTGGAGCAGCGTCATGGCGCTCGGCCGGTCCACCTCGCCGATGACGGCCGCCGGCGGGCCCTGGTCCACGATCACGACGTTCTGCTCCGCGCCGAGGCGCAGCGACACACCCTCGGCGGGATACGCCTCGCTGCTCCAGTACGCGCGCCCGCCGGCGCGGTGCACCGTGCCGATCTCCTCGAGCGCGTCGAGCAGGTCCGGCGTGTGGCTGCCGAGGGCGTCCTGCTGCTCGTCCGCGTCGAGCGGCAGTTCGAAGACGGCGCACTTCAGGTGCTCCGCCGCGATGATCGGGTTGTCCGGGTGGACGCGCGCCGCCTCCACGCTCTCGCCGAAGGCGAAGTCCGGGTGCATCGCCACGTACTGGTCGAGGGGTGACGACGACGCCACCATCACGGCGAGCGACGCCCGGCTGCTGCGCCCGGCGCGCCCCATCTGCTGCTTCAGGCTCGCGACCGTCCCCGGGTAGCCCGCGAGGATCGACGCGTCCAGCCCGCCGATGTCGATGCCGAGTTCGAGCGCGTTCGTCGCGACGACCGTGCGGAGGCGTCCCTCGCGCAGGGCCGCCTCGATCTCGCGGCGTTCCTTCGGCAGGTAGCCACTGCGATAGCCGCGCACGATCGGGGGCGCTCCGGGGTGGAGGGGTCGACCGCCCTTCGCCTCGCGCAGGTACTGCGTGAGCACCTCGACGCGCGTGCGCGATCCGGCGAAGACGATCGACTGCACGCCGGCGGCCTGCAAGCGCGACGCGACGGCCGTCGTGGCGTTGACCACGCCCTGGCGGATGCCGAGTTCCGCGTTCACCACCGGCGGGTTGAAGAGCGCCACCGTCCGCTCACCCCTCGGCGCGCCGTTGTCGTCCACCACGTCCACCGGCCGGCCGACGAGGGCCTCCGCGAGTTCGCCCGGGTTGGCGATGGTCGCCGAACAGCAGATGAAGACCGGGTCCGCGCCGTAGAACCGGCAGATGCGGCGCAGGCGCCGCAGCAGGTTCGCCACGTGCGATCCGAACACCCCTCGATAGGTGTGCAACTCATCGATGACCACGTAGCGCAGGTTCTCGAACAGGCGCACCCACTTGGTGTGGTTGGGGAGGATGCCGGTGTGCAGCATGTCCGGGTTCGTGATGACCACGTGGCCGGAGGTGCGCACCGCCCGGCGCGCGTTGGGGCTGGTGTCGCCGTCGTAGGTGAACGTCCGCACCGGCAGGCCCGCGTCCGTGACGATGCCGTGCAGTTCGTCCAACTGGTCCGCGGCCAGCGCCTTCGTCGGGAAGAGGTACAGCGCGCGCGCCGACGGGTCGTCGAGGATCGCCTGGAGCACGGGCGCGGTGTAGCACAGCGTCTTGCCGGACGCGGTGGGCGTGACCACCACCTGGTCGCGAGGGCGCTCCCCCGCCCGTCCGAGCGCGCCCGCGATCGCCCTCGCCTGGTGCGTGTACGGCCGGTCGATGCCGCGCAGGCGGAGCGCCTCCACGATGCGGACATCGAGGGCGTCCGGCCACGACGCGAAGCGCGCCGCCTCCGCCAGCAGCGTGCGCCAGTCCACGAAGCACGGCGCGAGGTCCGGGTCGCTCCGCAGCGCCGCCACCGCATCCACGAGCGCCATCGTCCACCCCTCGACACCCCGCCCGAGGCGCGCGCCCTCGACGTTGGGGGCGCGGCGAGAGTTCGTTGGCGCGGGACGACCGTGTGCGAACATGCGTTCACCCCGCAGGGTGCGTACGATGCGGCAGCACAGGTGTTCTTGTCAATTGCGGGATGCCATCGGAGGTGACACAATGGCTGACAAGTTCCTTGACTGAAAGATGGTCAGTCTGGCCGAAACACCAGCAATCACAAGCGAATCTGATGTCATCATGGGTGACAATTTCCTGGACATTTGGCAGGCCACACGATGCCCCGCTGGCAACTTCACTTCCACTCGACGGTTGACCTCCAGGATCCGGATGTCACCCGGCTCGTCGCGCGCATCGAGAGCCTGACGGGGCTCATCCACGAGATCCCGTTGCCGCCCACGCTGCGCCTACAGATCGACCGGCTGAACATCGTGCGGGCCGTCCGCGGGACGACCGGCATCGAGGGCTCCGACCTCACCGAGGACGAGGTGGAGCAGGTGCTGCGCGCGGAGGACGCCCGGCGGGCGCCCGTCCTGGGCACGGCACGCGCGCGCGAGGAGCAGGAGGCGCGTAACGCGCGGCGCGTGATGGAGTTCATCCGCTCGACGGTGCGCGGGGAGCCGGACCACCTGCTCACGGAGTCCGACGTGAGGGAGATCCACCGCCTGACGACGAGCGCGATCGACTACCGGATGAACGCGCCCGGCGAGTACCGGGAGCACCCGGTCGTGGCCGGCGACTACCTCGCGCCCGTCCCCTCGGAAGTGCCGGACCTGATGGGCCGCTTCTTCGAGTGGTTCCCGGAGACGCGCGAGCGCGACGGGTGGCCGGAGTGTGTCCGGGCCGTGGCGGCGCACTTCTACCTCATCAGCATCCACCCGTTCGGCGACGGAAACGGCCGCACGTCGCGGGCGGTGGAGAGCCTGATCCTGTACCGCAGCGGCATCAACTCGCTGGGGTTCTACTCGCTCGCGAACTTCTACTACCGCCATCGCGCGGAGTACGAGGAGCAACTGAACCGCGCGCGCTTCGTGCATGACGGCGACCTGACCGAGCTGGTGACGTTCGCCCTGCGCGGCCTGCGCGAGGAGTTGGACGGCGTCCACGCACAGGCGCTGGCCGAACTGCGGAAGGTGGCCTTCCGAGACTTCGCCCGGGAGCAGTTGCAGGTGGACGGCGGCCTGCGGACGAAGGTGGGGGAGCGGCGGCTCCAACTGGTGCTGCTGGCGCTGGCGGAGCCGATCCCGCTGGCGGATGTCCGCTCGCGCCGCCATCCGGCGTCCGCGCTCTACCAGGGCACCAGCAGGACGCTGAACCGCGACCTGAGTTACCTGGAGGAGGCGGGCCTGCTGGTGGTCACGGCCGGACGCATCGAGCCCAACCTGGCGATCATGTCCCGGTTCATCGAGTAAGCCCATGCCCGCCGCGCCCACGTTCCCCATCGACACGCTGCTGACCGAACTCGGCTTCGTGCGCGTGGACGCGCGGGCGCAGGCGCGCCGCGCGCTGATCGAGGCGGGGCTGACCAACGAGCGCAAACAGAACATGGCGCGGGACAAGCGCGCGGCCGCGATCGCGGCGATCGACACGCGGATCGCGCGCGTGTGCGCGGCGGCGACGTGTCGCCAGGCGCTGGACGCAGGCGGGCGGCGCGTGGTCGAGGTGGCGTCCGAGGGCTGCGAGGTGTGCGGCGGCAGCGACACGGCGCGCGCGACGCAGCAGATGGTCGCGGACCTCGTGGCCACGGGCCGCACGCGGCTGCTCGTCCTGGGCGGGTCGCCGAACACGCGCACGGCGCTGCGGGACGCCGTGGCCGGGACGCCCGTGCAGGTCACCTTCGTCGAGGGCGACCGACCGAAGGGCGTGAAGCGCGCACGGGCGATGGTGGAGGCGGCGGACGTGGTGGTGATCTGGGCGAGCACGGAACTGGCGCACAAGGTCTCGCAGCCCTTTGCGCACGTCGCTCCTCGGAAGACGCTCACCTGCGCGCGCCGCAGCGTGGGCGCGCTGGCGGTAGAGGTGTCTCGACACGTCGGAGGCTGATCTGCCCCGCCCCGCGAGGGGCGCATACGGCCCCGCTACGCGCGGCGCGAAGTCGCAACGGATCGATGACGGCGTTGCGCGCACAACACAGGACACGGGGCGGCACACTGGATCGAGGGCGGGCGGCTGAGGCCGTGGAGCGCCCTCGGAGGTTGCCGTGTCGCGTCTGCTGCTCGTCCTGCTCGCCGGCCTGTGCGTCCTTGCCGTCGCGTGCGGCGGTGGGGATGACGACGACGGCGACACGGGCGGCGACGGCAACGGGGACACGTCCAGCCGCCTCACCTCGATCCTGCTGGCGGACGGCACGCTCTGCCGCCACGTGGCGAAGGGCGACCCGCCCGCCTACGAGGGCGACACGCCGCTGCGCTACACCTGCGGCGAGGATGGCGACCGCCACCGCGTGATCGTCGGCGACATGGCGTTCGGGCCGGACCTCGTCACGTTCGAGGCGGGCTTCCTGGTGGAGGCGCGCGAGGGCGCCGGCGGCCCCATGGCGCTGGAGGACCGCGCGGAGGTCGAGCGCCGCATCGCGGAGGTGCAACTCGACGATGGGACGGTCTGCCTGAACGCCGGCCAGGACGCGGACGACACGGCCGGCGACGAGCGCATCAACTTCACCTGCGGCGAGCGCGACGGCCGCGACGTGGTCCTCACCGGCGGCTTCGAGTTCGACGGCGACCGCCTGACCGCCTCCAGCGCCCGCATCGAGCGCGTGGACGGGGCGTTCGAGGTGCTCGAGTCGTCGACGCCCTCGGTGCTGTCGATCACGCTGGTGGAGGTCGAGTAGCCGAGGCTTCCCCGGACGCGCGGCCGTCGCTACGCTCGGGCCTCGGAGGACGCATGCTCACGAAGATCTTCGGCCGGCCCAAGATGACGTACCGCGGCGTCGCAGAGCAGCGGCCGATCTCCGACTGCTGCCGCGACCACGACCTGATGCCGCGCTGGCGCGGCCCTGACGTGATGGACGACGACGCCAAGGCGATGGGCTTCGTGTGCCACCACTGCGGCCGCGAGTACCTCCCCGGCGACGTTTCCGGCCGCCGCCTCGTCCGCGACGAGTAGCGCCCTTCGCGACCGCTCACCCTGAGCCCGTCGAAGGGCGAGCGCGGGACGCACTCGGACC
>JBBDIC010000060.1:0-3759 GCA_040880625.1 Dehalococcoidia bacterium | reverse complement strand
CCCCCGCGGATCACCCCCATCCCAGCCTTCCCCCCTCAAGGGGGAAGGGGCCAGAGGGCGAGCGCGGCCTACCTCGATGGCGCGCGGTGGCGCGGCGGCTTGCCCGCGCCAGATTCGCCGGTTCCCGCGAGCGGTGACACGGATCTGTTATGCGCCTCGGCAGATGTCGCGACACCTCTGCCGCCGCGCGTGGTGTCTCATCAGATGGCGACGTGGGCGGTCTGTCGAAACTTAGCCGTCCCACAGGAGGAAACACCATGGGTTTCATGAGCAAGTTGAGGGGTGGCTCTCAGGCTGAGCCTCGTCAGAACGAGGCCCGGACCGAGCCGCCGCTGGACTGCCCCCACGGCACGATGATCCCCCGATGGGACGAGGCTGCCGACATGGGTAAGCAGGACAAGATCTCGAGTTATCGCTGTGAGTCCTGTAGCCAGGAGTTGACCCCGGCCGAGGCTGACGAAGTGATGGCGAACGAGGTCAACCGCGTCCGCATCTAGCGCACGCACGTCTGTTCCGAGCCAGGACCGGCCGCATTCGCGGCCGGTCCTTCTGTGCGTCCGGAGCACCCCCTTCGGAGGGGCGAAGCCCTGGAGGCGGCATCCCCGTTTGACTCGCCGGGTTACGGTCAGCGCTGGAGGTGGCGACATGGGGATCCTGAGCAGGTTGTTTGGTGGGGGCTCGAAGGACGCGCCCGTCGAGACGGGACCGGTCCCGGTCTGCGGGCATCTCACGCTGATCCCGCACTGGGACTCGGCGGCCGACATGGGCGCGGCGGACAAGATCTCGAACTACCACTGCGAGTCCTGCCACGAGCAGTTCACGCGCGAAGAGGCCGCCTCGATGCGCGCCGCCGGCGGCACGTAGCCCGCATCGAGGGGGCCGCCGCGCTCGCCGCTTGTTCGCTCTGCTCCGCCGCGCGTACCATTCAGGCGTGACGACCACCGTAGTAGTACGCACGCGGCAGGCTGGCGGCGCCCTCGCATAGAGGACGCACCGCTACCTGCCGCATCCGCCCCGCACCGCGGGGCGTTTTTGTTGCTCCACCCGGACGAGGAACTCCCCGATGACACAGCCCACCGAACAGCGCGACGCCGCCCTCAACCCGACCGAGATGGCGCCGGCCTACGACCACGCCGTGGTCGAGGAGCACCTGTACGACTGGTGGGAGGAGAACGGCTGGTTCAAGCCCTCGGGCGGCCGGGGCGCGGACGCCGCGCCGTTCACGATCATCATGCCGCCGCCCAATCTCACGGGTGAACTGCACATGGGGCACGCGCTCACCTCGGCCATCGAGGACTCGCTGACGCGCTGGCACCGCATGCTCGGCGACGACACGCTCTGGGTGCCGGGCGTGGACCACGCGGCGATCGCGGTGAACGCGATCATCGAGCGCGACCTGCAGCGCGAGGGGATCTCCCGCCACGACATCGGCCGCGAGGAGTTCCTGCGGCGCACGTGGGAGTTCGTCAACCGCAGCCGCGACCGCATCTCCGTGCAGCACCGCCGGCTGGGCGCCTCCGCGGACTGGTCGCGCGAGGCGTTCACCATGGACGAGCAGCGCGAGAAGTCCGTGCGCACCACGTTCAAGAACCTCTTCGACGACGGCCTGATCTACCGCGCGGAGCGCCTGATCAACTGGTGCGTGGACTGCGGCAGCGCGATCTCCGACATCGAGGTGGACTACGAGGACGAGGCGGGCTCGTTCTGGTACGTGCGCTACGCCGTGGCAGACGCGGACGGGACGCCCACCGGCGAGGACCTCGTGATCGCGACCACGCGCCCGGAGACCATCCCGGCCGACACCGCCGTAGCCGTCCACCCCGACGACGAGCGCTACCGCCACCTAGTGGGCAAGCAGGCGACGGTGCCGGCGGGCGGGCGGCTGGCGCCGATCGTCGCGGACGCCGCGGTCAGCATGGAGGGCGGCTCGGGAGCGCTGAAGGTCACGCCCGGCCACGACCCGGTGGACTTCGAGATCGGCGAGCGCCACGGCCTGGAGATCATCTCCGTGATCGACCCGGACGGCCGCCTGAACGACGGCGCCGGGCAGTACGCCGGCATCGAGCGCTTCGAGGCGCGCCGCCTGATCGTCGCGGACCTCGATGCGGCGGGGCGCATCGAGAAGGTGGAGCCGTACACGCACGCGGTGGGCCACTGCCAGCGCAGCGGCACGATCGTGGAGCCGCTGATCTCGATGCAGTGGTGGGTGGACGCGAAGACCCTGGCGCAGCCCTCAATCGAGTCCGTCACGGACGGGCGCATCGCCTTCGTGCCGGAGCGCTTCGAGCGCGTCTACCTGCACTGGATGGAGAACATCCGCGACTGGTGCATCAGCCGCCAGATCTGGTGGGGCCACCGCATCCCGGTCTGGTACTGCGACGACTGCGCCGCCGAGACCGTCGCCATCGAGGACCCCTCGGCGTGCGGCGCGTGCCAGTCGTCCAACATCCGCCAGGACGAGGACACGCTGGACACGTGGTTCTCCTCCGGCCTGTGGCCGCACTCGACGCTCGGGTGGCCGGACGACACGGAGGACCTGCGGCGCTTCTACCCCACGCAGGTGATGGAGACCGGCTACGACATCATCTTCTTCTGGGTCGCGCGCATGGTGATGCTCTCGCTCTACAACATGCGCGGCGAGGTCCCGTTCGAGACGGTCTACCTGCACGGGCTGGTGCGCGCGCCGGACGGCCAGAAGATGTCGAAGTCCAAGGGCAACGTGGTGGACCCGCTGTCCGTGGTGGAGCAGTACGGCACGGACGGCCTGCGCTTCGCGCTGCTCTCCGGCACCAGCCCCGGCAACGACCAGCGCATCACGGACGACCGCCTGGAGGCCGGCCGCAACCTCTGCAACAAACTCTGGAACGCCTCGCGTTTCGTCCTCCAGATGGTGGAGCCGTCGGATGACCTGCGCCTCCCTGCGCCCGCGGAGTCCACGGCCATCGAGGACCGCTGGATCCTGAGCCGCCTCGAAGCCGTCACCACCGACGTGGACCGCCTGCTTCGCCAGTTCGAACTCTCGGAGGCGGTGCGCCAGGCGCGGGACTTCTTCTGGGACGAGTTCGCGGACTGGTACATCGAACTGGCGAAGGTGCGCGTCCGCGCGGGCGACCGCACCGCGATCCCGGTGCTGGTCCACACCATCGACCAGGTGCTGCGGCTGCTGCATCCGTTCATGCCGTTCGTCACGGAGGAGATCTGGCAGCGCCTGAACGCCGTGCGCCCGGACCCGGAGGGCGCCCCCGCCCTCATCGTCGCACGCTACCCCGAGCCGGTGGCCACCGCGACCGGCCCCGTCCCCATCCTCGATGCCGCGGCGCGCATGGCGTCCTCGGACGGGCGGCCGCCCCCGGCGGGATCGCGGCGGGATCCGGAGGCGGAGCGCATGCTCGGCGCGGTGCAGGACTTCGTCCGAGGCATCCGCAACATCCGCGCGGAGAAGAAGGTGGACGCCGGCCGCTGGGTGGAGGCTTACATCGTCGCCGGCGAGGCCGCCGAGACCGCCCGCGCCCTGGCCCCCGCCATCGAGGTGCTCGCGCGCGCGCGCCCGGTCCACGTGGTCGCCGGCGCCGCCGACGCGCCGACCGAGGGCGTCGTCACCTCGGTGCTCGCCCTCGGCCAGGTCGTGCTGCCGATGGCGGGCCTCTTCGACGCGGACGCGGAGCGCACGCGCCTGTCGAAGCAGATCGAGGAGGCGGAAGCAGAGGTCGGCCGCCAGCAGGCGAAGTTGTCGAACGAGCAGTTCACCTCGAAAGCCCC
>JBBDIC010000059.1:3598-4726 GCA_040880625.1 Dehalococcoidia bacterium | reverse complement strand
GCGGCGTCAGCCGCGCGGCAGGCCGAGGCCGCGCTGGGCGATGATGTTGCGCTGCACCTCGGAGGTGCCGGCGGCGACGGTGGCGGCGGAGGACTGGAGGTAGAGCGTGCTGAAGGCGCCGCCCATCTTCGCGTAGGGCGAGCCCGGCGCCAGTTGCGACGCCTGCCCGAGCAGCGACATGCCGGTGGAGGCGATGCGCTGCTGCAGTTCGGAGCCGTACAACTTGCTCACGGACGCCTCGTGGTTGGGGACGAGGCCCTCCTGCTGGAGAAGCGGCACGCGGTAGGCGACGTTGAAGCCGACCTGCAACTCGATCCAGCGGTCCGCGAGTTCGTAGCGCGCGGCGGGGTTGCGGTGGATCAGCGACGCCTCGTCCTGCGCCGCCGACACGAGCCGTTCGAGGTTGCGCTTGCCGCCGGCGAAGGCCGCCACGCCGGAGCGCTCGAAGTCGAGCGTGGTCGCCGCCTGGTACCAGCCGCGATGCTCGGCGCCCACGAGGCGCTCCGCCGGGAGGCGCACGTCCTCGAAGAAGACCTCGTTCAGGGTGTGGCCGCCGCTCATGTCCTCCATGGGGCGGACGCTGATGCCGGGGGTGTCCATGGGCACGGCGAAGGTGGAGATGCCGCGGTGCTTGGCGGCGTGCGGGTCCGTGCGCGCGGCGAGCCAACCCATGCTGGCCTCCTGCGCGCCGCTGGCGTAGATCTTCGTGCCGTTGATGACGTACTCGTCGCCGCGGCGCTCCGCGCGCGTCTGGACGGAGGCGAGGTCCGAGCCGGCGCCGGGCTCCGTGAAGAGCGTGCACCAGGTGTCCTCGCCGGCGGCGATGCGCGGCAGGTAGAGCCGCTGCTGCTCGGCGGAGCCGAACTGCTGGATGGCCGGGCCGACCCACGCCACGCCCTGCCCGCCGCCGCCCGGCATGCGCGCGTAGGCGGCCTCGTCCGTGAAGATCGCCTGCTGCACGTGGCCGGCGCCGGCGCCGCCATGGCGCTCGTCCCATGCGAGGGCCAGCCAGCGGCGCTCCGCCAGCGCGCGGTCCACCTCGCGCGCCAGTTCCGCGCGCTCCGCCGCCGGCACCTCGCCCACGAAGTCGCGGAAGTCCCAGTCCTCCGGCAGACGCCCGGCGAGGAA
>JBBDIC010000059.1:0-3498 GCA_040880625.1 Dehalococcoidia bacterium | reverse complement strand
TGTACCAAGCGACGCCGGACGGACGGACGCCGGGCCGCGCTCGCTGGTGGCGAGGGCGGCCCGGTCGAGGAGGGGCGCAGTCGAGCCCTGGCGTTCAGGGCGGGGCTGTACGGTGGGCCGGCTAGAAGCCGCCCATCATGTCTTCCATGCCCCCGCCGCCGGCGCCGGCCGCGGCGCCCTTCTTCTCCGGGATCTCGCCCACCGCCGCTGCGGTGGTGAGCATCAGCGACGTCACGGAGACCGCGTTCTCCAGCGCCACGCGTGTCACCTTCACCGGGTCGATGATCCCGAGTTCGAACATGTCGCCCATGCGCTCCGCGCCGGCGTCGTAGCCGATGTTCGCGTGCTTCGCCTCGCGCACCTGCTCGACGATCACCGACGGCTCGAGGCCGGCGTTGTCGACGATCTGGCGGAGCGGGTAGGCGAGGGAGTGCCGCACGAGCAGCGCACCGGTGCGCTCGTCGCCGGTGAGTTCGGCGAGCAGCGCGTCGAGCGTGTGCTGGACGCGCAGGTAGGCGACGCCGCCGCCGGGCACCACGCCCTCCTCCACGGCCGCGCGGGTGGCGGAGAGCGCGTCCTCCAGGCGGAACTTCTTCTCGCGCACCTCGATCTCGGTGGCGCCGCCGGCCTTGATGACGGCCACGCCGCCGGCCAGCTTCGCCAGGCGCTCCTGGACCTTCTCGCGGTCGAAGTCAGAGACGGTGTCCTGGATCTGGGCGCGCAACTGGCGGATGCGCGCCTGGATCGCCTCGTCGCTGCCGGCGCCCTCCACGATCGTGGTGACGCTCTTGTCGGCGACGATGCGGTGGGCGTGGCCGAGGTCCGCGAGTTGCGTCTCCTCCAGCTTGCGGCCCATGTCGGAGGTGATGAACGTGCCGCCCGTGAGGACGGCGAGGTCCTCCAGCATCGCCTTGCGGCGGTCGCCGAAGCCCGGGGCCTTCACGAACACCGGGTTCATGGTGCCGCGCATCTTGTTGACGATCATGGAGGAGAGCGCTTCGCCGGTCAGGTCCGTGCAGACCACGAACAGGTTCTTGGAGACCTGCAGCACCTTCTCCAGCACCGGGAGGAGGTCTTGGATGTTGCCGATCGTGTAGTCCGTGATGAGGATGTACGGGTCGTCCAGCACGGCCTCGTTGCGGTCCGGGTTGGTGACGAAGTAGGGCGAGATCCAGCCGGAGGTCAGCTGCAGGCCGTCCACGATCTCGACCTCGTCGTCCATGCCGCGGCCGTCCTCGATCGTGATCACGCCGTCCTTGCCCACCTGCTCCATGACGTCCGCGATCAGCGTGCCGATGCGGCGGTCGTTGGCGGAGATGGAGGCGACGGCCTCGATCGTGGCCTTGTCCTCCACCGGGACGGACATGTCGCGCAGCGCGGGGATGAGGACGCGCACCGCGCGCTCCATGCCCTTGCGCAGGTACATCGCGTTGGCGCCGGCGGCGATGTTGCGCAGGCCCTCGTGGAACATCGCCTGGGCGAGGACGGTGGCGGTGGTGGTGCCGTCGCCGGCGACGTCGTTGGTGCGGATGGCGACCTGCTTGACGAGTTGCGCGCCCATGTTGTGGAAGCGGTCGTGCAGGTCGATCTCACGCGCGACGGTGACGCCGTCCTTGGTGATGACGGCGGGGCCGTAGTTCTTGTCTAGCACGACGTTGCGGCCGCGCGGCCCCAGGGTCACCCGGACCGCGTTGGCCAGGATGTCCACCCCGTGACGGAGTTCACGGCGTGCGTCATCGTCGAAGCGAAGCCGCTTGGCGGGCATGGTCGGATCCCTTCGGGCGCTCCGGTAGCGGGCCGCGCCCGACTGCGGGGGAGCGGCGCGGCTGCGGGGCGGGCCCCTAGTTCGTGTCGTTCATACGCTGCGTGCCGCCCGGCCCGCCTAGCGGCGGGCGGGCTTCTTCGCGGCGGCCTTCGGTGCGGCCTTCGCCTTCGGGCCCGCCTTGAACGCGCCCTTGGAGGTCGCCTTCGAGGCGCTCGCGCCGTCTTCCAGCTTCGCCAGGACGTCCTGGAAGCGGATGATGATGTAGTCCTGCGTGTCCACCGAGACTTCCTGGCCGGTGTACTTCTGGTACAGGATGCGGTCGCCGGAGGCGAGTTCGATCGCGTCCAGGTCGCCCTTCTCGTTGCGCTTGCCGGGGCCGACCGCGATCACGTGGCCGTGCTGCGGCTTCTCCTTCGCGGAGTCCGGGATGACCAGGCCGAAGGCGCTGATCTCTTCCTGCTCCACCGGCTGCAGGACGATGTGGTCGGTCATGGGGATTACGTTCGTGGCCAAGGCCCAGTCTCCTTCTTCTTGCCGTCGACCTGTGGTCGACCTGTTGCAGTCGGGGGATGCCGGCGCCGCGACTGCGGACGGCTCGCCCCGGCGGCTGCACCTGCGGCAGCAGCCGCGGTCTCGCGTCGGTAACGTCTCTCCGTCGTTCCGGGGGCCGCGCGCGGCGCGGACGCTCGGAGAAGGCGTCGGCGACGGATGTTAGCACTCGACCCATGAGAGTGCTAGTGCCACCCACGCACGTCTTCCCGGGACTCCCGCGAGCGTGCGATCGTACACGGAAGCGTGTACACTGCCAGCACATGGAGGCGTGGCGTGGACACTGACGGGCCGGAGTGGGACGGCGAGCGCGTGCGGCGGCTGCGCGCGCGCCTCGGCGTGACGCAGGCCGGGCTCGCCGACCGCCTCGGGACGCGCCAGCAGACCGTCTCCGAGTGGGAGACGGGCGCGGCCGCGCCGCGGCGCATGTCGCAGCGCCTGCTGCGCATGGTCGCGGAGGAGGCCGGCGTGTACGACGCCGGCCTGCCCGACGGCGACCCCGACGCCGCAGAGGTCGTGCGCGCCATCGAGGGCACAGACGGAGACGCCTCGTGAGCGCCGCCGCGACGCTGCCGGGGGCCGCGCGCGGCGTGGCCGAGGAGGGGGCGCACTACGACGCCGGCCCGGAGACGGACGCACTCCCCAGGGCGGAGGCAGACGCGCGCCCCGCACGGACAGACGCATTTCCGGAGGCGACGCTCACGGCGCTGTGGCTGCTCGGGCGCGTGCCGGCGGCGGCGTTCGCCGGGCTGGCGGGCGACCCGCGCGCTCGGATCGTGTCGGTCGTGAGGCCGGGGCGCGCGGGACGCGGCCCCGGGCCGGACGTGCGCGAGGCGACGCTGCTGCTCTCCTCGGGCGTCACGCGCACGGGGGACGTCGAGGTGCACCTGCGCGCCGGGGACTTCGCGCGCCACGGCCACCTGGACGACCCGGCCTACAGCGGCGTGGTGCTGCACCTCTGCTGGGAGGACGACCGCCCGCTGGACGCGGCCGGTCCGGCCGGCATGCGCGGCGGGGCGACGCCGCTCTCGTCCTACCGCGTGCCGTCCCACCGCGGGCAGACGGGCGCCGCGGGGGAGCATGCCGCGCCCACGCTCGCGCTGGCGCCGCTGCTGCGCGACCCGGCACGCGTCGAGGCGCTGGTGGCGCGCGGCCCGAGCGGCCTCGAGCCGTGCGCCGGGGCG
>JBBDIC010000058.1:21245-31517 GCA_040880625.1 Dehalococcoidia bacterium | reverse complement strand
GGCGAGCCGCCGGAGAAGGCGCTGGACGTGCTCCTCGAACGGCTGCTCGCCGTGGAGCATCCGCGCGTGCTGGCCGTCCTCGGCAGCGACGGGCTGGCCGAGATCGTCCCGTTCGAGGTGGACGCGGGCGGCTAGCCCCAACTCTTGCCCTCCGGCATGACGAGCGTCTCCGCCGGCAGGAACTCCTCGATGTCGGAGGCGACCAGGGTGCGCTGCTCGCCGGCGCGGCGCTCCAGGACGCCCTGCACGCGGACGAAGGCGGACGTCCGCACAATGTCGCGCTTGCGCTCCGTGAGTTCCTTGCTGACCAGCACGTTGATCATGCCGAACTCATCCTCCAGTAGCAGGAAGATGATGCCGCGCGCGGTCATCGGCTGCTGGCGGCAGACCACCAGGCCGGCCACGTCCGTGCGCCGCCCGCCCGGCATGGAGCGCAGGTGGAGGCTGGACACGACGCCCTCGCCCAGCGCGGGGCGGAGGAACTGCATCGGGTGGCTGTCCGGCGATAGGCGCAGCAGGCCGTAGTCCGCGCTCATGCGCTGGTAGGCCGTGAAGTCCGCCAGCGCCACCTCGTCCTGCACGGTGGGCAGGTCCAGGCGCAACTGGCGGTCGCGCGCCTTGCGCAGGAAGGCGTGCTGGAAGCCGCCGGCGAACAGCCCCAGTTGCCAGATCAACTCGCGCCGGTTGAGCCCCAGCGCGTCGAACGCGCCGATGCGCACCAGGTTCGTCGTCGCCTCGCGGGAGAGTCCCGCGCGCTGGACGAAGTCGAACAGCGAGCGGTACGGGCCGCCGCGTTCGCGCTCCGCCTGGACGCGCGTGGCGCCGGCCTCTCCCACGCCGCGCACGTAGCCGAGGCCCACCCGCACCACGCCTCGCTGGTCCGTGGGCGGATCCTCCGGGGTGATCTCCTCCACGCTGCACGTCGCGGTGCTCAGGTTGACGTCCGGCCGCCGCACGATCACGCCGTGGCGCTGGGCGTCCTTCGTCAGGACGTGCGGCGGGTAGAAGCCCATGGGCTGCTCGTTGAGCAGCGCGCAGAGGTACTCCGGCGCGTAGTAGTGCTTCAGCCACGTGGACTGGTAGGCCAGCAGCGCGAACGCCGCGCCGTGCGACTTGGGGAAGCCGAACTCCGCGAACCCCAGCAGGTTCTCGAACATCTTCTCCGCCTCCGCCGTGTCCACGCCGCGCGACGCCGCGCCGTCCATGAACTGCTGGCGGTAGGCCTCCATCACGTCGCGCGAGCGCTTGCGGCTCATGGCGCGGCGGAACTTCTCCGCCTCGCCCGGCGTGAAGCCGCCCATGTGCTTTGCCACCTGGATCACCTGGTCCTGGAACAGCACCACGCCCAGCGTCTCCTGTAGCGCCGGACGCACGCACTCCGGCATCTCCGGCCGGTAGGAGGGGTCCCGACGCTGCCGTTCACGGCGGCGGACGTACGGGTTCACCGCGCCACCCACGATCGGCCCGGGCCGCACGATGGACACCTGCACCGCCAGGTCGTCCAGGTTGCGCGGCTGCGTGCGCGGCAGCATGGCGATCTGCGCGCGCGATTCGATCTGGAAGACGCCCACGGTGTCGCCTCGGCAGATCTCGTCGTAGATCGCCGCGTCGTCGAACGGCAGGCGCGAGAGGTCCACCACGCGGTCGCGGTGGCGCTCCACTAGGTCCACGCACTCCTCCACCACGGAGAGCATCCCCAGGCCG
The DNA here is from genome assembly GCA_040880625.1 of Dehalococcoidia bacterium. Lineage (GTDB taxonomy): Bacteria > Chloroflexota > Dehalococcoidia > UBA2979 > UBA2979 > W-Chloroflexi-9. The sequence continues at coordinate 29,813 of JBBDIC010000058.1, read as the reverse complement.
AGGAAGTCGATCTTTACCATGCGCGCGTCGTCGATGCTGTCCTTGTCCCAGTGCGCCAGGTAGCGGTTGGGCCACGCGGCCGGCTGACACGGGACGCAGTCGATCAGCGGCTCGGAGGAGATCACCATGCCGCCGACGTGCTGCGACAAGTGGCGCGGGAACCCCGCCAGTTGCTGCGCCATCTCCACCAGGTGCGCCCAGCCGCGGTCCTCCTGCGTGCGCATCGAGGTGGCAGTGGGGGTGGCTGCCGGCGCGCCCTCGGTGACAGGGACGCCCTCGGCAGGCGTGCGCCCGACGCGCTCGGCGACCTGCGAGGTGTGCTCGTACGGACTGGCGCGCCTGGCGACGCGGTCCACCTCCGCCTCCGGCAGGCCGAGCGCCTTGCCGATATCGCGCACGGCGCTGCGCACGCGGTAGGTGGGGAAGATGGCGACGAGCGCCGCGTGTTCCTTTCCCCAGTGCTCGTAGACCCGCTCGATGAGCCGCTCCCGGATGTCGCGCGGGAAGTCCAGGTCAATGTCCGGCAGCGAGTGCATCGTGTCGTTCAGGAAGCGGTCCACGGTGAGGTTGGCCTTGATCGGGTCCACGTGCGACAGGCCGATCAGGTAGCAGATGATCGAGGCGACGGAGGAGCCGCGCCCCCGCCCCGGCGGCAGTCCCGTGACGCTGCGCGCGCGGCTGGGGCCGCGCACCTCGCGCGCCACCTCCTCCGCGAGTTTGAAGACCTCGTGGTAGATCAGGAAGAACCCCGCCAGCCGGTGCCCGTCCACCAGCCGCAGTTCACCCTCCAGCCGCCGCGTCGCCTCGGCGCGCTCCACCATCGAGGAGTAGCGGCGGCCCAGGCGCTCCCGGCAGATGCGCCCGAGTTCCTCGATGGGCGTGCGGCCGCCCTCCACCGGCGGAGCGGGCAGGCGGTAGCCCAGGTCCGCCGTCAGGTCGAAGGCGCAGCGGCGGGCAATGCGGACGGAGTTGGCGGCGGCGTCCGGGTGGTACTGCGCGAACCGCCGCGCCTGCACCTGCGGCGAGCGCAGGTAGAACTCCGCGTTCGGCCGGCGCTCGCGGTGGCTCTCGTCCAGTGTCTTGCGGTGGCGGATCGCCACCATCACGTCCTGCAGGCGGTGGCGGTCGCGCTCGTGGTAGTGGACGTCGCCCGTGCCCACCACCGGCACACCCAGCCGCCCCGCCAGCGCCACCAGCGCGTGGTTGCGCGGGCGGTCGCCGAAGACCAGGTTGTCCTGCAACTCCACGAACACGTGGTCGCGGCCGAACCACGCGAGCAGCCGCCGCAGCGCCGTCTCCGCCTCCGCGGTGCGCCCCTCCTGGACGAGCCGCGGCACCAGGCCGTCCCGGCAGCCGGTGAGCACGATCAGCCCCTGCGCGTGGCCGGCCAGCGCCTCCACGGGGACGGCGGGGTCCAGGCGGCGCGCCTCGCGTGCCTCCTGCGTCTCCTCGTGCAGCCCGAAGGCGCGGCTGGAGAGGCGGCAGAGGTTGGCGTAGCCCGGGCGGCTCTCGGCCAGCAACGTCAGGTGCGAGCGCGTCCCGTCGCGCTCCTGCACGGTCAGTTCCAGCCCGGTGATCGTCCGGAGCCCCACCTCCCGCGCCGAGTGCGCGAACTCCATGGCGCCGTAGAGCGCCTCGTGGTCCGTGAGCGCCAGCGCCCGGTGCCCCTGCCCCACCGCCGCCAGCAGCAGTTCGTCGATGCTCGACGCGCCGTCCAGCAGCGAGTAGTTGGAGTGCAAGTGCAACTCGACGTACGGGACGCCGTCCAGGGCGGTGGGGGGCACGGCCTCCGCCGGTTCGCGCGGCGCCACCGACCGAGGCGTGTCCGCCACGATCGTGGCGTCGATCAGCCGCCGCCGCTCCTCGATGGCCCGCCACTTCTTCTCGCTGGGGAACGGCAACGCCCTAGCCTCCGGCCCTGCTGGAGGCAGGCTCCGTGGAGACAGAATCATGGATAGTGTTGACATTCTTGAAGAACATGTATACTTCAGACAGGAGAGGCATCATGGAACTCAGATCAATACAGCACTCAACCGTCTCAGCGAAGGGCCTTGCGGTGATCCCGAAGGCCGTGCGGGAGCACCTGGGCCTCCAGCAGGGGGATCGGGTCGCGTTCGTGACCATCGGTGGGGCCGTGTGGCTCCAGCCCGCGGCGCCGGCCGCACAGAAGGAGTCGCTCGCTCGCGCCCTCGGGATGCTCGCGCCCGCGCGCATTGATGTGCTCGCGGAGAAGCGCGCGGAACTCGCGGCGGAGGAGCACGGCCTGCCGCCGCCGCTTCGGCGCCAGCGGCCGGTGCTCAGTGCCGCAGATGAGTCCGTTTCGTACGACGCCGGCCCCCGCGAGCCCTCGTGAGTCCCACTCCCGAGACGCTGCGGGAGCCGGCCCCGCGGCGCGTCGTGCTGGACTCCTTCGCCGTGCTCGCGTACCTGCAGGACGAACCGGGCGGCCGCGTGGTCCTGGACCTGCTGCAGCAGGCCGAGCGCGGCGCACTGGAACTGCACATGAGCGTGATCAACCTGGGCGAGGTGGTCTACCGCGTGACGCGCGCCTACGGGGAGGACCGCCTGCGCATGGTGCTGGGCGAACTGCACGCCCACCCGATCACGCTGCACGACGTGGACGAGCGCCTGGCGATGACCGCCGCCAGCATCAAGGCCATGTACCCCATGGCCTTCGCGGACTGCGTCGCCGCCGCGCTGGCGCGGCACCTGAGCGCCGAACTCGCCACCGGCGATCCCGAACTCCGCCAGATCGACGGCTACCCGCCGCTCCTCTGGCTGCCCTCCCCTGCCCGAGCCTGACGGCTGCCCGCGAGCCGGCTGGATGCGATTCGGCTGGCTGCGCCCTGGCCCCATCACCGCTCGTACCTCTGCTCGAACCATTCGCCGCGCTCGTCGTCGCGGAAGAGCGTGAGCGGACGGCCGCCCTCCAAGATCACGCGCGCGTAGGTGCGCGCCTGCGGTGCCTCCCGCCACCACGCCTCCGCCACGCGCCACACCTCCTGCACGCTCAGCACCGCCGCCTCCACTGCCTGGTTGGCGCGCACGCCCCCCAGCGCGGTGCGCGGGCCCGTGCGCAGCACCGCGCACGGCAGGCCGTGCCCGTCCACGCGTACACGCAGCGGTCGAGGCAGGCCGATCGGCCGCTGCGCCGCCACGGCCCTCGATGGCGTCGGGGCCCTCGACGGCGTCGAGACGCGGACGCGGCTCACGGGTCGTACTCCAGCAGGGCGTAGCGGCGCTCCGGGAGGCGGTGCCACGGTTCCACCTCCACCATGCGCGCCAGCGGCGACTCGCCGAAGCGCACCTTCAGGTGGCGCGCCATCTCGTCCAGTTGCTCGCGGCGGCGCATCTGCTCCACGAACAGGCTGCGCTGGCGGCCGCTCTCGTGCGTGAGGCCGCCGAGTTCCAGCGTGACCAGCGACAGCGGCCCGGGGAAGGTGGCGTACTCCACCAGGGAGCGCAGCACGGTCCACAGGCGCAGGCGGTCGCCCAGCGGCTCGCGCACCACCTGGTCGCGCGACCAGAGGCCGCCGCGCTCCGTCTCGCCCCGCAGCCGCACCAGCCGGACGAAGCGCCCGGACGCACGCGGCTGGCGCAGCGCGCGTCCCAGCATCTGCTCCAGCCCGTAGAGGATCGCCTCCCGGCTCACGAGCGGCGGATCCGCCTGCATGCACTCCACCACGCGCTCGCGCTCCCACGGCCGGGGGCGGAGCGGGGCGGGATCCTCGCCGCGCGCGGCCAGCCACGCCACGGTCCCGGCGTAGCCGAACTGCGCCTCCACGGCGTGGGCCGGCAGCGCCGCCAGCGCGCCGCACGTCTCGATGCCCAGCAGCCACAGGCGCTCCACCGCGTCCACGTCCAGCACCAGCGAGGAGACCGGCTGCGAGGCGAGAAACCCCGCGGCTTCCTCGGCCGGCACGGACAGCGGCGTCCCCGGCTCTGCACGGCAGGCCGCCACGAACGCCGTGAAGCGGCGCTCCGCGAGGCCCAGGCGCGCCGCGTGGCCGGGTGGGACGCCCTGGAAGACCGCGCGTGCGAGGTCTGACGGGTGGGGGTAGATGCCCTCCGTCCCGCGGACGTCCGCGAAGACCACGCCGGGCGCGGCCTCCTCCACCAGCGGGCTCACGGCGCCCATGGCCTCCACGAGCGACTCCGAGATGCGGGCGACCAGGGCCGGCCGCGGCTCGATGATGTCCACCGTGGGACAGAGGGCCACCGCCTCGCGCAGGGTCATGCCCGGCCGCACGCCGTGCAGGCGCGCCGGCCACGTGGCGTCGGCCACGCGCGCGCCCGCCTCGTCGCTCAGGACGACGGGCAGCGAGGCCAGTGCCGGCCGCTCCGCCATCTCGCACGCGAAGGCGAGCGACGGAATCGCCAGGCAGGCCATGGACCGGGTAGACCGGGTGGACCGAGACGCCGGGTGAGGTTGGTTCGCCATGTAGGCACCCCCGCCAAGAGGTGGAGATGCAACGTACCAGAACACCCGTTCTGATACCAACCCCCTGATGGCAGGCGCCGTGAGATCCGGCAGGATCGGGAGTACAAGGATCGGAGCAACAGAAAGGGACGGGACTCGCGTCCCGTCCCTGCTGCGATCAGCGTCTGAAGTAGGGGTTCAGCCGCTTACCAGGGGGAACTACTGCTAGGCGCCGATGTACTCCTGGAGGGTGGCGTTGGCACGGCCGTTCTCGAAGCGGTCGCCGAAGCCGGCGACGCGGACGCGCTGGACGTACTCCTTGACCTGGCGCTGGCGGACGGCCATGGCCAGTTGCTGGCCCTCGTGGATCGAGGCGGGATCGGACCCACCGCCGAGCAGGATCGCCAGCGCGGCGTTGGAGGCCGTGCCCTGCACCGCCGGGTTCTGCCCACCGGCGCCGGCTGCCAGGCCCAACTCGATGTCATCGAGGTAGGAGTGGATCTCTTCCTTGCGCTCCGGGTCCGTCTGCGCCAGGTACTGGAGGTGCATCACCCCGAAGGCGACGTGGCGCGACTCGTCCGAGGCGGCCAGGCGGTAGATGGCCTTCTCCGCGTCGTTGTAGGACATGCGCTCGCCCATGCGGAAGATGGACAGCACGGAGCCCTCACCGGAGATGTGGAGGCGCGCCGACATCTCCGTGAAGTCACGCGCGGAGTCGATCACGCCGCCGGCGGCGTTGGCGCTGCTGCCCTGCATGAGCAGGCCGCCGCCGTTAGCGAAGGCGCGCTTGCGGAACACGTCCATGTGGCGCGCTTCGTCCATGATCTGGGTGATCAGGTACATCCGCGGCTCGTAGTAGTCCGGCGACGTCTCGGAGATCCACTTGCCCGGCACGTCACCGGCGACGAACTCCACCTCAGTGAGGAACGTGGCCAGTTGGCACTCGGCGCGCTCGATGTCGTCCGGGAGTTCTTCCATCTGGTCCCACGGCACGTCCGTGGCGGAGGACCACTGGCGCTGCACGGCCTCTTCGTAGAGTTGCGCGCCGTTCTTGAGCCAGATGTCGCTCTTCGTGCGGATCGAGTAGTTGCCCACGCGCGGCGCGTTCGGGCGCGTCAGCGCCCCGCGAGGCCGGCCGGTCATGTTGTCGGTCCAGTCCGGCACCTGCGCGAACGGGCCGCGGTCGATGTCCTGCAGCAGCAGGCCGCCGGCCTCCTCGGTGGACTCGAGGCGTGAGCCCCAGGTCTCGCGCGGCTGGAGCCAGTCGAGTTTGTAGCCGTTCTGGCGGCCCAGTTCCATCAACTCGTTGAGCGTGGAGATGCCGGGGTGGGCCCCGGACTCGGTCTGGGTCTCCGGTCGAGTCTCGATTGCCATCGTCAGCCCTCCATCGCCGCGGAGCATGCGCGCTGCCCGTCCACGATTGGTATCACGTAAGTGGTGCACGGGGCAATCGGAGTATCAGGGTGTGATCAGGATTTTGCAAGATCGAAGCACATCGTGGCTTCCGCGCGCACGCCTGCCGTGTGGATAACCGTGTATGCTCGCCCCGCCTGAGTAACCTACCGAGGACGACCAATTCCCGAGCCACCGAGGGCCATCGGAGCAACGAGGTTCGACCGTGCCCGCCACCGACACGCGATCCGCCGACGCCCCTCCGCCGGAGCGCATCCTGGTCGCCATGTCGCGCTCGGACGAGGTGGCGCACCTCGGCCAGGCGCTGCTCGACGGGGCGTACGAGGTGGCGGCGGCGCTCGATGGCGAACTGGCGGTGGCGCTGGCGTATGCGGTGCCCTTCGACCTGGTGGTGCTGGACGAGGCGTACCAGGCGATCGCGCCTGACCTGAAGCGCCGCCCCACCCTTCCTGTCTTGCTGGTCACCGAGGCCACCTCCGTGATGAGCGACGGCCTGCTGGACGGCTCCGTGGACGACTTCATCCGCCGGCCCGTGGACCCCGTGGAGTTGCAGGGGCGCGTGCGCGTACTGCTGCACTCCGGCGCCGGGCGCCGCCGCGCAGAGCGGGGCGACCTGGAGGGCCCGCACGGCGTCATCGTGCGTCCGCAGACGCGCGAGATCCTGATCGGCGACGACGCGATCCACCTGCGGCCGCTGGAATGCGCCGTGCTGCGCCTGCTGCTGGAGCGCCGCGGCGAGGTGGTGACGATCGACACGCTGCTGGACGAGGTCTGGCGGCCGGGGCCGTCCAGTTCGCGCAACCTGGTGGAGGCGCAGATCTCGCGCCTGCGCTCCAAACTCCGCGGCACGGAGGCGGAAGACCTGATCACCACCGTGCATGGCGTGGGCTACCTGATCCGCTAGCGTCGGTCGGCCGGCGCGGGGGCCGGCGGCGGCACGGGGGGCCGGACGTCGCATGACACATGACAACGGCGTGATGCTCATCTGCTCCACCGGCAGCGCCGTGGCGAGCAAACTCGAGCGCTGGCTGTCGCCGCGCTACCCCTCGATCCAGCGCTGCTTCGTGGTGGCGGACCTGATCCGGCACTTCGACGAGGGCCCGCCGGACCTGGTGATCGCCGACGTGAGCGAGGGCCAGTACGAGTTCGTGCGGCTGGCGAAGCGTCTGCGCCAGCGCGTGGGGACGCAGACCGTGGTGGTCGCCGCCGGCGAGGTGGCCACGGAGCGCCCGCTCTCCACGATGGCCGGCGCTGATGCGGTCCTCTTCCAGCCGATGAACGAGGCGGCGACCGTCGCCCACGTGCAGTTGCTGATCCAGTTGATCTACGCGCGGCGTGACCTGGAGCAGGCGCGTGTGCAACTGGACGCGCTGGCGCTGTCCCGGCAGAACGGGCTGGCGCTGCTGAACCCTGACGGCGGCATCGCCTTCCACAACCGCGCGCTCTCCCGCATGTTTGGCTACACCGCCGAGCAGATCCAGCGCATGAAGATCTGGGAACTCGCCACGCCCGCCGGCCGCCAGGCCGTGCGCCGCGCCAACGTGGACCTGAAGGACGACCAGCACGGCGTCGCCGGCATCGTCGCCCGCTGGCAGCGGCGCGACGGCCAACTCGTGGACATCGAGATCGACGCCCACCGCTACTTCGAGCAGGACGAAGTCGGCGGACTGATCTTCGAGGTGCGCGACATCGCGGACGAACTGGCGATGCGCCAGATCCTGCTGGAGCAGCCGCTGGCCAACGCGGACGCGGCGATGCTGGTCTCGCGGCTGGAGGAACTGAAGGCGCAGGTGGAGGCGCTGGACGCGGCGATGGACGCTGAGGCGCCGCTGGAGTCGCTGCGCGCGCTGACGGCCGCCGCGCGCGCCACGCTGGACCGAGTCCTGTCCACCAACCTGCCCGTGGAGGACGTGGACCTGGCGGCGGTGGTGCGGGAGGTGCTTGACCAGCACACCCGCCACCGGGACGCCGAGGACGCACGCGTGGAGGTGTCCGTGGCGCCCGCGCTGCCGCCGGTACGCGGCCGCGCGACGGAGTTGCGCCGCATGATCGCCAACTTCGTCGCGGACGCGGTGGCCGGCGTGCGCGCGCGGCCGGCCGGAGGCGACGGCGCGGCCGGCATGGTGCGGCTCACGGTGGAGCGTGGCCCAGCCGTGGAGGGCGAGCCGCCGCGCGTGGTGCTGACGGTGGAGGACAACGGCCTGCCGGCGGAGCACTTCACGCGCACGGACAACCGCGTCAGCATGCGCCTGGACCGTGCGCGCTCGCGCATCTCGCTCTGGGGCGGCGCGGTACACGTGGGGCCGTCCTCGGAGGATGCCGGCGCCAGGGTCACGCTGTCGTTGGCCGTGGCCGGCGAGACAGCGGAGGTCGCCCCGGCGCCCGCGCCCGCACACCGCGAGATCCTGCTGGTGGAGGACGAGGTGCAGGAGCACCAGATCATCGGCGCCACGCTCCAGCGCGCCGGCTACCGCGTGACCGGCGTCGCCGACGCCCGCGCGGCCGAGCGCGTCCTGCACGAGCGGCGCTTCGACCTCATCATCATCGACGCCAACGTCCCGGAGGCCGCCAGCGAGCGCGGCGTGACGCGCCTACGCCACTTCGCGCCGGAGATCCCGGTGGTCATGATCGGCGCGGGCGGCGCGGCCCTGGAGGGCGCCGCCTTCGACGGGCGCGTGCTGGAGGCGGACGGCATCGAAGAGGTGTTGAGCCGCGTGGAGAGCGCGCTGGGCTAG
>JBBDIC010000058.1:16799-21145 GCA_040880625.1 Dehalococcoidia bacterium | reverse complement strand
ATCACCTGTGTGGTATCCCTCGCGCAGGTCGGCTTTGCCTGCGCACGAGAGGTGCCTGCCCCGGTATGGCGAAGTACATCGTCCAGCGCCTGATCCTCGCGATCCCCGTCATCATCATCGTCACCGTCGGCGTCTTCATCCTGGTGCGGGTGATCCCGGGCGACGTGGCGGCGCTGCGCCTGGGCGCGCAGGCGACGCCGGAGCAACTGGACCAGTTCCGCGAGCAGCACGGCCTGCTCCGCCCGCTGCCGATCCAGTACGGCGACTGGGTGTGGGGCGCCATCCGCGGCGACCTGGACCGCTCGCTGTGGGAAGGCCGTGCGGTCACCACCGTGATCATCGAGAAGTTCCCGGTGACCATGGAGCTCGCGATCCTGTCGGTGATCCTCTCGGCGGCGATCGGGGTGCCGCTCGGGGTGCTGTCCGCGGTCAAGCAGGACACGTGGGTGGACCAGTTGGTGCGCTTCGTGGCGGTGCTGTTCCTGGCGATCCCGGCCTTCTGGCTGGCGATCCTGATCATCACGTTCCCCTCCATCTGGTGGAGTTGGACGCCGCCTACCAGCGGCTGGACGCATCTCTGGGAGAACCCCGCGACGAACCTGTGGCGCATCTTCTGGCCGGCGATGGTGATCAGCGCGTCCTCGGTGGCGCTGATCCTGCGCCTGACGCGCTCCAGCATGCTGGAGGTGCTGCGCCAGGACTTCATCCGCACGGCGCGCTCGAAGGGGCTCGCGGACCGGATCGTCCTCTACCGGCACGCGTTGAAGAACGCGCTGATCCCGGTGGTGACGGTGCTGGGCCTGCAGTTGTCCGTGCTGCTCGGCGGGGCCGTGATCGTGGAGCAGGTCTTCGCCATCCCGGGCATGGGGCGTTCCATGCTGCAGGCCGTGTTCCAGCGTGACTATCCGCTCATCCAGGGCTACGTCCTGGTGTTCGCCACGGTCTACGTGCTGATGAACCTCCTCGTGGACGTCGCATACTCGTACCTCGATCCCCGGATCCGGTACTAGGCCTCGGAGGACACGACGATGGCAGTCACCACCAAGGCCCTGCCGGGGCAACCGGGGCTCACCCACACGCCGCACGTGTCTCGACGCGTGGCCGGCGGCCTGTGGAAGTTCACGCGCACCAAGCCGCTGGGCGCCGCCTCCGCGCTGGTGGCGATCGGGCTGGTCGTCGTGGCGGTTGCAGCGCCGCTCATCGCCACGCACGACCCGCGCGAGATGTCCGTTGAGCGCTTCCAGGCGCCGGGCGCGGACTTCTGGTTCGGCTCCGACCACCTGGGGCGGGACATCTTCAGCCGCGTCGTCTACGGCTCGCAGTTGTCGCTCATCATCAGCCTGACCGCTGTCACGATCGGCACGGTCGCGGGGACGTTCGTGGGGCTCACCTCCGCCTACATCGGCGGGCGGGTCGACCTGGTGATCCAGCGCTTCGTGGACGCCATGCTGTCGTTCCCCGGGCTGGTCTTCGCGATCGCCCTCGTGGGCCTCGTGGGGCCATCGATCAAAAACGTGGCGATCGCGATCGGCATCGTCACCGCCCCGTCGATGGCGCGCATCATCCGAGGCCCCGTGTTCGCCATCAAGGAGAACGCCTACGTGGAGGCCGCGCGGGCGACGGGCGGCAACTCGTGGCGGGTGATGGCGCGCCACATCCTGCCGAACATCACGCCGCTGATCATCGTGATCTCCACGTCGCGCCTCGGCGCGGCGATCCTCATCGAGTCCGGGCTGTCGTTCCTGGGCCTCGGCCCGTCACCGGACACGCCCACGTGGGGCCAGATGCTGTCCGGCGACGCGCTGTACGCGCTGGAGATCGCGTGGTGGCTCGCGCTGTTCCCCGGCCTGGCGATCACGCTCGTCGTGCTCTCGTTCAACCTCCTGGGCGACGCCCTGCGCGATGTCATGGACCCGCACCTGCGGGGCCGCTGAGGGCGCCCGCAACGCCGAGGCGGTTCGTTACCGCGAGGGCAACAATCTGAAGCAGAACTGACTGTTTCCTTGCAGAGTGAATCACGATCGTGGTACTACCCCGTGAGCAGCGCTCTGCTGGAGCGCTGCACCTGACCATCGGAGGGGATGACATGTCAGAGAACTACTGGCTGCGGCAGCGGATTGGCCGGCGCAGCGCGATCCGCGGTGCAGCCCTGGGCGGCATCGGCCTGGCCGGCGCCGCGCTCATCGGCTGCGGCGAGGACGGCGGGGGCGGCGACGGTGGGGGCGGTGGTGGTGGCGGCGGCGCTTCGCCGACCACGGCGACCGGCGGCGGCGGCGACACCACGACGGCGCTCGCGCCCGAGTTCGCGGACGCGAAGTACGGCGGCACCATCAACGTGGACCAGGGCGACGAGCCGATCACGCTCGACAACCACATCGAGGAGACGCCCGGTTCCGTCTTCGCCGCCAACCAGTCCTACGAGCAGTTGTTCCAGCGCTCCGAGGACTACATCGCGGACCCCGGCACCATCACGGTCTCGCCTCGGCTGGCCGCGGACTGGGAGCAGGCGGACGACCAGACGCTGATCCTGAAACTGCAGGAGAACGCCAAGTGGCACAACCTGCCGCCGGTGGACGGCCGCGCGTTCGTCGCGGAGGACGTGGTCTACAGCATTGACCGCATGCGCGGCGACGACCCGCGCCTGCGGACGAGCCCGGCCCTGACGGCAGTGTCCAGCGTGGAGGCCACGGACGACCACACGGTGGTCATCAAGACCTCCGCGCCCTACGCCTCGCTGGTGGCGAACCTGGGCCACACGTGGTCCGTGATCGTGCCCCCGGAGTTGGGCGAGACGCCGGACATCGAGCAGCGCTCGGTCGGCACGGGCCCGTTCATCTTCGATGAGTGGCGCCGCGGTGTGGAACTCCGCTGGACGAAGAACCCGGACTACTGGAAGAGCGGCCATCCGTTCGCGGATGGCATCGTCCAGCGCATCATCCCGGACGCCGCGACGCGCCTGGCCAACTTCCGCACCGGCGAGACACTCTCGTGGGGCGGCAGTTACTCCGCCACCCCGAAGGAGCAGATTGACGCCGTGGTCGCGTCCTCCGAGGGCGCGCAGATCCAGGAGTACTTCGCCTCCGGCGGCGTGGTGAAGATCGCGTTCGACACGACCGGCGAGCCGTTCAAGGACGACCGGCTGCGCAAGGCCGTGAAGTACGCGATCAACTACGACCAGGTCATCGCGCTCTTCGGCGGACTGGCCTCCCGGACGCGCGGGCCGTTCTCCGAGGTCAACACGGAGTGGGCTCCGCCCGAGGACATCGTGCCGCTGTACGACCCGGACGAGGCGGCGAAGTTGCTGTCAGCGGCCGGCTACGGGCCGGACTCACCACTGAAGACGCTCACGCAGCAGTCGCAGTTCTACTCCGGCCCCACGGTGGCGCAGGTGGCGCAGGGACTGCTGAAGCCCTTCGGCATCGACGTCGAGATCGAGATCATGGAGAACGCGCGCTTCGTCACGGAGGTCTACCGCGGCGGCAGCGCGTTCCAGATGTCCTCGCACGGCGACTGGGCGTGGGAGGACCCTGACCGCGGTCTGTACTCGTACTACCACAGCCAGGGCACGGCCAATAACTTCCACTACTCCAACCCGGAAGTGGACACCATGCTGGACGCGCAGCGCGGCCAGTTCGACCACGAGGAGCGCTACCAGACGGTCACGGACATCGTCACGCAACTCATCGAGGACACGCCGCAGGTGTGGATCGTGTCCACGGGAGGCGTCTCCATCCAGTCACCGCGGTTCAAGAACTGGAAGTTGATGCTCAGCGGCAACTCCAACTCCTACCGCCAGTACGGAGACGTCTGGCTCGATTCGTAGCACCGAGGCGTCCCGGACGGGACGCGCCGGCACGCAACACACGAGGAGGCGCGGCATCTGCCGCGCCTCCTTCGTCGTTCCCCCGAACATCGAGGCGACGCGCTCCCGATGGCGGGCGTCAGCGCTCGAGGCTGGCGATGGCGCCCTGCGCGTAGAGGTCCACCACCGTCAGCAGCACGCTGCGCTGGAGTTCGTCGTGATGCTCGCGCGGCACGGAGGCGCGCATGCGCCGGACCGCCTCCGCCACGCTGGTCTTGCCGTCCAGCATCCCCACCAGTTGCGCCACCGGGCCGATCACGGGCGCGCCGTGGGGCGCGGCCTCCGTCACCAGTCCGCGCCCCCAGACGTACTCGCCGCGCTCCAGCACCAGTTTGCGCACCACCTTCGTCTGCTTCGCCAGGCGCGGGCGCGCCTCCAGCAGGGCGCTACGTCCGCGGCCGTCGTCCGCGGCGCGCAGCCGCTCCGCCTCTTCGCGCCGTGCGGTGGAGGCGTCCTCGACGGCCGCGAGGCGTTGCGCGAAGCC
>JBBDIC010000058.1:10395-16699 GCA_040880625.1 Dehalococcoidia bacterium | reverse complement strand
CTTCGCGCCGTGCGGTGGAGGCGTCCTCGACGGCCGCGAGGCGTTGCGCGAAGCCTCCGGGCGACGCGCCGCGCTCCAGCACCACGCGCTCGTAGCCGGCGGGCGGATGCCCGGAGACCAGGTTGATGAACTGCTGTCGGGGCGCGTCCGACCAGTCCACGTCGTCCAGCCGCCGCGCGCGCCAGAACTCCGTGTCCAGGCCAGCGTTGCTGCCGTAGAACAGGCGCGCCAGTTCGTGGAAGTAGCCGTATCGACGGCGGTACTCGGACTCGTACTCCGCGCCGGCCGGCGCGGCGAGTGACGGGTCCTTCAGCACGGTCTCCACGTACGCCGCGCCCATCAGGCCGGCCTGCATCGCGAGGTGGACGCCGGAGGAGAACAGCGGGTCGATGAAGCACGCGGCGTCGCCCACCAGCACGAAGCCGTCGCCGGTCATGCGGCTGGACACGTACGACCAGTCCTTCACCACGTACGCCGCGCCCTCCATCGCCACGCCACCGAGGAGCGCCGTGGTCTTCGAGGCGAGCGCCACCTGCTCCGCCAGGAACGCCTCCGGCGACGTCTCGCGCAGGCGCGCCTGGCCGAACTCGGAGTCGACGACCACGCCGACGCTGGACGCGCCGGTGTGCAGCGGGATCTTCCACACCCAGCCGTTGTCGAAGGACTCGATCAGGATGCTGCCGTCGTCCGGCGGGTCCAGGTGGGCCGCGCCGGGGAAGTAGCCGTACACCGCCAGGTTGCGGAAGAACCCGTCCCACTCCCGCAACTGCAGCCGGCTCGCCAGCATGGCGATCTGGCCGCTGGCGTCCACCACCATGCGGGCACGCGTGCTGCCGGAGGCGCCGTCCGCTTCCCAGCGCACGCCGGTGGCGCGCTCGCCCTCAAAGTCCACGGCGGTGATGCGGTGCTCCTCGCGCACGTCCACGCCTCGACGCCGCGCGTTCTGCATCAGGAGGTGGTCGAACTCGGCGCGCGGGACCTGGTAGGCATGCTCGTAGGGGCCGTTGGTCTCGCGGAAGTACCAGGACCACAGGTCGCGGTCCTGCCCCCAGACCATCGCCGCGCCCCATTTCTTCACGAAGCCCGCACCGTCGATGGCGTCCTTCACGCCCAGCGCGTCCAGGATCGGCAGGCTCGCCGGCAGCATGGACTCGCCCACGTGGTGGCGGGGGAAGCGGGCGCGCTCGAAGAGCACCACGCGACGCCCGCGCGCAGCCAGCAGCGCCGCCGTCGTCGTGCCGGCCGGGCCGCCGCCGATCACGACCACGTCGGCCTCGGAAGGGACACGGTCGTCAGAGGTCATCGCGCGCGGAACATAGCACCGCCGGTCGGAGGGCGTGACAGGGGCGCGAGAGGCCCCAGACGCGACACACCGGCCTCGAGGGCCGGTGTGTCGGTGTGCAGGCGGGGACGGGGCGCTAGGGCAGGTCGCCCTCGTTCAGGATGGTGCGCATGCCGCGCGCCGGGTCCGCCTCGGACCAGTCGTACGTCTCGAACGCCCAGTCGAGCAGGGCGGAGGCCTCGCCGAAGCGGTCCTGCGAGTTGAGGAGCACCACGTAGAGGCGGCGCCCGTCGCGCTCCGCGGAGCCGATGAAGGTGGGGCCGGCCACCTCCGTGTAGCCGGTCTTCAGGCCGTCCGCGCCGGGGTAGACGTCCATGAAGGGGTTCAGGTTGGACAACTGGATGGTGCGGGAGCCCTCCGCGGTCCAACTGCGCGCGGCCACCACGTCACGGAACTCCGGGAACTGCATCGCGTAGCGCGACAGCAGGGCGAGTTCTGTTGCGGTGGTGTAGTGGTAGCGGCCGCCCAGGCCGTGCGGGTCCGTGAAGTGGCTGCCGTCCAGGCCCAGCGACTCGAAGAGGGCGTTCACCTGGTACATGAACGCGGCGTCGGAGCCGTCCCCCAGGTACCGGCCGATGGCGATCGCGGCGTCGTTGCCGGACGGCAGGATCAGGCCGTAGAGCAGGTCGCGCAGCGAGAACTCGTCGCCGGGCTTGAGGCCCATCAGGCTGCTGCCGGGCATGCGAGCGCTGTCCACCGTGTTGTGGACCGTCTCGTCCAGCGCGCCACTCTGCACAGCCAGGGCGGCCGTCGCCACCTTGGTCAGGCTGGCCGGCGCGCGGCGCTCGTCCTCGTTCTTGCCGAACAGGACGGCGGCGGAGTCCTCGTCAATGACGACGGCAGCGGCGGCGCTGACCTTCGGCGCGGTCCGCTCCGCGACCTGAGTGGGGCGCGCGGCGACGACGGGCGGCGCGGGCGCAAAGTGGGTGGGGACGGTCATCACCCGCGACATCTCGCTGCGGAAGCGGGCGACATCGAACCCGCGGCCGTCCAGCCAGCCCTGGATGGGGCCGGGGGCAGGGGTGACGGCGTCCACGACCGCGAAGAGCGCCTCGTCGTGGCCGCTCCACGGGCTGGCGGCGCTGCCGAGGACGGCGTGCGGCCCGTACGGGTTCTCCACGTCCGACATGGCGGAGTGGGCGGGGAGAGAGGTCGCATCCTCGGTGCCGAGGACTTCGATGCCCGTGCCCACGAAGAAGGCAATGGTGAGCAGGATGCCTGTGGCGGCAAGCCGCGCCTGTCGCATGGGTGGGCCGTCCTCGTCCTCTCCGGGCGCAGCGGGAGGGTCTACGAGCAGCCGCGGACCGCGGCCGGCAGACATTCACTACGTGCGCGGAGAACTAGGGGAACCCGGCCGACTGCCGACGAACGCAGGCCCCCGCCTGTCGGTTGCGCTGGGGAGTCTTGATTATTACGGAAGGCTTGCGACGAATGGGGGCGGCATGACGAAAACGTAACAACTCGTCATTTCCACTCCTGCGATCGACGCCTGGGACGGCGGATCGGGTTCGCGGCTACCGCCGGCGCGGGAAGTGATTCAACCGCAAGCCACACCATCGCGCTGTTAGTGCCGTGTCATCGATCCGCCCGTACGTTCGGCTGGTGATGTACGCGCGGCGAGAGGAGCGACTGGTGTGCCCATGGTGGTATCGACTCGTGCGCGATTGGCGCGTGCGCATGTGGATCGAAACCTTCCGCTGGCCACCCGCCTCGCGAGGGCTCACGACCGGCGCCACGTCACGAACGCGAGCCAGATGACCCCCATGACCCCCAGGACCATCCGTGACACCACCGAGCAGCGCGTGGCGCTGGGCCGGCGCATCCGCGCCTGGCGCGTGCGGCGCGACCTCTCGCAGGCCGGCCTGGCGCGGCTCGCCGGGGTGACCCAGTCCACGCTGTCGAACTACGAGAACGGCAAGCGCGACCTCTCCGTCTCGATCCTCATCCGCATCGCCGATGAACTGGACGTGGACCTGGAGGACCTCACCGGACGCGCCATCCGCCGCCGGCGCGACGGCCCGCCACGCGAGCGCATGCGCGACTGACCGACCATCGAGCGCGCCCCCTCGTGAGAGACGCGCGCCGCACTCCCGCACGACTCGCCTGCAAGCGAGCGCACCTTTACCCTCCCGTGACCGTCAACGTTCGCAACGTCTGAGGGTCACCCTTGTCAGCAGACCCACGTCCCTCCCCGCCCCCCGCGGTCGAGTCCGGCCTGACCTCCGCCCGCCGCCTCCGCACGCTCGACTCGATCCTGGATGTGCCGGCGTTCCGCTGGTACCTGCTGTCGATGCTCGGCAACTGGTCCGCCATGCAGATGCAGCAGGTGGTGCGGGGCTACCTGGCCTACGACATGACCGGCTCGTACGCGGCGCTGGGCGCGGTGGCGCTGGCGAACTCGGTGCCGCGGTTGCTGCTGGCGCTGTCGGGCGGCGTCATCGCGGACCGCGCGAGCAGGCGTTATGTCATGCAGGCGGGACAGGCGTTCAGCGCTCTGCTGACGGCGGCGGTCGCGGTGCTGCTCTTTGCGGACCTGCTCACCGTCACGCACCTGATCATCACCGCCGCCCTCCAGGGCGTCTCCATGTCCTTCACGATGCCGGCGCGGCAGGCCATGATCCCGGAGATCGTGGGGCCGGAGCGCCTGACGAACGCCATTGGCCTGAACGCCTCCGGCATGAACACCATGCGCCTCCTCGCGCCGGCACTGGCCGGGGTGCTCCTGGCGGTCGTCGGTGGCGCATGGGTGTACACGCTGATGGCCGCGCTCTACGTCGCCGCCGTCGTGGCGATGTTCCGCGTGCCCACCAAGCCCGTCGCCCCGCCGATGCACGACGGCGCCCCGCGCATGGAGGCCGCCCCACGGCCGGTGCGGACCGGGAGCAGCCGCGGCGGCCTGCGCGACATCGGCGAGGCGTTTGCGTACCTCCGCCACCAGCCCGTGCTGACCATGCTGCTGGTGGTGCACCTCTTCGTCGTGCTGTTCTCCATGCCGTACCAGCGCCTGCTGCCGGGCTTCGTGGCGGACGTGCTGGCGAACAACGACGCGGAGGCGGCGTGGAAGTTCGGCGTGCTGCTGACGTTCACGGGGCTGGGCGCGCTCGTGGGATCGCTGTTCGTCGCGTCGCTGCCCAACCGGCGGCGTGGGCGCCTGCTGATCGCGAGCATCGCGCTGTTCGCCGTCGCGCTGCTGGCGTTTGCGGCGTCCGTGAACTTCTGGCTCAGCATCGGCATCGTGATCGTGCTGGGCATCGGCCAGGCCGGGCGGCAGTCGCTCAGCCAGATCCTGATCCAGACGCACGTGGAGGACGCCTACCGAGGGCGCATCAGCAGCATCATGATGATGGAGATGGGGCTGGAGTCCTTCGGGACGTTTGCCATCGCGCTGATCGCGGTCGCGTTCGGCATCCAGTGGGCGTTCGGCTTCGTCGCGCTCGCGCTGCTGGCGGTCGCCGTGGTGGTGGCGCTGCTGCTCCCGTCCTACCGTCGCCTCGAGTAGCCCGCGCTACCCCTCGCGCCCGCCGGTCTGGCGCTCGAAGGCCGCGCCCGCGGCGATGAGGGCGTCCGCGCGCTCGCCCAGGCCGGCCTCTGCCAGGATCTCGCGCGTCTGGCCACCCACGACGGGGGCTGGCCGCCCGGCCGTGACGGGCGTGCGCGAGAGGCGCGGCGCCGGGCCGGTGCTGCTGACGGCGCCCCACGTCTCGTGGTCGGAGGTCACGCTCAGGCCGTGCTCGATCGCGTAGGGCAGGTCCATCAACTCGTCCGTGGAGTTCACCACGTGGTGCGCCCCCACGTCCGCGGCCGTCAGCCGCGCCACCCACGCCTCCACGCCGTCCGATGCGAACCGCGCCTCGAGGGCTCCCGCGAGCGCGTCGCCCGTAAGCGCCTCGATGCCGTCGATGTCGCGCAGGCCCTCCACGGCGGCGAGTTCGGCGGCGGAGCGTGCACCCAGGAAGAACCAGCCGTCCGCCGCCTGGTAGGCGCGGTGGAGCGGGCCGCTGCCTACCGCGTCCTGCCCTCGCGGCTCGTCCCACACCTTGCCGTCGTAGCCGGCGAGGAACGACGACTGCAGCAGCGTGGCGGTGTACGCCAGCGCGGCGTCCACGTGCTGCCCCTGCCCCGTGCGCGCTCGATGCAGCATGGCGAGCGCGACCCCGTAGGCGCCGAGGTAGCCCGTGCCGTAGTCGTTCACGGCGTAACGCTGCGTCTGCGGCATGCCGTCGGCGGTGCGGTAGCGGTCCTGCATGCCGGTGGCGGCCTGGGCGATCTGCTCGTGCCCGGCGCGGCCGCCGAACGGGCCGGTGTGGCCGTAGCAGTTCAAGGACGCGTAGACGATGTCCGGACGGCGCGCCTTCACCTGCTCGTAGCCGATGCCGAGTTGCTCCGCGATGCCCCGGCGGAAGTTCTGGACCACCACGTCCGCGCCGTCCACCAGCGTCCAGAAGACCTCCAGCCCCTCGGGCGTCTTCAGGTCCAGCACAATGCTGCGCTTGGCGCGGTTCACGTCGCCGTGGAACGCGCCCATGGGCGGGCGGTCCGGCGCCTCGATCTTGACCACGTCCGCGCCGTACTCCGCGAGGGTGCGCCCGCACGTGGGCCCGGCCAGCACGATGCACAGGTCCAGCACGCGCACGCCGTCCAGCGCGGCGCACATCGAGGCGTCGTCCGGCGCGCCGCCGGAGACGGCCGGCGTCGGCGGGCGCAGGCCCGCGACGACCGCCTGGCGGTCCGCGTCGAGGGCGCGCGCGGGGCCGCGGACGGCGCCGGGCGTGAGGGACATGCGCGTGGGGATCCCGGGCTGGCGCATGCGGCCATACTCCGGATCGTCCACCTCGACGATGGTCTCCGAGGCGAGCACATGGGGGTGGTCCACCCACTCCGCGCTGGGGCGGCAGACGGCGCACTCGCCGCCGGCGTCGTTGACCAGCGCCTCCCACTCCGCGGCGGGGCGCGTCTTGAAGA
>JBBDIC010000058.1:1516-10295 GCA_040880625.1 Dehalococcoidia bacterium | reverse complement strand
CCGCCGGCGTCGTTGACCAGCGCCTCCCACTCCGCGGCGGGGCGCGTCTTGAAGAGGGCGCGCGCCTGCTCCGTGACCTCCGCCGCCAGCGCGGGGTCCTGCGCCAGCCGCGCCCGGTCCGTGTAGCCCAGCGCGATCCAGGAGGGCACCCCGGCGGCGGTCAGCACCGCCTCCGTGCGCGAGTTGCCGGTGTGGAACATGACCCAGCGGCCGTCCTGGCACTCGAACTGGGTCGTCAGGGTGACGCCGGCGCCGGGGATCGCCTGCCCGGCGCTCGCGTGGACGCGGTAGCCGTTGTAGCCAATCGCGCCGTACATCGCATCGAACAGGGGCACGGTGATGCGCTGGCCCACGCCGTCGCGCTCGCGGGCGGACAGCGCCATGGCCACAGCCACCGCCGCCTGGATCGCGGCGTACGAGGAGGGCAGCGGGATCGCGGTGTAGACCGGCGCTCCCGCCTCGTTCGCCACGCGGTTGCGGCGGTAGAGGCCGGACGCGGCGCCCACCACGCCCTCCCACGCGGCCACCCCAGCGCGCGGGTCGTCCTCCGCGAAGCCGGGCAGCGAGCAGTAGACCAGGCGCGGGTTCGCCTCCGTCATCTCGCGCGCGCCCAGGCCCAGGCGTTCCATCACGCCGGGCCGGAAGTTCTCCACCACCACATCCGCGCCCGCGATCAGGGCGCGAGCGGTGCGGCGTCCGTCCTCGGTCGCCAGGTCGAGCGCGATCGACTGCTTGCCGCGGTTCCACGTGGCGTTCGCGGGCGTCTTCCAGCGCGGGCCGCCCGGCGGATCGACGCGGACCACCTCCGCGCCCTGGTCGCCCAGCAACTGCGCCGCCAGCGGCCCGGCGATGTACTGCCCGAAGTCGATGACGCGGATGCCATCCAGTGCGCCGGCCATGGTGTGCCCTCCTGGCGCGCCGTGCGGTAGGTCCATGGGCGCGCTCGCGCGAAGTGTACGCAGGTCGTGAAGCGCCGGTGCGCGCGGGCGTACGATGCGCCGGCAGCCCGCCAGAATCGAGGGATACCGATGACCTACCGCGACGACTTTGTGGACGCCGTGCGCGCCGTGGACGCGCGCATCGAGGGGATGCGCGAGCGCATCGTCGCCGCCGGCGATACGCCGCTACCCGAGGGCACGTGGCGCGTCCGCGACGCCCTGAGCCACCTGGCGGCGCGCAGCAACGGTGTGGCGCGCGTGATGCAGCGCGTGGAGGCCGCCTCCGCCGCGCCGGGCGGCGACGCCCCCGCCCCGCCGCGCAACATCGACGAGGTGAACGCGGGCCAGGTGGAGGAGCGCAGCGACCGCTCCGTGGAGGACCTGCTGCGCGAGATCGCCGAGGGCCACCGCGCAGCCATCGAGGCCGTCACCTACATCGACGACTCCACGCTGGAGCGCCGCATCGAACTCGGCTTCCGGCCGGGGGACGCCAGCGTGGGCGAACTGCTGACGATGGGCGGCCCGCGCCACGACGGCGCGCACCTGGACCAGGTGGAGGCCGCCCTCGGGGCTAGCGCCTAGCCATCCTCGTTGCCGGCGGGCCCGGGCGGATCTCCGGCCTGCGGCGGCGCGGGGCCACCGCTTGATGGCGGGGGCGCCGAGGACGGCGGCGGCGTCGCCGTGCCGGAGCAGATGATGATGATCGGCGACTGCGGCGGCAGGTCGCCGGGGTAGTGCGCGCCCCAGGCCGCGTTCACGAAGGCGGGCGCACCGGCCGTGTAGCCCAGGAAGTCGCCGGCCACCGTCACCCAGATCGAGCGGACGCCGCAGCCGCCCGTGGATGCCGCGATGAGCAGGCTGTTCACCGGGCCGCCGCCCCACACGATCAGGCCCACGCCGCTGTCCGGCAGCGTGCCGCTGATCACGCCCGTCGACCCGCTCGATGGCGGTGGCATCGAGGACGGCGGGGGCGTGGATGCGGGCGGCGGTGAGCCCGAGGTGGGCACGAGGAACATGCTCGCCACCCAGCCGGTGTCGCTGCCGTCCGAGATCTCGCGCCAGTCGTAGCCCTCGGCGGTGGTGTTGCCGCTCATGACCGTCACGATCAGCCCGTCAGGCAGGCAGCGGATGATCGAGCCGGACAGGGAGGGCTCCCGGCGGAAGTTCAGGCAGCCGGAGTCCGGCGTGACGCGGGCGCTGCCGCCGGGCGTCAACGTCTGCGCCTGCACGCCCTGCTCGGGCGCCTGCTGCGGCTCCTCCTCGGCGGCGGGCGGCGCCTCGATGGGGGTGTTGCCGACGGACGTGCCGGAAGCGCCGAAGCGCCACGCGCGCGCGGTGAGGCTGGCGTAGCGGTTGGCCGCCGCGACCGGGTCATAGTCCGCTCGCAGGCGCACTACACCGTCCCACTGCGAGTTGGAGTCGATCACGAGCAGGCGGCCGTCGTCCTGCCACGCGATGACGATGGCGGTGTGCAGGCCGGGGTAACTCGCGTTGGGGCCGAGGTTGGCGTCGTCGGCGATCTGGATGACGTCGCCGGCGCGCACCTCGGAGACGGGCACCTCGACGGCGCCGCCCGCGATGTAGCCGTCGCGGTAGCCGAAGCCCATGCGGTCGCCGGTGGCCTGCTCCACCACGCGGCGCACCCAGGGGAAGCACTGGCCTTCCACCTGGTGCAGGTAGCCCGTGGCGGTCTGGACGATGCGCAGCCCGGCGTCGCCGCCCGTGGCCGGCGCAGACTGTGCAGTCTGGGCGGCGGCGGGTTGGAAGAGGACGAGGGACAGCGAAACGGCGAGGACGAACGACAGCGCGGAGGCCGTCAGCGTGAACTGGCGTGAGGACAACCCGTGCTCCGAACCCCCCGCCCCGCTCCAAGCACCATACCCGCGACTACGCCGTCAGGGAACCACCCACCGCCGGCGCAAAGCGGTAGCCGATGCCGCGGTGCGTCTCCAGGTACACCGGCACGCCCGGGTCCGGCTCGATCTTGCGGCGTACCTGGTTCACGTAGACGTGGAGGTTGGCCGTGGCGCCCTCGTGGCGGGGGCCCCAGACCGTGCCCAGCAGGCGCTCGTGACTGACGACGCGCCCGGCGTGCTGCACCAGCGCGCCCAGCAGCCGGTGCTCCGTGTCCGTCAGCGCCACCTCGCCGCGCCCGAGCACCGCCGCGCGTCCGCGCTGGAGGTCCATCTCCAGGCACGGGTCCTGGTAGGCCGAGACGCCGTCCCCGCGCCGGGGCGGGCGCGAGAGCATCGCGCTCACGCGCACCGTGAGGTCGAGGACATCGATGGGGCGGAACACGTAGTCGTCCGCGCCGGCGTCCAGCGCGGCGACCGCGCCGGGCGCGTCGCCGCGTCCCACGATGGCGACGACCGCCATGGAGGGTGCCTGCCGTCGCACGTCCCGGACCACCTCGACCGCCTCGGCGCGGGCGCCGTCCAGGTCGACGAGCAGCAGCGCGGCCGCCGCCAGGTCCGAGGGCGCACCCGGCCCGGCGAGGGCAACCTCGTGGCCCTGGTGCTGGAGGACGGCGACGATCGTGCGGGCCGCCTGGCGGTCCTCGCCGACGGCAACAATGCGTGCTCGGGCCGGGGGCATCTAGGCCTCCGAGAACTAACCTCGCCCCCACCTTAGATCACGATCCGAGGACTGTGACCGCGCCCGCGGGAAGTCTGAGAAAGCCCCCCGAAACGAAGCGTCCCGCCGCCTGCGAGCCAGGCGGCGGGACGGGTTCCGGACGCGCCGGGACGCCCATCGAGGGCGCGCGTGGCTACTCGAAGCGGTCCGGGTAGAGCAGCGCCGCCAGCATCTCGATGCCGTCGACGATGCGGGGGCCGGGGCGGCTCATGACGTCCGGGTCCACGGGATAGATGCGCCCGTCGCGGACGGCGGACGTGTCGCTCCAGCCCGGCCGGGCCGCCACTGCCTCCGGCGTCACGCCGAAGGCGGCGTCCGCCAGCAGGATCACCTCCGGGTCGCCCTCCACCACGGCCTCTGCCGTCAGTTGCGGGAACGGCGAGGGCGCACCGGCCGCGATGTTCTCCGCACCCACCAGCGACAGCGCCGCGCCGATGAACGTGTCCGGCCCCACCGTGTACAGCGTGTCGTCCAGTTCGTAGAACACGCGCGGGCCGTGCGGCACGTCCTGGATCGCCGCCGCCACCGCATCGAGGCGCGTGCGCAGGTCCGCGACCAGCGTCGCCGCCTCCGCCTCGTGGCCGGTGAGCGTGCCCAGCACCTCGATGTGCTCGAGCACGCCATCGAGGTCGCGCGGCTCGCGGAGGAAGAACACGGGCAGGCCCAGGTCGCGGAACTGCTCCACGCTGCCGCCCTGGTTCTCGGCCAGGATCACCAGGTCCGGCTCGTGCGAGAGGACCTGCTCCGCGCTGGGGTCGGCGTAGGTGACCTTCGGCAATGCCTCCGTCTCCGGCGGGTAGTTGGAGAAGTCGTCCACGGCCACCACCTGCGGCCCGGCGCCGATGGCGAAGAGGATCTCCGTCGCCCCCGGCGAGTGGGAGACGATGCGCTCCGCGCGGCCCTCGATGGTGACCGTGACGCCGCCGGCGTCCACGGCGGAGACGCTGCCCGCGACCGTGGCCGTCGCGGTGGCCGTCTCCTCAGCGGGTGGGGCGCCCTCGCCGCCACAGGCGACGAGGAGCAGCGCGAGCAGCGCCGCCCCGATGCTTCGAGACCCGAGGCTTCGAGACATGGAGTAACCGGACATGAAGTACCTCCTGCACATGGAGGAGGGCACAAGAAACCCCCTCCTGGTGCGAGGGGGCAGGTGTGAGGGCCGCGGCCCGGGCGGCCGAGGATGAGTCGAGCCCGGGCGTAGCCGTCGCCTGTCCTCGCAGGTTCGACAAACACGCGGGCCGGTATTCTGGCTTCCGCCGCCGGTCGCCCGGACGGCAGTTACAGTTGCGGGACAGCGCCGGTCTCACACCGGCTTCCCCGGACACCACGAGCCGTGAGTGAAGCCCACCGCCCTGCGGGGCGCAAGTCCGCCGGCCGGGAGCCGAGCCGGGGCGCTGCTATATTCTTGACTCGTTATCCCTCACGAAGGGAGCACCGAGGACAGATGCGCTCCCACCGCGCCGTCCGCACACCACCTCGCCGCTACATCCTGCCGATGCTCGGAGGGCTGGCGGTGTACGTCGCCATCGCCGCGGCGTGGTTCGTCGCCAGCGAGTGGGCGCTGCGCGAGTTCGTCCCGGACGGCCGCCCACTGCTGGAGGCCGGCGTCCGAGGGCTGGGCTTCCTGCTGGTCACCACCGTGGTGCTGTTCCTGGTGCTGCGGCGGCTGCTGCGCGCCCTCCAGCGCAGCGGGAGGCGTCGACGGTCGCTGGCGACGGAGGTGCGGTCGCGGGCCGCCGACCAGCGGCTGCTGGCGCAGCGGCTGATGCAGGCGGAGGAGGAGGTCCGTCGCGCCGTGGCGAAGGACCTGCACGACGGGCCGCTCCAGTCGCTGACGCTGTCCTTCATGCAACTCGATGCCGCCCTGCGCGAGGCCGAGTCCGGCGCGCCCATGGACCGCGACCGCGTAGGCGGGGCGATGGAGGCGATCCGCAACGCCTCCGAGGAGATCCGCGCCGCCGTCCGCGCCCTGCACCCGCCGCTGCTGGCGGAGTTGGGCCTGCGCGCCGCCGTGGAGCGCCACTGCCGCGAGGTGGCGCTGCGCACCGACCGCGAGGTGCGCTTCGACGCCGACGAGGGCATCCCGGACCTGGGCGCACAGCCGTCGATCGCGCTGTTCCGCATCGCGCAGGAGGCGCTGGCGAACGCGGCGAAGCACACCGCCCCCGGCGCGCTCTCCGTGCGGCTGTCCTGCGACGAGGCCGCCGTCGCCGTCGAGGTCGTCGATGGCGGCCCCGGCTTCGATCCGATGACCGCGGACGGCCCGGGCATCGGCCTCGTGAGCATGCGCGAGCGCGCGGAGTCCGTAGGCGGGGCGTTCGAGATCGACTCGAGCGTGGATGCCGGGACGACGGTGCGAGTGCGAGTGCCGGTCGCGGCAACGCCCGGTGTCCCCCTCGGGCCCGCCTAGGACGCGATCGCAGCGACGGTGGCGCCGGTGAGGCGCACGAGGTCATCCGGGGCGAGCACGATCTCCAGCCCTCGACGCCCCGCGCTGACGTAGATCGTGTCCTGCTCGCCGGCCGAGGCGTCCAGGATGGTCGCGAGGCGGCGCTTCTGGCCCAGCGGGCTGATGCCGCCCACCACGTAGCCCGTCGCGCGCTGCGCCTCGGCCGGAGCGGCCATCTCGGCCCGCCTCGCGCCGCCGGCCTTCGCCAGCGCCTTCAGGTCCAGCCGCAGCGCCACCGGCACGATCGCGACCGCCAGCGCTCCACCATCGAGTTTCGCGACCAGCGTCTTGAACACGCGCTCCGGCGCCACGCCCAGCGCCTCCGCCGCCTCCAGGCCGTAGGACTCCGAGCGCGCGTCGTGCTCGTACTCGACGACCTCGAACGCCACACCGGCGGCGCGCGCCGCATCGACGGCCGGCGTCACGCCTCGATGGCCCGTTCGTCGCGCAGCACGTGGGGCATGGGGCCTCGCTTCCTCGCCGGATCCTCGCACGGAGGGCGGGCGCACGCTGCCGGCCCGCATGAGCGGGGAGCGCGCTAGAAGCGAGTCGTGAGCGCCGCCACCCAGAGCGCGCCGCCGTTGGCGAGCCAGAGGTAGCCCGCGTAGCGCAGCCCTCGGGCGACGGTGGGTTGCGCGCGGCGCTCGCCGGGGAGCAGCGCGCGGAAGCCGCCTGCCCAGGCGCGCGTCACCAAGGACTCGCTGGCGGCCACCAGCAACGCCAGCGCCAGCACCGGCAGCGTCACCAGCGACGCCCCGCCCAGGATGAGGGCGTACAGGCGCACCTCGAAGGCGTGCCCGGCGGCCGCCAGCAGGAAGAACCCGCTCACGAACGCCGTCGCGCCCAGCAGGGCCACCCAGCCCGTGGAGGGGCGCGCCCGGCGCGGGGGCGCCGTCGTCGCGTGCGGTGTCGAGTGCTGAGCGTTCACCCCTCGATCATCGGCCGTGCGGCAAGCCCTCGCGAGTGCGGGTGTTCCCCGAACCTGCGGGGCCGCGATCGCCGCGCGGAGGCTTTCGCGTGGCCGGGGCGCCCCGTAGCATCGCGCGATGGCCGAGGGCGACTTCTTCTTCGAGCAGGACGGCGACCGCTTCCACCCGACCCCGCGCACGCGCGGGCCGTGGGACCCGCAGACCATGCACGGCCGCGTCATCGCCGGCCTCCTGGCGCACCAGATCGAGGCGGTACACGGCGATCCGGACTTCCAGGCGGTGCGCCTGACCGTCGACATGTTCCGCGTCGCGCCGATGAAGGCCATGCTGGCGCCGGTGCGGATGGTGCGGGACGGCAACCGCATCCGCGTGGTGGACGCCTCCATGGTGGACGAGGACGGCACCGAGATCGCGCGCGCGAACGTGGTGTTCCTGCGCCGCACGGAGCAGCCGGAGGGCGACATCTGGTCGCCGCCGCCGTGGACGGCCCCGTCGCCGGATACGCTCCCGGCGCCACCCCCGCCGGACGTCCCGTGGACGCCGATGTGGGACATGCGCCGCATCGAGGGGGACTTCGAGACGGTGGGGCCGAAGAAGGCGTGGATGCGCGAGACGCACCAACTGGTCGCCGGCGTGGACCCGAGCCCGCTCGTGCGGCTGGCGCAGACATCCGACTTCGCCAACCCGTTCGCGAACAGCGGCAGCACCGGCCTGAACTTCGTCAACGCGGACCTGACCCTCTACCAGCACCGCGACGCCGTGGGCGAATGGATCGGCATCGAGGTGGTGGCGCACCACTCGACGGCCGGGATCGCCATCGGCGAGTGCGTGCTGCACGACACGCAGGGGGCGGTGGCGCGCGCCTCGCTGTGCGGGGTGGCCAACCGGCGGCGGTCCTAGGGGCCACGGCGCGGTCATCGGCGGGCGTCATACCTGCGCCAGCGACCGATGATCTCGCGCGTGGACGGCGTACTCTATCCCCCGGCGGGTAGAGGGCTGGGGCCGTGGCGCAACCGGTCGAGCGGGCACTACAGCGCAGCGAACGAGGCGTCGCGGAGCGCGACGGCATCGTGGTGGCGTTCCGCGTGGTGCGCAGCGCGCGCCGGCGGCGCACGCTGGAACTCACGCTGGAGCCGGATGGCGTGCGCGTGGCCGCCCCGCTCCGCACCCCGTCCTCCGAGATCGCCGAGTTCGTGCGTTCCCGCATCCCATGGGTCCAGAAGCACCGCGCGAAGCAGCCGCTGCGCGTGGAGCGCGCGCCCCTCGCCACCGGCGACTCCCTGCCCTACCTGGGCCGCTGGCTGCCGCTGGAGGTCCTGCCCGGCCCGCGCAAGACGCCGCGCGTGGACCTGGACCTGCTGGGCCTCCGTGTCACCGTCCCCCGAACGCTCGACGCCGGCGCCTGCCGCGAGAAGGTGGAGGACGCCCTGCGCGCCTGGTTCCGCCGCCGCGCATCGGAGGAGTTGGACGGCCGCGTCGCGTACTGGGCGCGCCTGTGCGGGTACACGCCGCGGCGGGTGCTGGTGCGCGACCAGCGCCGCCGCTGGGGGTCGTGCTCGCCGGATGGGACGCTCCGGTTCAACTGGCGGCTGGTGATGCTGGAGCCGCGCCTCGTGGACTACGTGGTGGTGCACGAACTCGCGCACCTCGTGCGGCCGCACCATCGGCCCTCGTTCTGGGCGGAGGTGGAGCGCATGCTGCCGGACTACCGCGCGCGGCGCGTCGCCCTGCGCGAGGCGGGCGCGACGCTCCCGCTCTAGCCTGCGCTGAGGTGTGCCATCCGGGCCTGCTCGATCCGCCGGTCGCCGCCTATCATCCGCCGATGGATACGC
>JBBDIC010000058.1:0-1416 GCA_040880625.1 Dehalococcoidia bacterium | reverse complement strand
GCCGACCGCGAGCAGGTGGAGCGCCTGCGCGAGCCCGCGCCGGGCGCGGACTTCTACGCGCCGGTCGCCGCCGCCTTCCGCCCCGGCCAGCGCGAATCGCTGGAGTGGCCGCTGATCGCCGAGCACGCCCGGCCCGAGGACACGTGGCTGGACATCGGCGCCGGGGGCGGGCGGATCGCCGTGCCGCTCGCGGGCGTCGTGGAGCGCGTCGTCGCCGTGGAGCCGTCCGAGGCGATGCGCTCGACGCTCGCCTCGGCTGCGTCGGAGGCGGGCCGCACGAACATCGAGGTCGTCGACGCCTCGTGGCCGGTCGCCGGCTGGACGCAGGACGCCGATGTGACGCTGGCGGCGCACTGCCTGTACGACATCGGCGAGCCGGCGGCGTTCCTCGACGCGATGGAGCGGCATACGCGCCGCACGTGCCTGGCGCTGTTCGGGTGCTGGGCGCGCGGCGCGCACCTCGCGCGGCTGTTCGAGGCGGTGCACGACGAGCCGATGGCGACGCTGCCCTCGCTGCGCGAGTTCGTGGCGCTCCTCGGCAGCCGCGGGCGGCGCTACGAGGTGCGCACGGTGGACGGCGGCGACGCCGGCACGCCTCGGCCGGCGGAGGAGGCGTACGCCGTCCCGCGCCGGCTGCTATGGCTCGCGGAGGGCAGCGAGAAGGACGGCCGCATGCGCCGCCTGGTCGACGAGTGGTACGGCGGGCCGGACGGCGTCACGCTGCCGGCGATGCGGCCGTGGATCGGCCTCGTCGCGTGGGCGCCGCCTCGATGACCGCGCCACCCGAGGGCTCCCTGCTCCCGGAGGACTACCGCGAGAGCCCGTTCGCGTCCTACCTGGGCCTGCGCACGCTGGAAGTGACGGACGAACGCGCCGTGGCGGAACTGACCACGGAGCCGCACCACCTGAACCCCACCGGCATGATCCACGGCGGCGTCCTCCTGGGCCTCGCCGACAACATCGCCACGGCTATGGCGAACCGCGCGCACCGCGCCATCGACGGCGACGAGCGCTTCATGGTCGGCATCGACCTCCACGCGAGCATGCTGGCGAACCAGCCGGGCGGCATCGTGCGCTTCGAGGCGCGCCCAGTTCGCGCCGGCCGCCGCGTGGTCTTCATCCGCACAGTCGTCACCGGCGAGGGCGGCCGCACGCTCGCCGAGGTCACGACCACCCACGTCCCCGCCTGATGGCGAAGCGGGGCGCGGCCGACTTCTCCGCGGCGCAGGCGCGCCGCATCGCGCTGGACGCGCAGGGGTTCGGGCGCCCTCGGCCGGCGGGGCGGGTGACGGCGCGCCACTTCCAGGGCGTCCTCGACCGGCTCGGGGTCGTGCAGATCGACTCCGTGAACGTGCTGGCTCGGGCGCACTACATGCCGTTCTTCGCGCGGCTGGGCCCGTACGACCGGGCGGCCCT
>JBBDIC010000057.1:0-4952 GCA_040880625.1 Dehalococcoidia bacterium | reverse complement strand
CGGCTCTGGCGCGAGGACGTGGTGGACTGGGAGGGCAAGTTCAGGACGCCGCTGGAGGGGTTCACCTCCACCCCTCGACCGCTGGACGGCATACCGCCGTTCGTGTGGCACGGTTCGATCCGCAGCCCGCAGATCGCGGAACAGGCCGGGTTCTACGGTGACGGCTTCTTCCACAACAACATCTTCTGGCCCATCGAACACACCGCCCAGATGGTGAACGTCTACCGCGAGCGCTACGAGCGCTTCGGCCACGGCCGCGCGGACCAGGCGATCGTGGGCCTCGGCGGGCAGGTCTTCGTGCGCCCCAACTCGCAGGACGCCGTGCGCGAGTTCCGGCCGTACTTCGACAACGCGCCCGTCTACGGCCACGGTCCGTCGCTGGAGGACTTCAGCGAGCGCACCCCGCTCACGGTCGGCAGCCCGCAGCAGGTCATCGAGCGCTACGCGGCGATGCGCGAGCACGTGGGCCACTACCAGCGCCAACTGTTTCTCACGGACCACGCCGGCCTGCCGATGGAGACCGTACTGGAGCAGATCGAGATCCTCGGCACGGAGATTGTCCCCGCGCTGCGCCGCGAGATGGCCTCCGACCGCCCCGCCGACGTCCCGGACGCCCCCACGCATGCGTCCATGCTGGCCGCGCGCGACGCCGCCGCGGCTTCTGAGGACGGCGCCGGCGCAGCCTTCGAGGCGGCCGAGGAGGCATCCTCGTGAGCCCTCGGCGGAGCCACGGTCGCGCTACGCTGCCACCGGAGGCGTGATGTTCAAGACGCTGCTGGTCGGCCTCGGTGCGGGGTTCCTCGGGCTGGCGGGGGCGGCGGTGATCCCCGTCGTCGTCGGCATCCTCGGCGCGTTCGGTGGCGCGACGGCGATCGTCGGCGTGGCCGCGTACCGTGCGTTCCGCAAGGCACGGCGCACTGAGAAGCGCTGGGACGCCGTGAGTCGCATCGAGCGGTGACCGCCCGCCCTCGATGACCCGCACGCGCCTCCGTCGCGTACCATCGCGGCGCTGCGAGGAGGCGCCATGACCACCCCCACCGACTCACCGAACGATCCGCCGCCCCGGCCGCCTCTCGATGGCGACATCCCCGCCGAGGACGCCCCCGCCCTCGCGGCCTCGACCGACACCGCCGCGCCCGCTGCTCCCGTCGCGCCACCGCCGCCACCGAGCGGCCGGCGGCGGCTCTACCGGTCGAGGACGGACGAGTGGCTGGGCGGCGTGGCCGGCGGCCTCGCGGACTACTTCGACACCGACCCCACGCTCGTACGCATCGCGTTCGTGGTGCTCGCCTTCGTCACCAGCGGCATCGGCGTGATCGCCTACCTCGTCGCGTGGGTGATCATCCCGGAGGAGCCGCGCGGCGCTGGGACGATGGCGGAGACGGGCGCCGCGGCCGCCCCGCGGCCTCGAGGCCGGCCGCTGGGCGGCATCGTGTGGGGGCTCGTGCTGGTGGTCGCCGGCGCGATCTTCCTGCTGGCCCAACTCGACCTCGACGTTGACGTCCCGGCGTGGGAGGTGGGACTGTCGGCGCTGCTCATCCTCACGGGCCTGCTGATGGCGTTCGAGGCGCGTCGAGGGCTGCACGGCGGGCTCCTGACGCTGGCGATCGTGCTGACGGTGCTCCTCGGCGTCTCGCGTGCGGCGGACCTGGACCTGGCGGTGAACGGCGCCTTCGGCGATCAGACCGTGCGGCCCGCGACCGTGCAGGACCTGGACGACTCCTACGGCCACGTCTTCGGCTCGCTCACGCTGGACCTGCGCGGCCTCGACGCGCCGGACGGCACGACCGAGGTGAGCGTGAGCGTGGTCTTCGGCAGCACGGAGGTGCTGCTGCCGCAGGGCGTCCCGGCGCGGATCTCCGCGAACACCCTCTTCGGCAACGTGGAAGGCCCGGACTTCGAGCGCGGCGGGATTGCTGCCCAGAACGACTTCACCACCCCCGGCTACGAGGACGCCACGCGGCGGCTGCACATCAACCTCAACTCCGTGTTCGGCTCCGGGAGCGTGCGCTGATGGACGACCTCAACTACCACAGCGACGGCCACGCCCGCCGCTTCGACGTGGGCGCCGCGCTCGCCGGCCTCGTGTTCGTGGTGCTCGGAGTGCTGTTCCTCCTCGAAGCGCTGGAGGTCGCGAACTTCCGGTTCGAGGTGGTGCTGCCGGTCATCGTCATCGCGCTGGGCGTCGCGGCGATCGTGGGCGCGCTCGTCGGTGGCCGTCGCGACTGACGGGCGTCGAGGGGGGAGTGAGCGCCTAGTCGAACGTCGCCGTCTTGCCCGTGGGGGCGTGACGGATCGGATACGGTTCCCCGGCGTGGCATAATCGCGGTTGGCGCGCGGGGGACCGCCCGCGCGCCTGGACCGACCGAATCTCGGAACCCAGCCACGGGCGGGTGACCGAGTCCAGAGAGGATGCCCGATGCAGGCTGTCAGGTACGCGCGCGCGGCCTCGCTTGACGAGGCGGTGCAGATGCTCCGCGACGGTGGCGATGTAGCGAGGGTGCTGGCCGGTGGCACGGACGTGATCGTGCTCGCGCGGGAACGCCGCCGCGACATCGATCTCTTCGTGGACATCAAGCACATCCCGGACGTCATGGTGCTGTCGTTCAACGAGGCGGACGGCCTCACCGTGGGCGCCGCCACGCCGCTCTACCAGGTGTACGCGCACCCGGACGTGCGGCAGCGCTACCCCGCGCTGGTGGAGGCGTCCCGCGTCATCGGCGGCACGGCCATCCAGGGCCGCGCGTCGCTGGGCGGCAACCTGGCGAACGCCTCGCCGGCGGCGGACTCCATCCCCGCGATGATGGTGCTCGATGGCGTCGCGAACCTCGTGGGGCCGCAGGGCGCGAGGCAGGTGCGGGTCGCCGAGTTCTGCACGGGGCCGGGACGCAGCGTGCTCGAGGCGGGCGAGTTCATCGTGTCGCTCCAGTTCCCCACGCCGCCGGCCGGCAGCGGTTTCGCCTGGGAGCGCTTCATCCCCCGCAACGAGATGGACATCGCCGTGGTGAACGTCGGCGTCTCGCTCGTCCTCGATGGGGACGTGGTGCAGGAGGCGCGCATCGCGCTGGGGGCCGCGGCGCCCACGCCGCTGCTGCTGGAGGACGCCGCGCAGGCCCTGGTGGGCCGGCGTCTGGACGACGACACGATCGCGGCCGCCGCCGCCGCCGCGAAGGAGGCCGCGCAGCCGATCAGCGACATGCGCGGCTCGATCAAGCAACGCAAGCACCTGGCCGCGGTCCTGACCGAGCGGATGATCCGCAAGGCCGCCGCCCGCGCCCGAGGCGAGGAGGCAGCCCTGTGACCACCGAGCAACGACCCGCCACCGACGAGCGCATCGTCGTCACCGCCACCATCAACGGCGAGGAGCGCCAGTGGCTCTCCAGCAGCCGCGACTCGCTGCTGGAAGCGCTGCGTGAACGCCTCGGCATGACGGGGGCGAAGGAAGGCTGCAACAACGGCAACTGCGGCGCCTGCGCGGTGATCATGGACGGCCGCCTGGTCAACTCCTGCCTGGTCATGGCCGGCGAGGTGGACGGCGCGGACGTCACCACCGTGGAAGGCCTGGCGCAGGGCGAGTCGCTGCACCCGCTGCAGCGCGCCTACCTGGAAGAGGCCGCGCTCCAGTGCGGCATCTGCACGCCGGGCTTCCTCATGGCCTCCAAGGCCCTGCTGGCGGAGAAGAAGGACCCGACCGAGGAGGAGATCCGCTTCTGGCTGGCGGGGAACCTGTGCCGCTGTACCGGCTATGACAAGATCATCCGTGCGGTGCAGCAGGCGGCCGGGCAGGTCGCGGGCGCCCAGGTCGCGGATGCCCAGACGAAGGAGGCCTAGATGGTCGCCACACCCGAGAAGGAGACGCAGGCCGGTCAGAAGCCCGCCTACCGCGTCATCGGCACGCGCCCCGTCCGCCCGGACGGCGTGGACAAGGTCACCGGCCGCGCCGAGTACGGTGCGGACATCCGCCTGGAGGGCATGCTCTACGGCGCGGTCCTCCGCAGCCCGCACGCCCACGCGCGCATCCTGCGCGTGGACACATCGAAGGCGGAGGCCCTGCCCGGCGTGAAGGCCGTGGTCACCCACGCCGACTTCCCCGCGCAGGAGTCCGGCAACATCGACCTGGGCGAGGGCAACGCGAACCCGATGTGGCTCGTGGAGAACGTCGTCGCCGGCAGCAAGGTGCTCTACCACGGCCACGCCGTCGCCGCCGTCGCGGCGTCCGAGATGCACATCGCGGAGGATGCGCTCGCCCTCATCGAGGTGGAGTACGAGCCGCTGACGCCCGTCATCGATGTGCGCGACGCGATGCTGCCGAACGCGCCCGTCCTGCTGGAGGACCTGCGCACCAACGTGCGCGCGCGCAACGTGGACACGCCCACGGACGTGCCGACGAACATCGCGATGCACATGCGCATCGAAAAGGGCGACATCGAGCAGGGCTTCGAGGCGGCCGAGGTCGTCGTGGAGCGGGAGTACACCTCCAGCCAGTTCCACCAGGGCTACATCGAGCCGCAGAACGGCACGGCGCTCTGGCGCCGCGACGGCGAGATCACGATCTGGACGTCCACGCAGGGCGCCTTTGCCGTGCGCAGCCAGTGCGCCGCGCTGCTGAAGGTGCCGGAGTCCCGCATCAAGGTGGTGCCGATGGAGATCGGCGGCGGCTTCGGCGGGAAGATCCCCGTGTACCTGGAACCGCTCGCGGCGATCCTCTCGAGGAAGTCCGGCCGCCCGGTGAAGATGTGGATGCCGCGCGCCGACGTGATGCGCGCTACCGGCCCCACGTCCGCCACGTACAACCGCGTGAAGATCGGCGCGAAGCGGGACGGCACGATCACGGCCGCCTCGGTCTACCTCGCGTTCGGGGCCGGCGCGTACCCGGGGTCGCCCGTGGGGGCCGGGGCGCTCTGCGCGCTGGCGCCGTACAGCCTGGACAACCAGCAGATCGACGCCTTCGA
>JBBDIC010000056.1:0-4969 GCA_040880625.1 Dehalococcoidia bacterium | reverse complement strand
CGATCCGGGAGCGCCCGATGGCAGCCGTCGGCGCGTGGTGCATACTGGAGTCGCGGCGAGGAGGCCGACCATGGTTGCTGGATCGCCCGAGCAACTGCGCGAGGACGCAAAGGCGCTTTACGAGCGCTCCGACCTCCCGGAGTCATTCGCCTTCCTGGAGCGCCTTTCCACGGTCAACCAGCGGCTCTTCGCTCGTGACCTGTGGCCCGTGCTGGCCAGCGCCTACCTCGAACCGACCGACCCGAACCTGCGGGAGTTCGTCGAGTTCATCGAGGGGTGGGCCGCCACTGCGGACCTTGACGCAGACAAGGAGGCGTCCGCCGAGATGCGCCGCCCCGCCACGTATCAGCCGTTCCGCGTCGCCTAGCGGTTCTGCTTGTCCGCGGAGCGTCTCCACTCGGAGTGCCGCCCCAGGTACCGCAAGCGCACGACGCGCGCATCCTCGTCGACCCAGTAGCGCAGACGCAGGCTCCGCGAGACGTGGAACTCGTAGTAGCCCTTCCACGTGCCCTTGAGCGCCTTGAGGTTGCCGGGAATCAGCGTGGTCGGCGTGTATCGCACGTGATCGCGCAGGAATGCCATCACCTTGTTCAGGTGCGCCGGCTCAAGCGAGTCGAGCCCTCGGAGGAACACGTCAGCGGTCTCGAAGGTGTAGGGGGTTGGCTCGTCCATGGCAGGCTTCCGGCGCCCTACTTCGTCAGGCCCACCGTCCACACCTTGCCGCCGTCGTCCTCGGCGACGGTGACGATGCCCTGGCCCACCATCCGCGCGAGGTGGGAGCGCACCTGGCCGGCGGCGGCGCGGCGGAGGCCCTTCTGGATCTCCGGGTACAGCGCGCGCCGGATCTGGCGGTCCGTGACGTAGCCCTTGTCGATGAGGTCCACGATCTGCCGGTCGCGCGTGGCGCGGTGGTCGATGAGTTCCTGCACCTTCGCGTCGGTCGCCGTCACCACCGGGCCGTGGCCCGGCGCGAAGAGGCGCGACTGCAACTCCCGCATCCGCACCAGCGAGTCGAGGTAGGCCTGCATGTCGCCGTGCGGCGGCGGGCCGATGGCGCTGGTGCCCACGCCCAGCACGTTGTCGCCGGTGAACAGCGTCAGCGTCTCTTCCACGAAGTAGCAGTTGTGGCCGGCGGTGTGGCCGGGCGTGTGGACGGCGCGCACCGTCAGGCCACCCACCTTGAACGTGTCGCCGTCCAGCAGCGGACGGTCGATGGGCGTGTTGAACGCCTCGTCGCGCCAGACCTTCGCGCGCTCCGCCAGGTCCTGGTCGTCCGGCAGGTCGTCGTTGCCGGTGGACGCGCCCTCCGCGGGCGGCGTGTGCAGCAGCGCCTCGTCGATGGGGTTGATGGCGGTCTCCGCGCGCAGCAGTTCGCGCAGGCGGCGGCCGCCCGAGGTGTGATCGAAGTGGTGGTGCGTGAAGGCGATGGTGCCCACGTTGAAGTTCGAGCCGTCGCCCTCGAAGAACTTGCGGCGCGTGTCGATGCTCAGGTCGTCGCCGAAGCCGGAGTCGATCAGCGCCGCCTCGTTGCCGTCGTGCAGCAGCCAGACGTTCGAGGTGGGGAAGGTCTTCGAGAACTGCCGCACGACGACGACGTGCTGGAGCAGGTGCTCGTCGATGGCGCGCGCCGAGGTCTGCACCGTGGGCTGGTCGTCAGCCTTCGATGCCGCGCCCGCGCTGCGGCCGAGCGCCCGCCCGGTCAGGCGCGTCGCCACCATCGAGGCGCGCTCGGACATCGCGCGGGAGGCGTTCCTCACCTGGCGTTCGGCCCGCTTGCGTGCGCCCACCGTCTTCTTCGCCATGGCCTGACCTCCTCGCCGGATGGTAGTCGATGCCCGTCCCACCGCTGCAACGCGGCGGATTTGCCGGGGCGACGGCGCCCGCCGATAGTGCGCCGATGGCCCTCACCTCGATCCCCCAGCGGTGGCGGACGCTGATTGCCGTCGGCTTCGGCACGTTCATGGCCACCATGGACTTCTCGATCGTCAACGTGGCGCTGCCCACGCTCTCGCGCGAGTTCGACCGCTCCCCGGACACGGTGGTGTGGGCCGTGCTGGGGGCCAGCCTGGTCGTCACCGGCCTGACGCTCACGGCGGGGCGTGCGGGCGACCTCTACGGGCGCAAGCGGATCTACCTCGCGGGCTGGGCGGTCTTCACGGTGGGGGTCACGGCCGCGTCGTTCGCGCAGACGCTGGAGCAGGTGATCGCGCTGCGCCTGCTCCAGTCCGTGGGCGTCGCGCTCGCCATTGCGAACGCGAACGCGATCGTCACGGACGCGTTCCCGGACCACGAGCGCGGCCGGGCGCTGGGCACGATCACCTCGATCGTTGGGGCGGGGCTGATGTCCGGGCCGATCATCGGCGGGCTGATCCTGGGCGTGACGGACTGGCGCGGCATCTTCTACATGCGCATCCCGATCGGCCTGCTCGCGATCGTGATGGGCATCCTCGAGGTTCGCGAGCGCACCGCGGACCGGCCGGCCGAGCGCCGCATGGACATCCCGGGCGCGCTGCTGCTGTTCGTCGCGCTGTCCGGCATCCTGGTCGCGGTCAACCGAGGCCAGACGTGGGGCTGGACCTCGCCCGTGATCCTCGCGCTGGGCGTCGGCGGTGCGGCCGCCTTTGTCGCCTTCGTGCGCGTCGAGGCGCGGGCGGTCAGCCCGATCCTGTCGCTCACGCTCTTCCGGATGCGCGGCTTCGCCTCGTCCGCCGCGAGCCTGATCCTGAACTTCGTCGGCCAGTCCGCCGTGATCTTCCTGATGCCGTTCTACCTGATCGAGGTGCGCGGCTACTCCACCGTCGAGACCGGCCTGACGATCTCGATGGTGCCGCTCATGCTGCTGCTCTTCGCACCGCTCAGCGGGGCGCTCCACGACCGTATCGGCTGGCCGCACCAGGCGACGCTCGGCGTGACGATCGTGAGCGTCGGCCTGTTCTCGCTCGGGACGCTGGAGGCGGACACGCCGGTGGCGCTGGTGCTGGCGCGGCTGGCGCTGATCGGCCTCGGCTCGGTCATCTTCAACCCGCCGAACACCGCCACCATCATGGGCAGCGTGCCGCGCTCGATGCTCGGCACCGCCTCGGCGAGCGTCGCCACGTCGAGAAACG
The DNA here is from genome assembly GCA_040880625.1 of Dehalococcoidia bacterium. Taxonomy (GTDB): domain Bacteria; phylum Chloroflexota; class Dehalococcoidia; order UBA2979; family UBA2979; genus W-Chloroflexi-9. The sequence goes on along the minus strand of JBBDIC010000056.1, from coordinate 1,862 downwards.
TCGGCAACGCGGTGGGCCTCGCGGTCGCGAGCGCGGTGCTCGTGGGCGTCGCCGGCGGCGTGGCGGGCGTGAGCGCGAGTGACATCCCGCCGCTGGACCTGCTGCGCGGCATCCGCGCCGCCTTCTGGGTCGCCGCCGCGCTCTCACTCTTCGCGATCGTCGCCTCCGTCACCCGCAGCGGCGTCGAGGTCACCGAGCGCACCGCCGTGAGCCACTGAGCGCGGCGGAGATCTCGCCTCCCCCTCCGTCCTCTGACCCTGGACGACGAAGGGACTGGGCGGGGCGGCCTCCCCTCTGACCCCCTCCCCCCTTGAGGGGGGAGGGTTGGGGTGGGGGTGCGCGGCGCGAAGCGCCGCCTCGGGCGCCACGTGTGACCTCGGACGCGACGCGGAGCATCGAGGTACGCCCGCGCTCGCCCTTCGACGGGCCTAGGGTGCGCAGGCCCCTCACGATCCCGCGAGGCACGGGCAGCCCACCGAGGGCGGCTCGACATCGAAGTGGAGCACGTCATCTCGGTCCGTGATCAGCGAGATCTGCTGCTCGTCCACGTAGCCGCGGAGGTTGATGTACCCGTAGACCGGCAGTTCCTCGCCCGCCCGCACGTCGAGCACGTCGCCGGGCTCCGCGCACACCTCGTGGAGGCCGCCGCCCATGACCGCGTGCAGGACGAGCGACCACTCCCCGCCCGCCGGCACGAAGCGCGCCTCATTCTGCGTATCGCAGAACAGGCGCCCGTCCTGCGGTGGGGTGAAGCCCCGCGAGTAATAGGTCGTCGTGCAGGGCTCGCCCGCGGTGCATGGGTTGTACCAGCCGAGCGGGTAGCCCTCGGTCGGCGACGCGACGCGCGCGCTCCACCGGGCCGTGCTCGTGTCGACCTCCGCGCCGGTGGTGTCGCTGTAGGCGCCGTGTGTGATGGCGTCGCCGGTCCAGAGGTGGCCGTCGCGGTCCACGGCCACGGGGAACTGGTCGGCGGGCTGCGTGCCGGCGGTGGTCAGGCGGAACAGCACCTCGGGGAGCGTCTCCGGCGCGTGCGGCGCGGGTGCGATCCGCATCCCGCCGTCCGAGGTGAACGCGATCTCCGTGATCCCACCCCGTACCGGCGTCGACACCTGCTGACGGGCGCCGAACGGCGACATGTCCACCCTTCCGTTGCGTCCGTCCGGTAGCGGTATCGAGAGCCACGTCGCCTGGATGCGCGAGTTGCCGGTGTCGACGCGCGTCGCGCCAGAGAAGCGGACGCTCGACATCGTCGGGCGCAGGGCCGTGCAGGCCACGGGGCCGGCGCGGCCGTCCTCCAGGCTGAACACCGGCCCTACGTCCACCATCCCGAGCGCAGCGAGTTCGTCGCCCTCGTACGCGCGGTAGCCTGCCGCCGCCGGTGCGTCATCGAGGCACGTCCGCGCCTCCTGCGGCTCGACGGTGGTGTCGTCCGCGAGCGCGAGGGCGTCAGACGATCCGCCGCCACCGTCCCCACCGATCGGCGCGAGGACGAGCGCCGCCGCGACCACCGCGAGCCCGCCGAGCGACGCCGCGAGCAGCCACGCCCAGCCGCGAGTACGCCTCGGCGCGCCGTCCCACGCGGCCAGGGCGTCGCGGTCCTGGGCGTGCAACTTGGAGAGCATGTTGGAGACGTGGTAGCGCACGGTGTTGGGGCTGATGTGCAGGCGTACCGCGATCTCCGCGTTCGTGCGACCGCGGCGGATGTGCTCCAGCACGCGCCACTCCGCCGGCGTCAGGACATCCGGGTGCGGCGGCCGCCCTCGAGGTCTCGCGTCGTCGACCATGCTGGGAGGGTAGGACGGCCGGCGGGGGAATTACCCCGTCCGGTGCGCCTGTTCGAGGTGCGTCCGGGGGGGGGGGGG
>JBBDIC010000055.1:0-5037 GCA_040880625.1 Dehalococcoidia bacterium | reverse complement strand
GTCCTCGGCGCGGCCGAGGTCGGCGGCGAAGCGGTCCGCCCGCGACGGACGGATGCCGAGGTGGACGAGCGCGGGACGCACATCGATGAACGCCGCGCGGCACACCTCCGGCAGCAGTTCGCTGAAGGCGCGCGCCGGGCCGGCGGCCGCGATCAGCTGGCCTAGGATGGAGCGGGCGCTGCCATCCGCGTCCGTGCCGGCGGACTGCATGCCGCGCTCCTCCGCCAGCAGCCGGATGCGGCTGGCGGCCTCCGTCTCCAGGTACTGCCACGTGCGCGACGACACGCGCCCCGCGACGAGCACCTCCGAGGAGCGGTCCACGAAGTGCCGCGCCGCCGCCTGCACGCGTGAGACGTCCAGCGCCGCCTCGCCGAGCACGGCGCGCAGGCGCGGCCCGGAGTGTTCCGACAGCGCGAGCGCGATCAGGTCGTTCGGCGTGTCGAGGTTGAACTGCGTCTCCAGCGTGCGCGGCAGTTCCACCACCTCCACGGCGTGCTCTTCGCGCAGGCGGCGCGGGACGCCGTTGTCCTTGCCGGGGCTGGGATCGAGGCGTGCGACGAGGCCCGCCGGCCGCAGCGCGAACAGGTCCGCCGAGAAGCGGTTGTTGGTCACGCACACGCCGTCGGCCTTCGCCTCCGCGAGCGGTGCGGTCAGCGCGCCGTAGTGCTCCGCCGCCAGCAGCGGCGCACTCCCGGCGCCGACGTAGGCGAGGCCGTCGAGACGGCGCGTCGCCACGAGGTCTGCGAGCCGCCGGCCGAAGTGGAACGCGCCGGCCTGAGAACCTGCGGCCGCCTCGACGTCCGTCTCCACCTCGAGCCCCGGGGGCGCGCCGAGTTCGGGGGCGCAGTCCGCCAGCAGGACCACGGCGTCGAAGACGCCGGAGGCGAGTGCGACCTCCGCAGCGTCGAGAGCGGCGGCCTCCAGGGCGCGGCGCATCATCTGCTCGACGGGGCGGCCGTCCATCCCGCCGAGCATGATCGCGAGCGTGGGCTTCACGTCTGTCCCCCGGCCGGCGGCACGCCCTGGGACGTACGCCGCCTGTCCACCGTCGCCAGTGTAGGTACGGCGCCCCGCTGGAGGCGATGCAAGCGCGAGCGCCCTCGCGGCCTCTTCGCACGTTCGCAACCTGTCCCGGGCGATGCTGGAGGCATCTCTGGAAGGAGTCACAACCATGGCTGGTGAAAAGGACCAGGTGACGGGCAAGGCGAAGGAGGCCGCGGGCAAGGTCCGCGGCGAAGCCGGCGACGCCACCGACAACGAGGAAATGGAGGCCCGAGGCCGCTCGCAAGAGGCCGAGGGCAAGACCGAGCAACTCGCCGGGAAGGCGAAGGACAAGTTCGGCAACGCGGTGGACGACGTCAAGGACGCGGTCAACGGCGACTAGCCTCCGCGTCGACTACCTACGAGGAAGGCGTCGTCCGCACACGGCGCCTTCCTTCATAATCGAGGACGGCCATCGATGCGCATCCGCTTCCGGCCGCAGCGCGCCGCCCGGCGACCGTCCTGGATCCCGCCGGGCGCCAGAGATGATTCGCCGCAGGGCCGCGTGCAAGAGGGACCCCACAGCGCGTCACGTGACGTCGAGGAGCGCCCGCTCGACGAGCGCAGCCGCGGCAACCGCTGGGCGAAGGCGCTCGGCTTCGGGCTGACCGTGGGGGCCGCCGGCGGCGCGCTCGTCTGGGGCCGCCGCCGCCGCACCCGCTAGTCCTCGCGCGCCACGGCGAGCGCGTACACGCGCTCCGCGCCGGCGTCCTTCAGGGCGCGCGCCACCACCGAGAGCGTGGCGCCCGTCGTCGTCACGTCGTCCACCAGCAGCACCGTCTCCGGTGGCACGCCTCGCACGGCGAACGCGTCCAGGAGGTTGCGCCGCCGCTCCTCCGCGGACAGACCTGCCTGCGGCGGCGTCGCCCGCACGCGGCGGACGAGGTCCACGCGCGTCCGCACGTCGAGCGCCGCCGCCACGCCGCGCGCCAGCATGGAGGCCTGGTTGTAGCCGCGCCGCCGCTGCCGGCCGGAGGCGAGCGGCACGCCTGTCACCGCATCGATGCGCCACTCGGGCGGGACCGATGCGGCGGCCGTGCGCGCGAGCGGGCCGAGGTGCGCCGTCACGCCGCGGAACTTCGCCTCCAGCACCACGCGCCGCACGTCGCCCTCGAAGCGGAACGGCGTGCGCAGCGCGTCGAAGGCCACATCGCTCGCGCCGGACGCGCAGCGCTCGCACCAGGTGCCGGGGCCGGGCCGCCAGCAGCGCACACAGCGAGGGCCGAGCGCCCGCGGGAAGGCCTCCATGCACTCGGCGTGCAGCGACGCGCCGAAGCGGCCGCAGGCGGCGCAATGCTGGGGGAGCAGGAAGTCGATACATTCGCCGAGGATCCGGCGCCCGAGACCGTCGCGTACGACCACGACACCCACCCCCTCGCGCGCCCGGAGCGCCATCCAGCGCCGGCGACGCATCGACGATGGAGCGCATCCTAGCGATGGCCACGGCGCTACCGGTACCCCCGATCCCCGTGCCGTCCCGCTGGGGCGCCGCCGGCGATGCGATGCGCATCCCCGGATTCCGCGTCCTGATCGCGATGCAGGTGGCGATGGGGCTGACGCAGCCGGTGCTGTTCTTCACGCAGGGCTGGTTCGTGAACACCGTGGCGCCGGAGGGTTCGAAGGTCGTCTACCTCGGGCTGCTGGGGGCGTCGCGCGGGATCGTGTTCCTGCTGTACGTCATGGTGGGCGGCGCGCTGGCGGACCGCTTCCCGCGCCTCCGCGTGCTGCGCATCTCGCACATCTCCGCGCTCCTGCTCGTCCTCGTGATCGACGCGCTGCTCTGGGTGCCGGCGATCGGCCGGGGCGACGGCGCCGCGCTGCCGATCATGATCGCGCTCTTCGCCTCGTTCGGGCTGATCACCGCGCAGGACCTCCCAGCACGAACCTCCATGGTGCGCGAGTCGCTGCCGGACCCGCTGCTGGGCGGCGGCATCGCGTTCTTCCAACTCGCCATGGCCGGCATGCTCGTGGTGGCCGCGCCCTTCGCCGGCTGGTCAATCGAGCGCTTCGGCATCCCCGTGACCTACGTCGTGGCGGCGGGCGGGCCGGTCACGGTGCTGCTCCTCAGCATGCTCCTGCCGCGAGGCGTGGGCGCGGCCGACCCGGATGCGAAGCAGACCTCCATGATGGCCAACATCCGGGACGGCGTGCGCGTGATGCGCGAGCAGCCGGCCGTGCGCTGGACGGTGTTCCTCACGTGGATCTCGATCGCCGCGGGCCTGAGCGTCATGGGTATCCTGATCGCGGCGTGGGTGAGCGAGGTGCTGCTGCTGGACGCCGCCGGCTGGGGCACGCTGGCGCTGTTCTGGGGGCTCGGCTCGCTCGCGTCGTCGCTCTACCTGACGCGCCGCAGCCTGGACCGCCATCGAGGCGTGTTCTTCCTCGCGTCCTCCGCCGTCTTCGGGATCGCGGTGCTGGGGTTCAGCCTGAGCCGCGCCACGCCGCTCGCCTTCGCGTTCAACGGCCTCGCCGGCGCCGCGATGATGGCGTTCAACATCGCCGGGCTCACGATCGTGCAGGCCATGGTGCCCAACCGCTACCTCGGCCGCGTCACCGGCCTGCTGATGCTCGGGCAGGGGCTGATGCAGGTCGCGGCGCTCGGCATCGGCATTCTCGCCGGGATCGTCGGCATGGAGGTCGTCTACCCGGCCGCCGGCCTCCTCATCATCCTCGCCACGGCCGGCGTCGCGATCTTCCAGGCGCCGCTGCGCCGCCTCGACTGACCGCGCAGCCTGCCGAGGTCTCCCGAGGCGCCCCCCGCCGGCGTCTATACTGGGACGGTACCGCCTCGAACGGAGCGCGCATCGTGCAGATCACCGTCCGGCTCTTCGCCGGCCTCCGCGAGGTCGCCGGCACCGACCGCCTGGTCGAGGACTTCGACGGCGGCAGCGTGACGATCGAGGAACTGCGCGCCCGCCTCCAGGAGGCGCACCCGAAACTGCAGCCGTACCTCCCGGGCGTCGCCATCGCCGTGAACGAGGAGTACATCCTGGAACCCGGCACCGAACTCGCCGACGGCGACACGGTGGCGCTGGTGCCGCCGATCGCCGGCGGGGCGAACGAGACGCCGCTCCACCTCGTGACCGCCGCCCGCCTCGAACCGATGGCGCTGCGCGACGCCGTGATGACGCGCGCCAGCGGCGCGTGCGTGCTCTTCGAGGGCGTCGTGCGCGACCACCACGAGGGCCGCGCCGTGGAGCGCGTCGAATACGAGGCCTACGAGGAGATGGCGGTGCGCCAACTGGAGTCCGTGGCCACGGAGGTCATGGAGGCGTTCCGCGACCGCGAGGTGTACGCCGTCGGCATCCATCACCGCGTGGGCCCGCTGGATGTCGGGGAGACCTCGCTGCTCGTCGCCGTGTCCGCGGCGCACCGCCACGATGCCTTCGAGGCGTGCGAGCGCACGGTGGACCGGGTGAAGGAGACCGTGCCCGTCTGGAAGAAAGAGTGGGGGCCGGACGGCGCCCACTGGCAGGAGGGCATCCGGCCCCGGCCGGCCGCCCGTTAGGCGCCCATGATTGCCGCAGGACGGTTCTGCCCCGCGTGCGGGTCGCCGCGCGTTGCGCCCAGGCTGACGCATCATGCGCGCTGCCTGGACTGCGGCGTGACCGACTGGAAGAACCCGCATCCCGTCGCCGGCACGTTCATGGTGCGCGACGGCCGCGTGCTGCTCGTGCGCCGCTCCGCGGCCATGGAGCGCGGTGCCGGCGGCTGGGTGTTCCCCGGCGGCTTCGTCGAGCGCGGCGAGACGCCCTGGCAGGCCGCCGTGCGCGAGACGCAGGAGGAGGCGGGCGTGCGGCCCACCGTGGTCGCCGCGCTGCCGCCACGCACCGTGCTGGACCCCCACCATGTCGTCATGCCCTTCCTCGCCACGCTCGACACGGCCGAGACGCCGCGCCCGGGCGTCGAATGCGACGAGGTGCGCTGGTTCGCCTTCGACGACATCCCGTGGGACGCCATCCCGTTCTCCAGCACCATCGAGGCGCTGCGCGGCAT
>JBBDIC010000054.1:25769-32393 GCA_040880625.1 Dehalococcoidia bacterium | reverse complement strand
CACGCTGATCGCGGTCTACGCGCTGGTGCGCGCTGCCACGGCGTCCCCCTGGGGCCGCGTCCTGCGCTCGATCCGGGACAACGAGGCGACGGCGCAGGCAGCCGGCAAGCCCACCGTGCGCTACCGGCTACAGGCGTTCGTCCTCGGCGGCGCGATCATGGGGCTGGCCGGCGCGGTGTACGCGCACCGCATCGGCTCGATCGCGCCCGAGTCGTTCTCGGACCTCTTCGGGACATTCCTGCCGTACACGATGCTGATCGTGGGCGGCGCCGGGAACAACCGAGGGGCCGTGGTGGGGGCGCTGGTGGTGGGCTTCTTCTGGTTCGGGACGCCGCTGATCCAGGGCAGCCTGCCGGCAGCGCTGGGCTCGCAGGTGTTCGTGTGGCGGCAGTTCGCGATCGGCCTGCTGGTGGTGGCGTTCATCCTCTGGCTACCGCGCGGACTGGTCGCCGAGGAGCCGCGCGTCAGCCGCTTCCTCCCGCGGGTCGCCGCGCCCTCGCTGGCCTCGCGTCTGTCGAGGCGGCTCCGCGCACTGCGCCGCTCCACCTGACACCCGCGGCGGCGGAGGGCGCAGCACGTACACCACGGAGGGCGCAGCACGCTGCGCCCCTACGGCGGAAGCCGACAAGTGACCACGAAAGAGGCCCCTCCTCGCGGAGGGGCCTCTCGGTGACCGGATGCTCCGGCGGGCGAGTTAGTCGGACAGGTCGAACGGGACCTCCTCGAGTTCCTCAATGGCACCGCCGGCGTACCGCCAGATGCCGATGAAGCCGGTGGTGACGTCACCCACGTCGTCCCAGTTCAGCGTGGTCGCCGAACCGTCGAAGTCGATGTCGTCGCCGTCGGCCACAGCGGCAAGCGCCGCCGCGACGCCCTCCGCGCCCGGGAGGTAGGTGTCGCCACCGGGCGCGCCGACCGTGGCCAGCGCGTCGCGGATGGCGGCGCCGTCGTGCGAGTTCGCGTACTCGGCCGCCAGCGCGATCGCGACGACAGCGTCGTACGCCTCACGGATGAACGGCAGGTTCGGGATCTCGCCCACCTCGGCGCTGTAGGCCGCGTCCCACGCCTGCCGGCCTTCGCTGGCCGGGCCGCCCGTGGGAGCGGTGCCCTTCATGCCCTCGAGCGGCTCGGCGCCAATCGCCGTGACCAGGTCAATGCTCTTGGTGCCGTCCACGAACAGGAAGTTCGTGAACAGGTCGTTCTCCAGCGCCTCGCGGATGAACACCTGCGCCTGCGTCGGGTAGCCGATGGCGATGAGCGTGTCCGCGCCGCCGGCCGCCGCCTGCTGTAGTTCCGCCAGGTAGGACGGCTGCCCGTCCTCGAATGAGGCGGATGTCACGCCGTCCGAGCCGTACGCCGCCTCGAAGGCGTCCGCCAGACCCTGGCCGTAGGCGTCGTTGAGGTACATGACGCCGACGGACTCCAGGCCGTCCTCGCGCGCCACGTCTGCGAGCACGACGCCCTGCGCCGCGTCCGAGGTGGTGGAGCGGAACAGGAAGCCGTCATCGTCCGCGGTGGTGATCGACGGCGATGTCGCCGACGGGCTGATCACGACCACGCCGGCGTCCGCCGCCACGCTCTCGGCAACGGCGATGGTCACGCCGCTGCCCAGCGGCCCGACGATGGCGCTGACGCCCTCGACCTCGATGAGGCGACGCGCCTCCTCGACGCCGGCGGTGGGGTCTGTCTTGTCGTCACCGACGACGACCTCGATCGGCATGCCGTTGACGCCACCGGCGTCGTTGATGTGCTTGACCGCCAGGTCCACGCCGGTCTGGATGGCCGGACCGAACTCAGCCAGCGGGCCGGAGAAGTCGGCCAGGTAGCCGATCTTCAGTGCGGTGGTGGGTCCGTCACCATCGCCGCCGCCCTCGTCGTCGCCGCAGGCGAGCAGCGCCATGGCGGCGAAGATGCTCACTCCCAGCAGCACGACGAGCCGGGACCAAGAGGTCCCCCTCAATGCGTCCATGTCCCCTCCGTCTTTCACCCGAATATTTCGGGACGTTCAACGCGGGATCGTATGGAGGCTGGGTACAGGGGGCAAGACACCGGCCAGGATTTCGTTCGGACGCCGATGTGATTCGGCGCTCGACAGAGGGCGAAATACGCCTCAGGGCGCGTGGACGGCGCGCGCCCCGCTGGCCCGCGCGAGGCGGGCGAACACGATGCCGAGGACGCCGAGGTGGACCAGGGTGGCCGGCATCAGCATCAGCAGGCCGCCCACCTGCTGGTCGGTCGCCCGCGCCAGGCCCCACGCGGCCGACGCCTCGTGCGCCGCGTACCACGGCGACCCGGCGAACGAGAGGATCGCCCCGAGCGCCATCGAGGGGAGCATCACGCCGATGACGAGCGGAAGCACGAGCGCCTGGCGAGCCGGTTCGCCCTCCGCGACGCGCACGACGTGCCACCAGAAGAGCGGGGCGGCGCTCAGCATCGTCCCGTGCTCCAGGTCGTGGACCAGCGCGCTCGCCGCGGCGGCCTCGTACAGCGCGGGGAGGTGCCACATCCACAGCACGCCGGCGTAGGCCGCGACCGCCGCCAGCGGGTGCAGCGCGACGCCGCCCCACATCGAGTGCCGCGCGCGGCTCCAGGTGCGGCCGGCACGCCGCCGGTCCTCCAGCCGCAGCGCCCACAGCGTGGCCCGCCCCGGATCGCCGAGGACGAGCAGGGGCGCGGCAACCATCATCAGCAGCAGGTGCTGCGCCATATGGCCGGCGAACAGCGCGTCCGCCAGCACATCCAGCGGCGACAGCACCGCCAGCGCCAGCGCGGCCAGGCCGAGCGCGAAGCAGGCCGCACGCCAGCGCGCGATCCCGTGGCCCGTCCCGGCGCTCGCCCACAGCCGCCGCAGCCCAACGGCGTACGCCGTCCCCGCGGCGGCGAGGCCGAGGACCACCGCCGGCGCGAACGACCACGCGCCCCACACCGTGCCCCACGATTCGCCCTCCGCGCCGCCGTGCGCGCCGGCCACGCCCGGCGCGACCGCCAGCACGAGCCCGGCGAGGAGCGCCGCGTGCGCCCTCGTCAGGCGCGGCCGCACGTCAGCCGCATCCTTCGAGGATGATGCCCAGCTCGTTGAGCGCGATACCGAGCAGGAACAGGCCACCGAAGAGCAGCCCGGTGCTGAGCAGGAAGCGGTCGTTCACGTCGGTCATCGGCTGGTCGCGTTCCGACTCGTCATCGAGGCGGCGGTACCAGGCGACGGCGACGACGAGCGCGAGCACGGCCTGGCTGGCGGCGATGAGCGTGAAGCCGTGCAGCGCCCAGCCGATGCCCATGTCGCAGAAGTGGTGCGAGGCGATGTAGACCGCCACCAGGTGCAGCGTCCACGCCGCCGGCGCACCGACGACGGCGAACGCGAGGAGCGCGAGACGGCCGGCGCTCGACCGGCGCTGCTGGAGGTGCATCGCTACAGCCCCCTCACGGACAGGTACATCACGGCGAACATCAGCAGGCCGGCCAGCGTCACGAAGTGCCAGTAGAGGGCGACGTGGCGGACGTTCGCCTCGCCCGGCGCCTCCGCGTCCGCGGGCGACTCCGCCGATCCCTCCGGCCGCAACGCGAAGCGCTCGATGCGTGAGCGCGCGATCGTCCACAGCAGCATGCCGATGCCGGCCGCCAGGTGCGCGCCGTGGACGATCGTGATCGCGTAGTACAGCGAGCCGTAAGCGTTGGTGTCGTGCGCGAACTCCGCGCGCAGCAACTGCGAAGCGTGCATCGCCAGGAATACGACGCCGAGGACAGCGCCTGCCGCGAGGCCGGCGCGTGCTCGACGCACGTCGCCGAAGCGCATGCCTCGGTCGGCCCAGTGCACGACGAGGCTCCCGGCGACGAGCACGCCGATGGCCAGCGCCGGGACCAGCAGGTCCGGCGGGTCGATGCCGCCCAGCGGCCACGCGGGAGCGTCGCCGCGGATCATCAGGTAACTGGAGGTGAACCCGCCGAAGATCACGGCCTCGGTGACCATCAGCAGCACGACACCCCACCACCCGGGCGACCTCGCAGAGGTCACCCGGGTGGTGAGGATGTCGCCCGTCGATAACTCGACCCGGGCGGGAGGCGGGTCGTCGATCGGCCACATCCAGATCGCAGCGCCGATGAGCGCGCCGCCGATGCCCGCGGCGTAGAGCACCGCAGAGTCGAGCAACGGCCCGGTGGACGCGACGAGCAACGAGAGCGCCACCAGCAGCGGGGCGATCGAGTCCGCCGGCAGGCGCACGACCGCCTCCGGCTGGGCATCGAGGATGCTCGTGGTCACCGCCTCGCGGCGACCGTGCCGCAGTTCGTCCTCGATGGCGAAGGTGCGCACGCTCTCGTCCTCGCGGGCGTGACCGGAGGCGTCGTCGCCCCAGAGCGCGGCGCGCGAGTGCACCACCGGGAGGCGCGCGAAGTTGTACGGCGGCGGCGGCGAGGGCGTGGCCCACTCCAGCGAGTCGCCCTCCCACGGGTCGTCGCCGGCCGGCGGCCCCGCCAGGAGGCTCCTCACGAGGTTGACGAGCATCAGGATGACCGCGACGGCGATGATGTAGGCGCCGGCGCTGGAGACGAGGTTCCACACGTCCCAGCCGAGGCCCTCCGAGTAGGTGTAGACGCGCCTCGGCATGCCGATCAGGCCTAGGTAATGCTGCACGAAGAACGTGGTGTTGAAGCCGATGAAGAACAGCCAGAACGTGACCTGCGCCAGGCCCTCGTGGTACATGCGGCCGCTCATCTTCGGGAACCAGTGGTGCAGCGCGCCCATGATCGGGAAGACCACGCCGCCGACCAGCACGTAGTGGAAGTGCGCGACGACGAAGTACGTGTCGTGGACCTGCCAGTCGAACGGCACCACCGCGGTCATGACGCCGCTGATGCCGCCGATCACGAACGTGAAGATGAACCCCAGCGCCCACAGGAACGGCGCTCGGATCACGACGCGTCCGCTCCAGATCGTCGCCAGCCACGCGAAGATCGAGATGCCGCTGGGGATGGCGATGGTGAAACTCGCCGCGCTGAAGAAACTCATCGGCAGCAGGTCAATGCCGGTGCTGAACATGTGGTGGACCCACAGCCCGAAACTCAGCGTCCCGATCGCCAGGCTGGCCGCCACCACCAGCGAGTACGCGAGGATCGTCTGCCGCGCGAACACCGTCACGATCGTGGAGATGATGCCCAGCGCCGGCAGCAGCAGGATGTAGACCTCCGGGTGCCCCCAGAGCCAGAAGAGGTGCTGCCACAGCAGCGGGTTGCCGCCTTCCTGCGGCTGGAAGAAGTGCGTCCCCAGGTTGCGGTCCATCAGCAGCAGGACGGCGGCCAGCGACAGGTACGGCAGCGCGATCAGGATCGTGATCGCCATGTCGATCACGCCCCACAGGAACAGCGGCATCCGGAAGAGGCCCATGCCCGGCGCACGGAACTTCAGGATGGACACGATGAAGTTGATGGCGCCCGCGCTGGTGGAGATGCCGAGGAACACGATCCCGGAGGCCCAGAAGTCCATGTTCTTGCCGTCCGAGAAGCCCTCGTTGGACAACGGCACGTAGGCGAACCAGCCCGCGTCCGGCGCACCGCCGGTCACGAAACTCGCGTAGAGCAGCAGGCCGGCGAGGAGGAACACCCAGTACGCGAACGCGTTCAAGCGCGGAAACGCCAGGTCACGCGCGCCCATCATCAACGGCACGAAGTACGTCCCGAGGCCGATCAGGATCGGCGTGGCGAACAGGAAGATCATCGTGGTGCCGTGCATCGTGAACACCTGGTTGTAGGCGCCCGGCCCCAGGAAGTCGTTCTCCGCCGTGATCAACTGCGTGCGCATGAGGACGGCGAGGATGCCGCCCGTCAGGAAGAACCCGAACGCCGTCACGATGTAGCGCAGGCCGATCTGCTTGTGGTCAACGGACGACACCCACGCCGTCACCGTGGCCGGGTGCGCCCACGTCCGTTGCAGCGTCGCCGTCTCCGCCGTCATTCGAGGCTCTCGAGGTAGGCGAGCAGCGCGTTCAGCGCGTCGCCGGACAGCGAGGTGGGCGGCATCTGCGTGCCGGGCTTGATCGAGGGCGGGTTGGCGACCCACTGCGCCAGGTTGGCGGGGGTGTTCTCGATCGTCCCGCCGGCCAGCGTGGCGCGGCTGCCCAGGTGGGTGAGGTCCGGCCCCACGGTCCCGGAGGCGCTGGTCCCTTCGATCGTGTGGCAATACACGCAGGCCGCGCCCAGGAAGACCTGCTGCCCGCGCAGCAACTCGCCCTCGTCGGCGCCGTCGGCCTCAGACGGAGGTCCCGCGGGTTCGGCCTGCGCGGCCGCCCAGGCATCGAAGTCGGCGCGCGGATGCGCGACCACCAGGAAGCGCATGCGTGCGTGCTGCAGGCCGCAGAACTCCGCGCACATCCCCTGGTACGTCCCGTCCTCGGTCGCCTCCAGGTACATCGTGTTCGTCTTGCCCGGCACCAGGTCCATCTTCCCGCTCAACTGCGGCACCCACAGGCTGTGGATCACGTCCTCCGACGTGAGGTCGATGTGCACCTCCTCGCCGGTGGGGATGTGGATCTCGTTGGCTGTGGTGAACGCGGTGACGCCGCCGTCGCCCTGGTCCGGGTAGCGCACCTCCCACCACCACTGGTGCGCGTGCACCTCGATGCGGAGCGCGTC
>JBBDIC010000054.1:3411-25669 GCA_040880625.1 Dehalococcoidia bacterium | reverse complement strand
GTCTCCTGCGCGTGGCGCCCGGCGGGATCGAGTGCGCCCTCGCAGCCCACGAGGAGCACCGCCGCCCCGGCGGGGAGCGCGGCGCGCAGCCACGGCGGAGCGAGGCGGGGACGCATCACGCTCGGTCCTCCTCGATCCTCGTGGCGTGTCGCGGCGCGGCGCTAGCCGAGCAGCGCGCGCTGGTCCTTCAGGTATCGCTGCACGATGGCGTCGCCCGTGCGGTACGCGAGCGCGGCGACGGTGCCGGTGGGGTTCGCGGCCGGGTTCTGCGGGAAGAGCGCGGCGCCGGTGACGAACAGGTTGGGCGTGTCCCACACCTGGCCGAAGGAGTTCGTCACGGAGTTGCTCGGGTCCGTCCCCATGATCGCGCCGCCCGTGGGGTGGGTGCTCTGGTAGGCGTGGATGGTGTAGGGATCGAGGTCGGTTGGCGTCTCGGCCACCTCGGGCCCCATCGCCTCCAGGATCTCGGTGCAGCGCTGGGCGATGAACCGCCACATGTTGGTGTCGTTGTCGTGCCAGTCGAAGGTCAGGCGCAGCAGCGGCTGCCCGTCCGAGGCGGTGTAGTTGGGGTCCAGGTCCAGGAACTGGTCCTCATACGGGAGGCTCTCCGCCTCCATGTTGATGTCCAGGTAACTGTTCCACTGGTCGCGGAGCGAGTCCTTCCACTCCTGGCCCCAGGTCTTCGCGTCGTCACCGATCGGGAAGTTGCCGGCGCTGGTCTCCGGGTCGCGTTCACCGGGCGAGGAGAAGATCTGGGCGCCGCCGACAAAGTCCAGGTCGCTGTGGTCGAAGTTGTCGCCGTAGAAGTCGTAGATGGCGTTCATCACCACGCCGTTGCCCATGTACAGGTGGAAGCGCCGGCCTGGGAAGTAGCCGCGCCAGGGCCCGGTGAAGTGCTGGTAGGTGTAGTTCTTGCCCACCAGCCCGCGGTCATTGCCGATGCCGTCCGGATGGGCGTCGTTGCGGGACAGCAGCATCATCCGCACGTTGGTGAGCGTGAACCCGGACAACACCACGATGTCCGCCGGCTGGAACTGCTCCACGCCGTCCTCGTCCACGTAGGTGAGGCCGGTGGCGTGGCCGCTGCCATCGAGTTCCACGCGCAGGACGCGGCTGCGCGTGCGCACGTCGTAGCGCCCGGTGCGCAGCGCCACCGGCAGGTGCGTGGTCAGCGGGCTGGACTTCGCGTCCACCTCGCAGCCGTAGCGCGTGCAGAACCCGCAGTAGATGCAGGCCGCGCGCGCGTTCCCGAACCGGTCGACGAAGGCGCGCGAGGCGATCCCCGAGGGGTACGGGAACGGGTGGTAGCCCATCTCCTGCGTGACGTCCCTGAACATCTGCGCCGGCACGTTGTGCGCCATGGGCGGGTTCGGGTACGGGTTGGAGCGCGGCCCCTCGAAGGGGTTGCCGCCCTCGATGAGGTCGCCCCGCAGGTTCCCCGCCTGCCCGGACGCGCCGATGTCCTGCTCGAAGGCGTCGTAGTGCGGCTCCAGGTCGTCGAAGGAGACGGGCCAGTCCTGGATGCGGTTGCCCTCCGGCAGTTTCGCCTCGCCGTAGCGCTCGATCAGGTGGCTGCGCACGCGGAAGTCGTCCGGCGCGAAGCGCCACAACTGCGCCGTCCAGTGGACGGCCGCGCCGCCCAGGCCCTGGCCGGGGTTGAAGGAGCCGTACTGGCGCATGGGGAGCGACGGCACGTCCGGCGTGGGGCGCCACGTCCACGTCTCCTTGCGGAGGTTGACCATCATCGCGTGGCGGGCGTGGTACCGGAGCGCATCGTGGTTGTGGGCGAAGCCGGGGTTGGACCAGCGCCCCGGCCCCTGCTCGATGGAGACCACGTTCATGCCGGCCTCGGTGAACTTCCATGCCAGCATGGACGCGGTCCAGCCCGCGCCGACCGTCACCACGTCTACCTTCTTCTGCGTCGCCATCCCGGTCCCTTCGTCGCCCACGCCGTCGCGCGGGCTAGCGGCCTGCCTCGCGCAGCCGGTGGTCGCGGTGGTCGGCCTCGGAGACGGGGAGCACCACGTCGCCCGTGCGCACGCCCGGGTCGAACGGGTGCAGGTCGGCCAGCGCCTGCGGCTGCCGAGGCGGGTCCTCCGACATCAGGTCCACCGGCGTGTAGCCCCGTTGCGGCCCGGGGTAGCCGATCAGTTTCCAGCCCGCCAGGTCGCGGTTCCCGCCGTACGCCGGGTCCGCGAACATGCCGTAGACCGTGTCCTCGCGCAGCATGTCGAAGAACGCCTTCGCGGACGGCTCCGTGAACTCGTCCACCTCTGCGTCCTCGTCCGCCAGTACCTCGATGACCGCGTCCTGGTCGTCCTCGCTCAGGTCGACGAACGCGTCATCGAAGCGGCTGCGCGCGTACTGGTTGAGCGCCACGATGCCGGCGCGGTACGCCTCGCGCGGCGTCAGGCGCGACTGGAAGCCGTAGCGCGCGAACTCGGACTGTTCGATGTAGATGTGCCGGTAGCCGTCGTCCTCCGGCGGCGAGTCGCCCTCGTAGGTCTCGGCGAAGGGCGGGCGGAAGTACGTGGCCGCCCAGAAGCCCGTGTCGGTCATGGACAGGCGCGTGTCGATGAAGGTGAGGACGCCCGCCTCGCGCGCGCCGGGGTCGTCCGGCGTGCCCGGCATGAGCCGCGCGACGAACGCCTCGGTGGTGCGCGCCTCGTCCGGCGTGAAGAAGCCGAGGACGTCCGCGCGCACCTCGCCGGGCGCCGGCAGGACGTTGTCGGCGTAGGCGAAGGACTGGTCCGGCACGATGCCGTCCGAGATCGTGTCGTCCACCGTGAGTTCGCGGAACGTCAGCCCCGTCACGCCCACGATGCCGGCGCCGGCGGCGACGTACGCCGAGGAGCGAAGGAAGTCCCGCCGCGAGACGGAGCGACCCTGCTGCTCCCGGGCGTCCTCGGCCATTCGTCGCACTCCCCACGTCCCCGCAGTCGCGCCACCGAGGCGCACGCGCAGGCATCCGAGGGCGAGGACGGCCGAAGGCGCGCAGTTCGCAGCGCGGAAACTCGGGCCCCGCCTCTGCGGTGACGCTAGGCAGTTCCGGGTTACAGAAGCATCACCCGATCCCGGCGCCGCTGACGGAAGGGTGACACGCCCCGCTAGCCCGGCTCGCGCAGCAGCAGGGCAACCGGGAACGTCCCCAGCAAGTCGCTCAGCCGCAGCACGTCGCCCTCGACGGCCGCACCCGTGAACGCATCCCGCCAGCGCACACCCGCTCCCGCAGGCGCGCCGAGGGGCAACCCCAGCGCCGTGTCACCCCAGCGCGGCGACCACAGCGCCGCCCCGTCCTCCATCACCGCCCGCGGCAACCGAGGCGTCACCGCCAGCGCCGCGTCGCCGTCGGGGCTGCGGCGCATGAACGCGATCACATGCGCCGCGCGCTCGCCCTCGACGGCCAGCGGCTCGTACGAGCCGTCGAGGAACAGCGCGGACCGCGCACGCCGCACGCGCAGCGCCCGCGCCAGCACGTACGTCTTCAGCGCGCCGTCCCGCCAGCGCGCGAGGAGCGCCGGCGCCAGGTCGCGCCGCGTCGCGTCGCCCCCCAAGCCGTCATCGAGCGCCGGCGCGAGGCCCTCGACGATCCGCTCGCGCAGCGCGAAGTCCACGGCGCGGCGGTTGTCCGGGTCCACGAGCGTGAAGTCCCAGAGTTCGTTGCCCTGGTACGTGTCCGGGACGCCCGGCGCGGCGGCCTTCAGCAGCGCCTGCGCCAGCGAGTTCACCGCGCCGGCCGGCGCCACCAGCCCCACGATCTCCTCGATCGCTGCGTCGAACGCCGGATCGTCGAGGGCGCGCGCCACGAGATCCTCGACGGCGCGCTCGTACTGTTCGTCGCCGTCCACCCAGTCCGTGCGCTCGCCTGCCTCGCGCAGGGCCTTCAGCATGTAGTCGCGCAGGCGGCCGGCGAGGTCCGCGTCGCCCTCGCGGCCGCCGGTCATCCCGACGGGGTGGCAGCCGACGAGCGTCTGCACGAAGAGGTACAGGTCGTCCGCCTCGACGCGTCGAGGCGCGCCCGCCTGCAGCGCGTCGAGGGCGGCGAACGTCCGCTCCACGGTGGCCGCCCACTCGTCCGGGAACTCAGACAGCGCCGCGAGGCGTGCGCGGAGGTCCTCGCCGCGCTTGTGGTCGTGCGTGGCGGTGGCGAGCATGCGCTGCGGCCAGCGCCGCGCCGCCTCGGCTATGCGCGCGTGGAACACCTCGACGGGCTCGCCAAACGTGGACGGGTCGCCGCCAACCTCGTTGAGGGCGAGCAGCCGCCGGTCCCGGTAGAACGCGCGGTCCTCCAGGCCCTTCGCCTGCACCGCCGGCATGATCTGCTGGAGGCTCAGCACCGCCTCCCGCGCCGCCCCCGCCGGCGGCGCGGCCAGCAGCCCCGCGACCACGTCGATCGCCCCGGGCGACGCGGCCCCCGACGCACGCGCGCCATCGAGGGCCACGCGCACGACTTCCGCCGCGCGCGGATCGAGCGCGTCTGCGCGGTGGTACGTGCGGTAGACCTCGATGTGCGCGAGCAGCGCCAGCGTCGCCTCGACGAACGCCGCCTCCTCGATGGGTGGCGCGACGGCCGCATGCAGCCGCCGCGCAATGCGCTCGAACTGGCCGCCGAGGTCACCGCGCAGGACATCAGCGCGGCACGCTGCCGCGATCCGCTCCCCCTTCGAGGGTGCCCCGGCGATGGCCGCGTCATAGATCGAGGTGAAGCGCGCCTCGTGCTCCGAGGCGGTCAGGACGCGCGGCACCTCGGCCATGAAGTCGTAGCCGGTCGTGCCGTCGCAGTCCCACGTCTCCGGCAGCGGCTCGCCGGCCGCGAGGATCTTCTCTACCACCACGTAGGCGTCCGGCCCGCCGGCGCGCAGACGCGCGAGGTACGCCTCGGGGTCGCGCAGGCCGTCGGGATGGTCCACGCGCAGGCCGTCGATGGCGCCCGACCGCACGAGGCGGAGCATCATGCCGTGCGTGAGATCGAAGACGGCCGGGTCTTCCGCATGGACGCCGGCGAGGTCGTCCACGGCGAAGAAACGCCGGTAGTTGAGCGCACGCTTCGCCGTGCGCCAGTAGCCGAGGCGGTAGTGCTGCGTCTCCACCAGCGCCGCGATCCCCTCGGCCTCGTCCCACGCGTCGAGGCTCCCGGGGCGCAGCGGCAGCCGGTGATCGTAGTAGCGCAGCCAGCCCTCGTCGCCGACGCGCTCCACGGTGAGTTCGCCGCGCGCGAGCACAGCATCGAGTTCGTCGCCTAGGAGCGGGAGCAGCACGCGGCCGTGCAGCGCCGGATCGTCCGGTGTCCAGTCGATGTCGAAGATGCGCGCGTGCTCGGACGCCGGACCGTGTCGCAGCACGTCCTCCCAGTACGCGTTGCCGCTGCCGGACGCGACGCCCATGTGGTTCGGGACGATGTCCACCACCTGCCCGAGGCCGAGCCGCTGCTGTTCCTGCACCAGCCGCGCATAGCCCTCCTCGCCGCCGAACTCGGGGTCGAGGCGGGTCGGGTCCACCACGTCGTAGCCGTGGGTGCTGCCCGGCGCGGCGATGGTAATCGGCGAGAGGTACAGGTGCGTGACGCCGAGGCTCACGAGATATGGCAGCAGCGCCCGCGCGTCGTCGAAGGTGAAGCCGCGGTGCAGTTGCAGGCGGTACGTGCTCGCGACGCGGCGACGCGGCCCCTCGGCGGTCACGTGGCGTCCTGTGGCGCTGCGCGCAGGATCACCGCGCCGGGCCGCCGGAAGTAGCACCACGGCGGGCGCGCATCAAGGTCCACGTCGACCGGCAGCGGGTCGAGGACGAACGGCGGGTCCTCCGTGCTCAGCACCGGCGCCCAGCCCGTGCCCGCGGGCGGCGCCAGCAGGTCCGCCGCCCCCTCGCCGAGGTGGCCCGCGCCATCGAGGCGTGCGACCAGCAGCATCGCCGCGCCGCCGGCAGCGTCCCGCCGCAGCACGATGCTCGCGTCGTCCGGTGCGGCGGCGGACTGGCGCGCGCCCTCGGACCAGCGGAGCGCCGGCTCATCGCGTCGCAGCGCGAGCAGCGCGCGGTGGAGGCGCAGCGTCGAGGCGTGCGGCTCGCGATCGCGCTCGCTCCAGTCCAGGCGGCTGCGCTCGAAGGTCTCGCGCGCCTGCGGGTCGGGGATGCGCTCGCGCAGCGCGGGATCGGCGAAGGCCTTCCATGCGCCGAACTCGGCGCGGCGGCCCTCGCGCACGGCGTCGCCCAGCGCCGGCTCATGGTCCGTGAAGTAGAGGAACGGCGCGGTGGCGGCCCACTCATCGCCCTGGAACAGCGTGGGCGTGGCGGCGCTGAACAGCAGCACGGCCGTGGCCGCGCGGAAGGCCGCCGGGTGTACCTCGTGGAACATGCGCTCGCCGAACGCGCGGTTGCCGACCTGGTCATGGTTCTCCACGCAGTGCATGAACCGCGGCAGCGCGAGGCCGTCCGAGGGCGTTCCGCGCGGGCCGCCCTCGTAGCGCGAGTGCTGACCCGTGTAGAGCCACCCCGCCTCCAGCGCGCGCGCCACGTCCGAGGCAGCCCCGCGGTAGTCCTGCAGGAAGCCGTCCTCGTGGCCCGTCAGCAGGCGCTGTACCTCGTGGTGGAAGTCGTCCGCGTAGGTCGCGTCGAAGCCGTGTCCCCCGGCGCTGCGAGGCCGCACCACCTCCGCCAGGTTGCGGTGCTCCTCCGCCAGCAGGAACGGCGGCGGCTGCCCCTCCCGCGCCCCGGCCGCGGTGCGGTCCCGGAACTCCGCGAGGAAGTGCAGCGGGCCGTCATCGATCAGCGTGTGGACGGCGTCCAGGCGGAAGCCGTCCACGTGGTACTCGTGCGTCCAGTGCAGCGCGCTCTCGATGAAGAACGCCCGCACCGCCTCGCTGCCCGGGCCGTCGAGGTTGATCGCCGCGCCCCAGGGCGTGTGGTGGCGCTCGGTGAAGTATTGCTGGCCGAACTGCGCGTGGTACGCGCCGTCCGGCCCGAAGTGGTTGTAGACCACATCGAGGATCACGCCGAGCCCCAGCGCGTGGGCGCGGTCCACCAGCGCGCGCAGGCCCTCCGGCCGTCCGTACGCCCGCGACGGCGCGAACAGCGCAACGCCGTCGTACCCCCAGTTGCGCGCCCCGGCGAAGTCCGCCACCGGCATCACCTGGATCGCCGTCACTCCGAGGTCTGCGACCGCATCGAGGCGCGCCGCGGCCGCCGCGAACGTCCCTTCCGGCGTGAACGTCCCCACGTGCATCTCGTAGATCGTGACGGCGTCGCGGTCCAGGCCGCGCCACCCCTCGTCCGTCCACGCGAACGCGGGGTCGACGACCTCGGACGCGCCGTGGACGCCCTCCGGCTGGGAGCGCGACGCCGGATCCGGGTACGGCCCCGCCCCGTCGAGGCGGTACCGGTAGCGCGCCCCCGCGCCCACCCCCTCGACGAACGCCGCGTGGTAGCCGCCGCCCTCGCCCGCCATCGCTACCGAGCGGCCGTCCACCTCGAGCGCCACCGAGATCGCCGCCGGGGCCCAGACGCGGAAGCGCACGCCGCCGTCCTCCACCCACGCGCCGAGCGCGGGTCGCCACGTGCTCACGTCCCACCTCGCTGTGACGTGCGCGGCTCGACGATCACGCTCACGCGCGGCGCGAACTCGTCGCCCGCGGCCAGGCGCACCGGCCACGTCAGCAGTACCGCCAGTTGCTGCGGCGTGCGCTCCGTGCCGCCCTCCGAGCGCGACTCGGTCTCGATCGCCCGCACGTCGAGGTCGGCGGCGGTCGCCTCGATCCGCACGACGAGGTCGATGCCGTCCACCTCGATGCTGCACGCCTCCACGCCGCGCGCCGCGCCGCCCGCCGGTAGTGCGATCGCGCGGTCGCCGGTGCGCAGCACGCCGCGCGGACGCTCCCGGAAGAGCAGGCCGAAGTTCAACTCCACCCCGAACCGCGCCTCGATCTCGCCCCCACCCGCCGAGGTGACGCGGTACTCCGCGTCGATGCGCGCCTCGTCCTCCGCGATGCGTAACGTCTTCTCGATGCGCGCCGTCCCGCCGGGCGCGTCGCCCTCGCGCGTCAGCGTCACCTCGATGCCGGCGCGCGAGCGGCGCGCGCGCATGGCGTACGGCTGGCCCTGGAATCCGCCGAGGTCCTCGACGGCGCGGTTGCGGGCGGGCGGGCGGCCCGGCGCGAGGAAGCGGTCCACGAACAGCGCGCGCCGCCCTCGGTCGTAGCGGTACGGCGGGGCGTCCGGGTCGTGGTAGCCCTCCTCCCGCAGCGCCAGCGTGTCCACGAGGTTGACCGCGGCGCGGCGGTCAGAGAGTTCCACCACCGCGCCTTCCGCCGGGTCCACGACCACGACGAGGGCGTCCGTGGTCACGACCGCCTCGTCGCGGCGGTCCGCATCGAGGTCGAACACGCGCAGCGGGCGGCGGCGCGCGCCGTCCTCCTCCAGGGCGCGCTCGGCGCGGAGGAGGTGATGCCACAGTCGCTGGCGGATGTGGGCCAGGTAGATGCCGCCGAACAGCCCGTGCCAGTACGCGCAGTTCGCCTGCGCGCTCCACAGGTCGCGCACCGCCGGCGGCACGTCCTCCGGGTCCCACGCACGCAACGCCCGCGTGCGCCCGGCCATCCGAGCGCTCACGTCCAGCATGCGCTTGTGGAGGTGGTCCACCTCCGGGTACTTCGCGAGGAACTGGAGGTACTGCCCGGCGCGCATGAAGGGCGCCACCTGCGCCAGCACGCCCGTGTCCTCCGCGGCGTCACGCGCGGAGCGCAGCGCACGCTGCCCGGCCGGCGGCAACGACCACTCCAGCATCTCCGGGTACGAGCCGTCCGGCACGTACACGCGCCCGCCGTCCGGCACGCCCTCGACCGCCTCGCCGACGGGAAGGAGCCGCACCTCGCCAGCGGCGTCGAGGTCTACCAACCCGTCGAAGAACGCCTCGAGCCAGCCGCCGCGGATGATGTCCTCGAACGTCCCGGGCCACATCCCGAACTTCTCGATGTCGTCCGCGTACACGGCCAGGCGCACGCCGTCCGCCGCCTTGCGCCGCAGCAGGTCAAGCGCGTCCTCCACCGATTCCCACGGCACCGCCATCCGCAGGTCCTCCGCGACCGGGGCGATCAGCAACGACCGCCCCTGTGACTCCGTCAGGTAGGGCACGTCCAGGTCATCCGGCATCAGCCCCGCCGACAGCAGGTGGCGGTCGTCCAGCGTGACCGTCTCGATCCCGCCCTCGGCGAGGTCGGCGGCCATCGATGGCTCCCAGACGCGCTCCGTGAGCCAGCCCGTGCGCGCATCTACGCCGAACAGCCGTGCGAGGTAGGCGCGGTGCGCGCGCAACTGGCCGGTGCGGTCGTGGCGCGGCAGCAGCGCCAGAACCGGCTCGTACATTCCCGCCGCCACCAACTCCACCTGCCGGGCGTCCACGAGCCTCCGGATCTGGGCGATGCGCTCGGGTGCGCGTGCCTCCAGCCATTCCAGCAGCGGGCCGGACCAGTGGATCGACAGGCGCAGCGACGGCCGCTCCTCGATGAGGTCCAGCACGGGGCCGTAGCACGTGTCCACGGCGCGCTGGAAGACGGAGTCGAAGTTGCCGGGCGGCTGGTGGGCGTGCAGCACCAGGCTCAGGTTCACGTGCGCTCGTGCTCCTCCGCGCCGGGCACGAGCATCAGCGTCGCCAGCGGCGGGATCGTGAGGTTCAGCGAGTGCGTCCGCCCGTGCATCGGGCGCGCCTCGGCGCCGTACTCGCTGGGGGAGGCGTAGCCGCTGCCGCCGTAGCGCACCGCGTCGCTGTTCATCACCACCCGCCAGTGCCCCTCGCGAGGCGCGCCGATGCGGTAGTGCTGGCGGGGCACGGGCGTGAAGTTGCTCACCACCAGCACTTCGTCGCCCCTCGAACGGCCGCGCCGGACGAACGAGACCACGGCGTTCTCCGTGTCGGAGCAGTCGATCCACTCGAAGCCCTCGGGGCCGAAGTCCTGCTCGTACAGCGCGGGCCGGCTGCGGTAGAGGGCGTTCAGGTCCTGCACCCAGCGCTGGAGGCCCTGGTGCGAGGCGTACTCCAGCAGGTGCCAGTCCAGGCTCGTCATGGCGTTCCACTCCGCCCACTGGCCGAAGTCGTTGCCCATGAACAGCAACTTCTTGCCGGGGTGCCCCCACATGAAGCCGTAGAGCGTCCGCAGGTTGGCGAACTTCTGCCACAGGTCGCCGGGCATCTTGTCCAGCATGGAGCGCTTCAGGTGGACTACCTCGTCATGCGAGAAGGGCAGGACGAAGTTCTCCGTGAAGGCGTACAGCAGGCTGAAACTCAACTCGCCCAGGTGGTGGCCACGGTGGATCGGGTCGCGCGCCATGAACTCCAGCGTGTCGTGCATCCACCCCATGTTCCACTTGAACCCGAAGCCGAGGCCGCCCGAGGACGTGGGCCGCGACACCATGGGCCACGCGGTGGACTCCTCCGCCATCGTCATGGTGTCCGGGAACTGCGCGTACACGGTCTCGTTGAGGCGGCGCACGAACGCGATCGCCTCGATGTGCTCGCGGCCGCCGTACTCGTTGGGCGCCCACTCGCCGGCCTCGCGCGAGTAGTCCCGGTAGAGCATGGAGGCCACGGCATCCACGCGCAGGCCGTCCAGGTGGTACCTCTCCAGCCAGAACAACGCGTTGCTGAGCAGGAAGTTGGAGACCTCCCGCCGGCCATAGTTGAAGACGTACGTGCCCCAGTCCGCGTGCTCGCCCA
The DNA here is from genome assembly GCA_040880625.1 of Dehalococcoidia bacterium. Taxonomy (GTDB): domain Bacteria; phylum Chloroflexota; class Dehalococcoidia; order UBA2979; family UBA2979; genus W-Chloroflexi-9. Next base: position 14,970 of record JBBDIC010000054.1, on the reverse strand, counting down.
GGCGCGGGTCCGCGTGCTCGTAGAGGTGCGTGCCGTCGAAGTCGCCCAGGCCGTGGGCGTCCTTCGGGAAGTGCGCCGGCACCCAGTCCAGCAGCACGCCGATGCCCTCCCGGTGGAGCGTGTCCACCATCTCCATGAACTCCTGCGGCGTGCCGAAGCGGGCCGTGGGCGCGAAGTAGGACAGCGTCTGGTAGCCCCACGACTCGTCCAGGGCGTGCTCCGCCACCGGCAGCAGTTCCACGTGCGTGTAGCCCATCTCGCGCGCGTACTTCGCCAGGCGCGGGCCGATCTCGCGGTACGTGAGCCAGCGGCTGCCCTCCTCCGGCGCGCGCGCCCAGGATCCGAGGTGGACCTCGTAGATCGAGACCGGCGCGTCCAGGCCGTTGCGCCGTGCGCGGCCCGCCATCCACTCCTGGTCGTCCCACTCGTACCCGCCGAGGTCCCACACGATCGAGGCGGTGTTCGGCCGGAGTTCCGCGTAGAAGGCGTAGGGGTCCGCCTTCTCGTAGCGGGCATGGCCGTCCGCCGACAGCACGCTGAACTTGTAGCGCTCGCCGGGGCCGACGCCGGGCGCGAAGCCCTCCCACGTCCCCGCCGACCAGCGCGCCTCCAGCACGCAGGCCTGTGGGTCCCACCCGTTGAAGTCGCCGATGACGGACACCTGGCGAGCGTTGGGCGCCCACACGGCGAAGTCCGTCCCCTCCACGCCGCCGCGCCGCGAGGCGTGCGCGCCGAGGTGCTCCCACGAGCGGAGGTGCGTGCCCTCCGCCAGCAGGTGCAGGTCGTAGTCGCTCAGCACGCGCGTCATCCCGTACCGCCCTCCGCCGGCGGCGCTTCGATGTAGGCGGCGATCCGCGCGAGGCCCTCGAGGGGGATGCCGGCCCAGTCAGGCCGGTGCTCCAGTTCGTAGCGCAGTTCGTGCAGCGCCTTGTCCAGCAGGTAGAGGTCCAGCAGCCGCCGGCTCTGCTCCGCGTCCTGCGGCAGGAACGGCGCGCCCTCCGCCGCCTGGAGGTACGCCGCCAGGAAGGAGGCGACGGCGTGCTCCTCCCACCACGCCACCCAGCCGGACAGCCGCTCCAGCGCCTGCTCGCTCTCCGGGTAGTTCATGGCCTGCGTCGCGCGCGCCGTGAGGCCGGCGTAACTGAAGGAGCGCAGCATCCCCGCCAGGTCGGCAAAGGCGCTCGCCTGCTCGCGGCGCTGCTCGATGGGCATTCCCACCTCGCCCTCGAAGTCCAGGATCACGAAGCGGCCCTCCACCTCCAGCACCTGGCCCAGGTGGTAGTCGCCGTGGACGCGGATCTTCGCGACGCCACCGGCGGCCCGACGCGTCTCCGCCAGCCACCCGCCGAGGCGTTCCCCGAGGCCCAGCACCGCGCGCGCCTGCTCAGCGGCCCGCGCATCCTCGCCCGCGGCGATGCGCTTGAGCGCGGGCTGCACCGACCGCAGCCGCGCGCGGATGCGGCTGCCCACCCCCGCGAGGTCGCGCGCGGTCAGGGGCGCCGGCTCGAAGGATGGGGCCCCGCGGCCGTCCGCCAGCGCCAGGTGCAACTCCGCCGTCGCCTGGCCCAGCAGCGCCACATGCTCCGCGTAGTCCGGCGCACCGGCGTCCCGGGCCGGCGGCTGCGCGCCCTCGATCTCGTCGCGCGCGAGGGTGAGCGGGTGGCGCGAGGACGCGACGGGCGGATCGTCCGCGACGTGTTCGTCCAGGAAGCGCAGACAGGCGGAGACGGTGAAGTCCCAGCCGTTGTCGCGGCTCCATACGTACTCGTGCGCCACGGCCACCGGCCCGCGCTCCACGCCCGTGTCCAGCCGGATTGCCCCCACCAGCCGAGGGCTGAGCGAGGGATGATCGCGCAGGTGCTCGCCCACCTCGATCTCCGGGTGCGGGTCTGGCTCGAAGCGGCGGAGGACCTTCAACATCACCTGCTGGCCGAAGCGGATGGAGGAGTTGCTCTGCTCGTGGTCGACGCGGTGGACAGGCGCCGGGTCGTCCAGCGCCTCGTACAGCGCGCGGAACGGCCGGTACGTCTCGGCCGTGACGGTCACACCGCCCTCGCTCAGCGTGCGCCCGCCCGCGAGGACCTCGAGCAACTCGCGCGCCAGGATGTCGGAGGCCAGCGCGTCGTACAGCAGTCCGCGGCCGCGCGCGGACTCCACGCGGGCCACGGCGGCGTTCGGCGTCTCCGTGAGCAACTGGTGCTCGCCACGGCCGGAGGCGACCGCCAGCGCCAGCACGTACGTCGTCGTCTCGCGCCCCACCTCGACGTCCGCGAGTGTGAGCCAGGCCGGGGCGGCGCCGCCGCGCAGGGCCACGGTGCTGTGGAGGCGCACGCCGCGCACGGGCGCGCCCTTGCCGCCGAACCAGCGCTGGCGCGCCAGGTACTCCGGCAGCGCCTCGCGCTGCAATTGCTCCAGCGCCTCGCCCTGCAGCAGGCGCTGCCAGTCGCCGCCGCCGATGCGCACCGCCGGGTCCGCGCCCTCCTCCACGGGGGCGGGCGTCTCCGGCTGGGGCAGCAGGTCGAACCAGTAGAACGCGTGCGGGCCCAGCGTCAGGAAGTACGGCCCGTCGCCCACGGGCGGCAGTTGCTGCTGGCCCAGCACCTCCACCGGCAGCATGCCGGCGTACTCCTCCAGGTCCAGTTCCACCGGCTGCACGAAGCGCGAGAGGTTCGCCACCACCAGCGTCACCTCGTCGTCCGTGCGGCGCAGGAAGGCGACCACGGAGCGGTTGGCGGGGTGCAGCATCACCAGGTCGCCGCGCCCCAGCGCCGGCCGCCGCCCGCGCAGCGCGATCATGCGCCGCATCCAGTTGAGCAGGGACGACGCGCTGCGCTCCTGCGCCTCCACGTTCACGCCCTGGTAGCCGTACAGCGGGTCCATGATCACGGGCAGGTAGAGCGAGGCCGGGTCGGCCCTCGAGAACCCCGCGTTGCGGTCGCCGTTCCACTGCATCGGCGTACGGACGCCGTCGCGGTCGCCCAGGAAGATGTTGTCGCCCATGCCGATCTCGTCGCCGTAGTAGATGATCGGCGTGCCCGGCAGCGAGAACAGCAGCGCGTGCAGCAACTCGATGGCGCGGCGGTTGTTGTCCAGCAGCGGCGCGAGGCGGCGGCGGATGCCCACGTTCACGCGCATGCGCGGATCGGTGGCATAGATCGAGTACATGTAGTCGCGCTCTTCGTCCGTCACCATCTCCAGCGTGAGTTCGTCGTGGTTGCGCAGGAACAGCGCCCACTGGCTCGAGTCTGGAATCGCCGGCGTCTGCTGCATGATGTCCACGATCGGCCGGCGGTCCTCCTGCCGCAGCGACATGAACAGCCGAGGCATGACGGGGAAGTGGAAGGCCATGTGGCACTCGTCGCCGTCGCCGAAGTAGGCGCGCACGTCGTCCGGCCACTGGTTCGCCTCCGCCAGCAGCATCCGGTCCTGGTAGTGCTCGTCGACGTAGGCGCGCCACTCCTTCAGCACCTCGTGCGTCTCCGGCAGGTTCTCGTTGTTCGTGCCCTCCCGCTCGCAGAGGTACGGGACGGCGTCCAGGCGCATGCCGTCCACGCCCTTGTCGAACCAGAACTTCATGACGCGCGTGATCGCCGTGCGGACGGCGGGGTTGGCGTAGTTCAGGTCCGGCTGGTGGCTGAAAAAGCGGTGCCAGTAGTACTGCCCGGCCAGCGGATCCCACGCCCAGTTGGACGTCTCCGTGTCCGTGAAGATGATCCGAGTGCCGCTGTACGCGCTGTCGTCGTCGCTCCACACGTACCAGTCGCGGTCCGGCGACCCGGGCGGCGCGCTGCGCGCGCGCTGGAACCACGGGTGCTGGTCCGAGGTGTGGTTGACCACCAGTTCCGTGATCACGCGCATCCCTCGACGGTGCGCCTCCCGCACGAAGCGCGTGAAGTCCGCCATGGTGCCGTAGTCCGGGTTGATGGAGGTGTAGTCCGCGATGTCGTAGCCGGCGTCCCGCAGCGGCGAGGGGTAGAACGGCAGGATCCAGATCGCGTTCACGCCCAGTTGCTGGAGGTAGTCCAGCCGCCCCGTCAGCCCGCGGAAGTCGCCGATGCCGTCGCCGTTGCTGTCCGCGAACGCACGCACGTGCAGTTCGTAGATGATCGCGTCCTTGTACCAGAGCGGGTCCACGGTCACGTCCGTCACGGGCGCACCCCGCCGTCCTCCACGTACCCCTCCACCAGTCCCTCGAACGCGAAGATCTGCGCGGGCGCGTCAGGTTCGAGGCCCACGTAGTTCCACTCGCCCTCCCAGGTGAAGCGGCGGTCCGTCAGCAACTCGCGCACCACGTAGGAGGCCGTGCTCCGCAGCCCCAGCGCGTCCAGCGGCACGCCCACCCAGCCGCCCTGCGGCGCGCGGGGATCGAGGCTCACGACCGCCAGGAGGGCGCCCCGGGCCGTCGCCTCCTCGCCCGAAGCCGGGTCCGACTTCACGTAGGCGATCACCTGGTCGTTGTCGATCGGCAGGAAGCGCAGGCCGTGGTTGTGCTGGAGCGCGGGGTGCTCGTGCCGGAGCGCGTTCAGCCGCGCGATCTGCGGCTTGATGTTGCCCTCCGCGTCCCAGTCCCGCGGCCGCAACTGGTACTTCTCCGAGTCCAGGTACTCCTCCGACCCGGGTGAGTGCGGCTCGCGCTCCGCGAACTCGTAGCCGCTGTAGATGCCGTAGGACGGCCCCAGCGTCGCGGCCAGCGCCAGCCTCACGAGGAACGCGGGGCGCCCTCCGTGCTGGAGGTACTCGTGCAGGATGTCCGGGGTATTCGCGAAGAAGTTGGCGCGCATGACGTCCGCCAGCGGCGGGCTCGTCAGTTCTTGCAGGTACTCGGTCAGTTCGTGCTTCGTGTTGCGCCACGTGAAGTAGGAGTAGGACTGCGTGAAGCCCAACTTCGCCAGGCCGGCCATGCGCTTCGGCCGGGTGAAGGCCTCCGCCAGGAAGATCACGTCCGGGTGCTCCTCGTGCACCGTGTCGATCAGCCACTCCCAGAAGGGGAACGGTTTGGTGTGCGGGTTGTCCACGCGGAAGATGCGCACGCCGCGCTCGATCCAAAACAGCACCACCCGCCGCAGTTCCCCCCACAGCGCCCGCCAGTCCGCCGTCTCGAAGTCGATCGGGTAGATGTCCTGGTACTGCTTCGGCGGGTTCTCCGCGTGCTTGATCGACCCGTCCGGTCGCTGCCGGAACCACGAGGGGTGCTCGCGCACCCACGGATGGTCCGGCGAGCACTGGTACGCCAGGTCCAGCGCCACCTCCAGCCCCGCGCGCGCCGCCTCCTGCACGAACCACTCGAAGTCCTCGATCGTCCCGAGCCCCGGGTCCACCGCCATGTGGCCGCCGTCGCGCGAGCCGATCGCCCACGGGCTGCCCGGGTCGTCGGCCGCGGCGTGCAGCGTGTTGTTCGCGCCCTTGCGGTGCGTCTCGCCGATGGGGTGGACGGGCGGCAGGTACAGCACGTCGAAGCCCATCCCCGCGATGTCGTCGAGGCGGGCCGCGGCCTCGCGGAAGGTCCCGCTGCGCTCCGGGTCTGGCGTGACCGAGCGCGGGAACATCTCGTACCACGCGCCGAAGCGCGCCCGCTCGCGGTCCACCCACAGCGGCAGCACGCGCCGGTAGGTCGCATCCCGCGCGCGGTCACGGCCCAGCGTCATCGCCTCCCGCAACGAGGGGTCACGCGCGATCTCGATGCGTCGCGCCTGCGGCACGTCCTCGTCGGCGAGCCACGTGGCGGCGGTGAGCAGCGTCATGCGCGCCTCGTCGGCGTGCCCGCTCTCCTCGACGCGCCGCGCCGCCTCCCCGACCAGGCGCGCGCCCTCCTGCAACTCGGAGGCCACGTCCCAGCCGGCGTCCACGCGCTTGCCCAGGTCCTCCAGCCACGAGCCGAAGCGGTCCACCCAGGCGATCACGGTGTACTCGTGCCGCCCGATGACGCCCGGCGCGAACTCGCCCGCCCACTCGTCGTTGCCCCGTTCCTCCATGGGCGCCTCGCACCACGCGTCCTCGCCGCCCGCCGCACCCGACACTCGATGCAAGACGCGGGCCTGGAGACGGTCGTGGCCGTCCGCGTAGACGTGCGCGGTCACGCGGAAGCGCTCGCCCAGCGAGGACTTCGCGGCGTAGCGCCCCGCGTCCACCTCCGGCATGACCGCATCGATCACGGCGCGGTGCGGCGGCTGCTTCCCGCGCGGCACGGGCGCGGTCATCGTCGTTGCCCCTTCACGTGCCGCAGCACCGCCAGCGAGCGCGCGGGGATCAGGAAGCGGTCACGCGCCGGCCAGCGCCCGCGCCGGGACTCCGCGGTCTCGATCACCAGTTGCCAGCGCGCGCTCCGACCGTGGAGCGGCAACCGGAACTCCTCGTCCTCGTGCCCGGCGTTGAACAGCACCAGCAGCGTGTCGCCCACGATCGGGCGCCCCTCCGGGTCCATCTCCTCGATGGCGTCGCCGGCGAGGCGCAGCCCGAAGCATCGACGCCACGCCTCGCCCCACTGCTCGTCCTGCACCTCGCGCCCGTCCGGCAGGAACCAGGACACGTCGCGCGAGTCCGCGCCGCGCATGCGGCGGCCCTGCAGGAAGCGGCGGCGGCGCAGGACGGGCTGCTCCTGGAAGAGGCGGATCATCGCCGTGGTGAAGCGCAGCAGGTCGCGCTGCCACGGGAGCAGGTCCCAGTCCACCCACGAGATCTCGTTGTCCTGGCAGTAGGCGTTGTTGTTGCCGCCCTGCGTGCGGCCCAGTTCGTCGCCCGCTAGCAGCATGGGCACGCCCTGCGACAGGAAGAGCGTGGCGATGAAGTTGCGCATCTGGCGCTGGCGGAGGCGGTCCACCTCGGGGTCGTCGGCCTCGCCCTCCGCGCCGTGGTTCCAACTGATGTTGTGGTCGTGACCGTCGCGGTTGGCCTCGCCGTTGGCGTCGTTGTGCTTGTCGTTGTAGGAGACCAGGTCGCGCAGCGTGAAGCCGTCGTGCGCGGTGACAAAGTTGACGCTGGCGTAGGGCGTGCGGCCGTCCGCCTCGTAGAGGTCGCTGCTGCCGGCGATGCGCGTGGCGGTGTCCGCCATCTGTCCCTCGTCGCCCCGCCAGAACCGGCGGACGGTGTCACGATACTCGCCGTTCCACTCCGCCCAGCCCACCGGGAAGTTCCCCACCTGGTAGCCGCCCGGCCCCACGTCCCACGGCTCCGCGATCAACTTCACGTTCGCCAGCACCGGGTCCTGCGCGATGATCTCGAAGAACGAACTGAGGCGGTTCACCTCGTACAACTCGCGCGCCAGCGCGCTCGCCAGGTCGAACCTGAAGCCGTCCACATGCATCTCCGTGACCCAGTACCGCAGGCTGTCCACCACCATCTGCAGCACGCGCTGGTGCTGCAGGTTCAGCGTGTTGCCGGTGCCGGTGAAGTCCATGTAGTAGCGCTCGTCGTCCGGCACCGTGCGGTAGTACGAGCGGTTGTCGATGCCGCGCCAGGAGAGCGTGGGGCCCAGGTGGTTGCCCTCCGCGGTGTGGTTGTAGACCACGTCCAGGATCACCTCGATGCCGGCGGCGTGCAGCGCCCGCACCATCGTCTTGAACTCGCGCACCGCCGCAAGCCCCGTGCCGGTGGAGGCGTAGCGCGCGTCCGGCGCGAAGAACGCCAGCGAGTTGTAGCCCCAGTAGTTGGACAGCCCCTGGTCCAGCAGGTGGCGGTCGTCCGCCCGATGGTGGACGGGCATCAGTTCCACGGCCGTGACGCCCAGCGAGCGCAGGTGGTCCAGCACCGGCAGCGTCGCCAGCGCGCCGTAGGTGCCGCGCAGGTGCTCCGGGACGTCCGGGTGCTGCTGCGTCAGGCCCTTCACATGCGCCTCGTAGATCACGGTGCGCTCCCAGCGGCGGCGCGGCGGGCGGTCATCGCCCCAGGTGAACGCGGGGTCAATGACCGCCGCCAGCGGGGCGAAGGGCGCGCTGTCGCGCTCATCCGGCGCCAGGTCGTCCCCGCCCTCCACGGCGTAGCCGAAGAGGCTGTCGTCCCACTGCACGCGCCGCGCGATCGCCTTGGCGTACGGGTCCAGCAGCACCTTGCGCGGGTTGAAGCGATGCCCCGCCTCCGGCTCCCACGGGCCGTAGACGCGGTAGCCGTACAACTGCCCGGGGCGCGCCTCCGGCAGGTAGCAGTGCCAGATCATCCCGTCGCGCTCGTCCAGCAGGATGCGCGTCTGCTCCTCCGGCTCACCTGCTTCGAACAGGCACAACTCCACGGCGGCGGCGTGCTCCGAGAACAGCGCGAAGTTCACGCCGACCCCGTCCCACGTGGCGCCCAGCGGGTACGGCGATCCCGGCAGCACGCGGAGACCCCGATGCGGCGCCGGTGGCGGCACTACAGCGCCTCTTCGATCCCGTCGAGCGTGCAACGACCCACCGCCAGGCCCAGGTCCTCCAGCGCCCGCCGGTCGCCCTCCGCCTGCGCGTTCTTGAGTTCGCCAAAGTCATACGCGCGGCCCGGGATCTCCAGCGGCGGCGTCTCCTGGTCCAGGATCTGGATGAAATGCCCGCGCCGCGGCCCGCCCTTGTGGTACTGCCCCGTGGAGTGCAGCAGCGACGGCCCGTACTCCAGCGTCACCGGCAGCCCGAAGCGCTCGCTGAGGCGCGCCCGCGCCCTGGTGAGCCGCGCGTCCGCCTCCGCGTCACGCGCGAGGTAGGCGTGGAGCGCCAGGTAGTCTTCGGCGCCCACGTGCGCCAGCACATCCTGCGGCGCGGCGGCCTCGCCGGCGGGCAGGCCGGCGTCCAGCACGAGGCGCGTCGCCGCCTTGGCCGCCTCCACGTCCGGCTGGTCGAAGGGATTGATGCCAAGCACGCGCCCGGCCACCGCCACGCCGAACTCCCAGCGGAAGTACTCAGCGCCCAGCGCGTACGGGTCGCCTCGGAGCGCGGCGTGCACGGGATAACTGCTGCCCGTAAGCGTGTCGATGGCGCGCGCGTCCACGGTGTAGGTGCGCGCGTAGGGGCCGTCCACGTGCCTCGCGGCCGCGGCCTCGCCCACCAGCGGCAGGATGCCGCCGCCGTCCTTGCCGGTGGACTCCGCGATCAACTGCTCCAGCCACGCCGGGAAGCCTGCCAACTCCGGCCCGGCGTCCACCGCCAGGTAGTCGCGTCCCATCAGCGCCGCCTCCGCCAGCATCGCGCCCAGGCGCGCGCCCGGGTTCACCCGCGCCTCCACGCCCGTCCCGCACGCCTCGCGCATCGAGGCAGCGCTCGCGAGCAGCCGCTCGAGGTCGATGCCGAGCAGCGCCGCCGGCACGAGGCCCACGAACGACAGCGCGGAGTAGCGCCCGCCGATGTCCGCGGGGTTCAGGAACACGCGCCGGAACGAGCGCTCCTCGCCGATGGTGTGCAGCGGCGAGCCGGCGTCGGTGATCGCCACCCAGTGGCGGCCCTCCGGGTGACGCTCCCAGAAGTAGTCCAGCAGCGCGCGCGTCTCCAGCGTGGCGCCCGACTTGCTGGAGGCGATGAACAGCGTCCGCCCCGGGTCCACGCGCTCCTCGACCGAACGCACCGCCGCCGGCACCGTCGAGTCCAGCACGATCAGCCGCTGCCCCTGCGCCTCGCCGGCGAACGCGGAGGCGAACACGCGCGGCGCCAGGCTGCTGCCGCCCATGCCGATCAGCACCACCGTCGTGTAGCCCTCGCGGCCGGCGTCCGCCGCGAACTGCCGCAGGTCCTCAACGTGGCGGCCCATGACCCGGTCCACCTCCAGCCAGCCGAGGCGGTCCGTGATCTCGTCCGGTTCGGGCTTCCACAGCGTGTAGTCGTGCGTCCAGAGGCGCTCGATCGTGCGGTCGCGCTCAAACTCGCCCAGGCGCTGTTCCACGCGGTCGCGCAGCGCCTCGTCCTCGCCGTCACCGTCGGCGCGCACCACGGCGGCCGCTGCCGGCCGCGCGCGCGGCTCGATGCTCTCGAGGTCGCCGACGAACTCCTCCAGCCAGTCGCCGGCGGTGTGCCCGTCCACCACGGTGCGGAGCCGCGCGGACCGCTCCCGGCGCTCCTCCTCGGGCATGTCGTACGCGCGGCGCAGGGCGGCGCTCATCGCCTCCACGTCGCCGGCGGGGAAGATCAGGGCGTCCGTCAGTTCCTCGGCGGCGCCGCAGGAGTCGGACAGCACCAGCACGCCGGGGCGGTCCGCGGAGTGGACGGCCGCGAACTCCTTCGCCACCAGGTTCATGCCGTCCGCCACGGACGTGACGACGCACACGTCCGCGCGCGCCAGCGCTGCCGCCACCGCCGCCGGCGGCTGCGAGTCGTACCCCACCTCCAGCGACGCGGCCCCGAAGCGCTCCTGCACGTGCTGCGCCGCCGTCTCGATGGCCGCACGTTCGTCCTGGTACTCCGGGATCGCGGTGCGGGAGGGCGCGGCCCACTGCACGAGGCAGGCGCCGTCGCGCATGCGCGGTTCCGCCTCCAGCGCGTGCCCGAACGCTTCGATGCGCTGCGGGATGCCCTTCGTGTAGTCCAGCCGGTCCACGCCGAAGAACAGCAGACGGCCGTCCTCCGTCGGCGCCTCGTCGCCCGCGCAGGCGGCGAAGGCGCGGAACCGCTCCGGCTCGATCGAGATCGGGTACGCCGCGATGCGACGCGCCACGTCCGGCTCGCGCACGATCGAGCGCAGGCGGCGCGCGTCGCGCTCGGTCTGCACGCCCACCAGGTCGTAACTCGCAAACATCGAGGCGAGCGCGGCGCCGTCCGGCATGCGCTCCCACGCGGCGGCGGCCGGCACCGGCGTGTGATGGAAGTAGCCCACGCGACCGCGCCAGCCCAGGCGGCGCAGTTCCGCGCCCAGCGGGATCAGGTGGTAGTCCTGCACCCACACTACGTCGTCCGGCTCCAGCAGCGGCGCGAGCGCCTGCCCGAACCGGCGGTTCACCTCGGCGTACACGCCCCGCGACGCCGCCGCGTCGTCGGCGATGCGGTCGAGCATGCCGTGCAGGGCGGGCCAGAGCGCGCGGTTGCAGAACTCCTCGTAGTAGCCGTGGACCTGCTCCGCGGAGAGGTCCACCGTCACGTACTCCACGCCGCGCGCGGTCACCCGCGTAGGGGGCGCGTGCGGGTCGCCCTCGCAGCCGCTCCAGCCGAACCAGAGGGCGCGGTCAGCCGCCTCCAGAGCCGGCAGGAGCGCGGAAACGAGCCCGCCGGCCAGCCACGGAGCGCCCTCCACGGGCGGAGGCGGCACACGGTTGGACACGACCACAAGGCGGTTCGGCATCGGGGGACTTTCCATCGCGCGCCGTCGCGCCATCGCGCGCCCGTCGCATCTCGCCACGCAGCGGCGAGGCCCCGAGGGGCGCGCGCGGCGCGGCATCCAGGTGGTTGATTCAGGAGTCAGTCGGCTCGCGGAGCGTACCGATCGAGGTGTCGCGGGCGGATTTCGCGGAGGCGCGCGACATTGCAAAACCGCTGCTATCTAAGGCCCCCTCGGTCAGACCCGGGAAGATGCAGGCGAATCTTCTCAGCCTCGTGCGGCATCCAGGCGCGCCGCCAGCGCATCGAGCCACGCGCCGACCTCGGCCACATCGGTCAGGCGGTGCGTCGCGGCTGTCTCGCC
>JBBDIC010000054.1:0-3311 GCA_040880625.1 Dehalococcoidia bacterium | reverse complement strand
CCGCGAGCAGCGCCTCCACCACCGCGCCCTTGTGCCACGCCACCGCCGGGCGCAGTTCCAGCACCCGTTTGCCCTCGCTCGCACGCAGCGTCGGATGCCGCGCCGCTACCTCGAAGACGGCCGTGCGCACGTCGCCCTCGTGCTCCGCGGGCGTCTGGCGGGTATGCACCGCCAGCGCGAAGCGCTTGCGCTCCACGAGCACGCCGGGCGTCCCGGCGAGACGCTCGCCGAGTTCGCCCGCGGCGGCCAGCAGCGCTCCCTCGAAGGCCTCGCCGCCGCCGAGGACGGCTCGGTGGCCGTCGGCGTACTCCACCTCGAAGCCGTGGCTGCCGGCGTAGGTCAGGCCGGCGATCCCCACGCGCGTGCGCAGGTCATCGAGGCCGCGCCCGCTCACGATCGCCACGTCCGCGACCGCGACGAGCCGCACCAGCGCCGCCTCGACGCCGTCGCCGAGCACGGCCAGGTCCGGCGTCGCCACGATCGGCGAGAGCGTGCCGTCATAGTCGAGGAAGACCGCCGGCCGCGCACCCTCGGACGCGGCCACAATCGCGTCGAGCGCATCGAAGGCCGTCGGGAGCGCGTCCAGCGTCATGCTTCGAGTCTATGCGGGCGGCGGGGCGACACTGACGCCGCCCCGCCGGTACGGTGGAAGTCCCACCACCCGCACCGGCGGACCGCCGCCCGGAGGGACGTGCCCGTGCCCCGAACCCCCTCGAACGACCGCCGGCGGCGCGCCGCATCGATGTTCGCCGCCGCCCTCGCCGCCCCGGTCCTGCTGCTGGCCGCTTGCGGCGACGAACCCCCCGCTGTCGTCGCGACCGCGACCGCCACCGCCGAGGCGACTCCGGCGCCGACGCAGGCGCCCACCGAGCCGCCCACCGCGACACCTACGCCCACCCCGGCCGTCGCGTTCGACCCGGACCTCCACCGCCTCGTCGACAAGGAGCGCGCGCTGCCCGAGGGCTATGAGCCGGACGACCTGGTGGCGCTGCCACCCGAGTACCACGCGCCCGAGTTCGGCGGCCTCATGCTGCGCGAGGAGGCCGCGGCGGCGCTGGACGACCTCATGGCCGCCGCCGCTGCCGAGGGCGGCCTGGACCTGCGCATCCGCTCGACGTACCGCTCGTTCGAGGAGCAGGTGCGCACGTTTGAGTTCTGGGTGGAGTTCCTGGGCGAGGAGCAGGCGCGCCGCGAGAGCGCCGTGGCCGGCCATAGCGAGCACCAACTGGGCAACACCGTGGACTTCGCCTCGGAGGGCGCCGGCTGGGAACTGATCGAGGAGTTCGGCGAGACGCCGGAGGGCCGCTGGCTGGCCGAACACGCGCACGAGTTCGGCTTCGCCATGAGTTACCCGCCGGACTCGGAGGACATCACCGGCTACATCTACGAGCCCTGGCACTTCCGCTACATCGGCGTGGGGGCCGCCGCCGCGTGGAAGGAGGACGGCCGTCCGCTGATCCTCTTCCTGGAGGACCTCGCCGAGCAGGGCGAGTAGCCGCGCGCTACTCGACGACCACGTCGCCTGGCGAGCAACAAGCAACCTCCGCGCCGATCACGACATCTGCGCTCGCCGGGCACTCCTGGGCGAACGCCGTCGCAGCATGGGAGACGCCGGAGATTTCGCTTCGCGCTTCACGGTGTGAACACCTCCGCGGAAGGCGTCCCGGATCGCCAGCCGCCAGTGATCAGTACCCGGCCATCAGCGAGCAGGTTTGCTTGGTGAGCCGAGCGGACCGCGACCGGTTGGCTCGCCTGGATGAACGAGCGCGTTTCCGGATCGTAGACTTCAGCCGTCTGAGTCGGGACTTCCCGAGGACCATCTTGAGAACCTATGCCTCCGACGATCAGCACGCGACCGTCTGCTAGCCGCGTTGCCGTGTGGTTCACACGGCCGTGGTTCAAGTCGTCCACAGCCGTGAAACCTCCCGTGGCTACGTCCAGCACTCCCGCTCGGTGAAGCGCGTCGCCGCCGGGGGCGCAGCAACCACCCGTCATTAGCACTTCACCGGAGGTGAGTAGGACCGGAGAACCTGACCAGTACTCGCCGCTCACCGGAATCCCCGAGACTGAGTCGTTCTCGGGATCAAAGATCCAGGCTGACGACTCCCCTGCAACGACCACACGACCATCATCAAGCTTAACGAGCGCGCCAGCGACGGAGTCCTCGGTCTGGACGAGCGAGAACGTGGAGAGCGCCGGGTCGAACACCTCGAGTTTAGTTACAGGACCCCCGTCGCCAGCCCCTGCGCCGCCAGCGATGAGAACTCGGCCGTCATCCAGGCGAACCGCCTCAGCAGCGAGACGCGGCACTTGCAACATCCCGGCGGAGCGAACCGTACCCGCAACTGGATCCAGCAACTCCGCGGTCGCCAACGGCCCCTGTGCGTCGCCCAGACCGACGCCGCCCGCGATCAGAACGCTTCCGTCCGCGAGCGTGACTGCGAGATGTGATTGCCGCCCTTCCATGAGCCGAGGCCCAGGGCCCACAGCGGAAGACGCCGGGTCGAACATCCATGTCTCGAGCATCGCCGGGAATCCGCCAGTCACCAGCACTCTGCCGTCGGACATCAGCGTTGCCGCTGGAAACACGCTGAAGGGTGCGGACACTGGTTCAAACGCGCCTAGAAGGTCAGAGGGCGCAGCGCCCGTCGGACTGGGACTCGAGTCTGTCGGAGACGCTGTCACCCCGGGGACGTCGGTCGCGGTGGGACTCGGAGTCGCCCTTTGATTCGGCGCGGATGGCGGCTCGCTCGCGTCACAGGCGACGAGCATCGATACGGTGAGCAATAGAGCCACGAAGCACGCTCCACGCATCCGATTGGCCTCCCGCACCGACTCTATGCCAAGGACTCGGCGACTTGCGCCAACTGGATGTCGTCACCGACAAGGGGCACCGGCCGGGGTCACCACCTTAACCAGCGGCCGGCCAACCAAGGCCCCGCGCGCTACTCGACCACGATCTCGCCGAACATGCCCTGCGTGAAGTGCGGCGGGCCGCCCTCCACCTCCGCCGCACCTTCCGAGGTGGTCGCGGCGGCGGTGTACGCCTCCGGATCGGCGCCGGTGGGCACGGCGCACAGCACCAGGTAGCGCCCCGCCTCCGTGAACGTCCCGTCGCCCTCGATGGCGACGCCGGCCTCGCCGGGCAGGGCGACGAGCACCATCGCCGGCACGATGCCGGCGAGAAGCGCCTCGGATTCCGCCGGCGGCAGCGCCAGCAGGTCCCCGGCAGCACGCTCCTCGTCGTCAGGCAGGCGTAGCGCCACGATCTCGTGCGCCTCCGCGTCCGACTCGTTCACCAGCGAGAGCCG
>JBBDIC010000053.1:0-1062 GCA_040880625.1 Dehalococcoidia bacterium | reverse complement strand
GAGTCCGGCGCGCTCGCGCTCGTCGAGGGCGACCCGAGCACGCCGGCGATCGCGGCCTACTTCGACGCCCTCGGCCTGCTGCCGGGCGACGGCGCAACGGCGGAGGTGGGCCTCGCGGCCGTCGACGCGATGCGACGCATCGCTGCGCGCGTGGAGCGCGGCTACATCTTGACGATCGACTACGGCTACGAGGCGCGGGAGTTGTACGCCTCGTGGCGCACGCAGGGGACGCTGATGGCATTCCGCCGCCACAGTCCTCAGCCGGACGTGCTCGCGGAGCCCGGCCTCACGGACCTCACGTACCACGTGGACTTCACGTCGCTCGCCGCCGCCGCCGGCGAGGGCTGGACGAGCGCGAAGCCAGTCTCGCAGTCGGAGGCGCTGAGCGTCCTCGGACTGCCGGCGGCAGTGCGGACGGCCGCCGACCGAGCGGCGCAGGATGTCCACCGCTACGCCGCGGAGCGCCGCGCCGCCGACACCCTGACGGACCCCAGCGGCCTCGGCCGCATCCGCGTACTGGCGATGGCGAAGGGAGCACCCCTCGACGGCCTGCGCTGCCTCCGACCCATCGAGAGCCTGCTCGAAAGGAGCCCCGCATGACCCTGGCATACGGCCACCAGGCCCCGGACTTCACCCTGGAGACCACCGAGGGCGAGAAGACCCTCGCCGGCATGCTGCAGGACGGCCCGGCCGTGCTCATCTTCTACACGGAGGACAGCACCCCCACCTGCACCACGCAGGTCTGCTCCTTCCGCGACGAGTTCCAGACCCTGCGAGACCTGGACGCCACGGTGCTCGGCATTTCCGCCGACAGCATCGAGTCGCATCGACGCTTCGCGGAGCAGCAGGGCATCCCGTTCCCGCTCGCCTCGGACGAGACGCTGGAGGTCGCCCGCAAGTACGACGTGGTCGCCGAGGACGGCAAGCGCGCCCGCCGTGCCGTCTTCGTCGTCCGCGAAGACGGCACGATCCTCGCCGCGAACGACCACTACCAGCCCGCGGACATGAACCAGTTCGCGGAGGTCTTCGCCGCGCTCGGCAACGAGCCGGACGAGTAGCGCC
>JBBDIC010000052.1:0-5353 GCA_040880625.1 Dehalococcoidia bacterium | reverse complement strand
GCACGGACGGCCCCGTGGTGCTGCAGGGCGTCCTGAGCCGCGACGCGAAGGCCCCAAGCACGCTGCTTCGGTAGTTGTTGCCCGCTCGTCAGGATCGGCGGTCGAGCCCGGCTACGCCTCGGGCGCGACGGGGAGGCGGAGGGCGACGCGGGTGCCGGCGCCGGGGGTGCTGTCGATCGAGACGGAGCCGCCGTGCGCCTCCACGATCTGACGCGCGGCGGTCAGGCCGATGCCGGAGCCGTGGATGCGGCCGCTCACGTTACTGGCGCGGTAGAAGCGCTCGAAGATGAGCGGCAACTCCTCCGGCGGGATGCCCACGCCCTGGTCGCGCACGCTCAGTTCACACCACGGCCCGCCCTCGTCGTCGCATACGCGCGCGACACAGACATCGATCGGGCCGCCGTCCGGGCTGAACTTCACTGCGTTCTCGATCAGGTTGGAGATCACGCGGTAGAGGCGGTCGCGGTCCCACGTGCCGATCGCCTCGTCTGCCTGCAGGCGGATCTCATGGCGCTCGCTGGTTGCCATCAGGTCCGTCACGGCGTCGCTCGCGAGCGCCGCCAGGTCCACGAGCGTGCGGTCCAGCGCCAGCGGGCGGCGCATCTGGATGCGCGTGATGTCCAGCAGTTCGTCCACCATCGTTGCCGCTCGACGGGTGGTGCGGCGCGTGGAGCGCAGCAGGTCGCTGAAGGGCGCTGCCACGGTGTTGTCCAGGTGGCGCGCGCGACGCTCCAGCAACTGCGTGTTGCCCGAGATGATCGTGAGCGGCGTCTTCAGGTCGTGCGCCACCGTCGCCAGGAAGTCGTCCTTCTGGCGGTCCAGTTCGCGCAGCACGGAGATGTCCTGTAGCACCATGACGCCCCCGGAGGCCCGGCCCTCCGCGTCCGAGACGCTGGCGGCGCTCACGAGGACGGGCACCTGCTCGCCGGACACGGCGCGCACCTGGAGTTGCTCCCCGCGCACCTGGTCTCCCGTATCGAGCGCCCTCGCCAGGGGGAGCGCCGTGGAGATGCAGGGCGTGCCGTCCGGCGTCAGGAGGCGCGACTGCGCGCCGTGCACCATGTCCGTGCCCGGCTCGATCTCGCCCATCAGAGCGCGACTGACGGCGTTGGTCATGGTCAGGCGGCCGTCCGCGTCCGTGATCAGGATCGCCTCCGGGAAGACGTCGATCAGTTGCTGGAGGTGGCGCTGCGCCGCCTCCGCGGCCGCGCGGGCCGCGCGCTCCCGCACCAGCATGGAGCGCGCCTCGTCCGCCTGCTTGTACGCGGTGAGGTCGCGCGAGACGAAGACGTAGCCTGCGGGCGCCCCGGCCTCGTCCGTGCGGCGGCTGAGGGTCACCAGCGCCGGGAAGCGCCGGCCCGTGGCGCTCACGTGCACGGACTCCACCTCCGTGCGGCCCTCCAGGTCCACGCGCCGCAGCAGCGACGGCATGTCTGGTGCATCCGAACCGTCGACGGCGAGCGCGGCGGCGTGGCGGCCGACCATGCGGTCCGCGGGGTAGCCGTAGATGCGACGCGCCCCCTCGTTCCACACGAGCACGCGGCCTTCTCCGTCCAGCGCGGCGATGGCGTGCTCCGTGACGCCCTCCAGGACGCTGTCCACGAAGGCGCGGGCCTGCCACATCTCCTCCGCCTGCTCCTTGACCTGCGCGGTCTTGCGGTACAGGTCCGCGAAGACGGCCACCTTGAAGCGCAGCACGTCCGGGTCGACAGGCTTGATGATGTAGTCCACCGCGCCCAGCGCGTAGCCGCGGGCCATGGGGAACTCGCCCCGGGCGGCGGCGGTCAGGAAGATGATCGGCGTGTCGCGCGAGCGCTCGCGTTCCCGGATCAGTTCGGCCGTCTCGAAGCCGTCGATGTCCGGCATCCGCACGTCCAGGATGATCAGCGCGTAGTCGTCGTCCAGCAGGCGGCGCAGCGCATCGAAGCCGGAGTCGGCGCGGATGAGTTCGCGGTCCTCGCCCTCCAGCAGGGATTCGAGCGCGATCAGGTTCTTCGGCTCGTCATCCACGATCAGGATCTTCAGTTTCGCGGGCGGCACCGGCCCTCCCATCTGGGGAGGCGCCCGGCGGGACGCGCCCACGGACACGGACGGGATGGTTCGCCTGCCGTCATTCGCCGGCCGCCACGAGTTCGCCGGCCAGCATGTTCACCCGCAGCACGGACAGCAGTTGCTGCATGTTCACCGGCTTGGTGATGTAGTCCGAGCAGCCCGCCTCGATGCACTTCTCGCGGTCGCCCTTCATCGCCTTGGCGGTGAGCGCGATGATCGGCAGGCGCGCGAACTGTCCGTCCGAGCGGATCGCCTGCGTAGTCTCGTAGCCGTCCATGTCCGGCATCATGATGTCCATCAGCACCGCGTCGATGGCCGGCGTCTCGTGCAGCCGCTCGATGCCGTCGCGGCCGTTTTCGGCGTACGACACGTGGATGCCGTAGCGCTCCAGCGCGCTGCTCAGCGCGAAGATGTTGCGCATGTCGTCGTCCACCACCAGCACGTGCGCGCCTTCCAGCACGGGGTCGCGGCGCTCGAAGTCGCGCAGCACCTTGCGCTTCGCCTCCGGCAGGTCGATGTCCGCGCGATGCAGCAGGCGCGCCGTGGCCGCCAGCAGGCGCTCGGGCGAGCCGGCGTCCTTCACGATCACCTCGTCGCTGACGCCGTCCAGGCCCACGCGCTCCTCCATGCGCAGGTCGCGGCCGGTGTAGATCACCACCGGCGGGATGCGCCGATCCGCGTTCGCGCGCATCGCTTCGATCACCTCTAGGCCGCTCATGTCCGGCAGGCCCAGGTCCAGCACGACGCAGTCGACCGTCTCTTCCTCGACGGCGGCCAGCGCGTCTGCGCCGGTCTCTACGGTCACCACCTCCACGCCACGGCCCCCGAGGAGGTCCGCGAGCGCGAGGCGCTGCGTCTCGTCGTCTTCGACGATCAACAGGTGGCGCCGCTCGCGCGTGGCGAAGGCGAAGAGGTCATCGAGCGCCCGGTCGCGCTCGTCTGCGCCGCCGGAGCGCTGGAGGATGCCCACGGCGCCGAGGTCGAGCGCGCGGCGCACCTGGCGCTCGGCGAGGTCGCCGGCCAACTGCACCGGGACGTGCTGCAGGTCGCGGTCGTGCTTCAGCACGTCCAGCGTCTTCCAGCCCGCGAGGTCCGGCAGGCCGGCATCGAGCACGATCGCGGAGGGCACGTAGCGGCGCGCGAGCGTCAGACCGGTCTCGCTGTGCAGCGCGACGACGGCCTTCCACTCGCGCGCGTGCGCCGCCTCTACCAGTGGCTCCGCCGCGTCCGCCGCGCGCGCGATCACGAGGACGACGTGGTCACCCTCCTCGATTGCGGTGCGGTCGTCGTCGTAGGGTGCGGCCTCCTCCTCGGCCGTCACGTCGAAGCCGCGGGTCCAGGTGGGGTCGCTGACGGGCTCGGCGTGCGTGGGCGCGCCGGTGAGCGCGTCCTGGCCGCTCTCCAGGCGGTCCATCTCGAACGTGAGCGGCAGGTAGAGCGTGAACGTGCTGCCCGCGCCGGGCTGGCTCACGAGGCCGAACTCACCGCCGAGGAGCCCGGCGATCTCGCGGCTGATCGACAGGCCCAGGCCGGTGCCGCCGAAGCGGCGGCTGGTGTCCATGTCCGCCTGCTGGAACGCCTCGAAGATCACGCGCTGCTTGTCCGTGGGGATGCCGATGCCGGTGTCCGAGACCGAGAACGCGACGACGCCCGGCGCGCGGCGAAGCGTGTCGTTGTCCTCCATCCAGCCGGCCGTGGCGGGCTGCACTTCCATGCGGACGGCGCCGGACTCCGTGAACTTGAACGCGTTGGAAAGCAGGTTCTTCAGCACCTGCTGCAGGCGCGTGGGGTCCGTGTACAGCGTGGGCGGCAGCGCCCCATCGAGTTCGATCGTGAACTCCAGCCCCTTCTGCTGCGCCACCTGCCGGAACGTGCGCTCCATGTCCTCCCGGATGTCCGCGAAGGAGACGCGGCTCACGTTGATGGCGGTGGTGCCCGACTCGATCTTGGAGAGGTCCAGGACGTCGTTGATCAGGGTCAGCAGGTCGCCGCCGGCGTCGCGGATGGCGCGGGCGTAGGAGACCTGGCGCTCTGAGAGGTTGTCGTCCGGGTTCTCCGCCAGCTGCTGGGAGAGGATCAGCAGGCTGTTCAGCGGCGTGCGCAGTTCGTGCGACATGTTCGCCAGGAACTGGGACTTGTAGCGCGACGTGAGCGCCAGTTGCTCCGCCTTCTGCTCCAGGGCGGCGCGCGCCTCGTCGATCTCGCGGCGGCGGCGTTCCACCTCCTCGTTCTGCTCGGAGAGCAGGCGGGCGTTCTCCTGGAGTTCGCCGTTGGTCTGGCGGAGTTCGTTGGTCAGCGCCTGCGACTGCTTCAGCAGGTCCTGCGTCCGGATGTTGGCCGCCAGCGTGTTCAGCACGATGCCGATGATCCCGGTCAACTGGTCCAGGAACGACAGGTGGACGTCCGCGAACTTGTCGTACGACGCCAGTTCGATGACGGCCTTGATCTCGCCCTCGAACAGCACGGGCAGCACCGCGATGCTCCGAGGGGTCGCTTCGCCCAGGCCGGAGTTGATGGCGCTGTAGCCATCCGGGATGTTGGTGAGGATGATCCGCCGGCGCTCCACGGCGCACTGGCCCACGAGCCCCTCGCCGAGGTCGATCGTGGCCGGCGCGCCGCCGTTGCGCTCCACGGCGTACCCGGCCAGGAGCCGCAACTGCGGCTCCTGCTCGCCCTGCTCCGCCAGGTAGAACACGCCGCGCTGCACGCCTACCAGCGGCGCCAGTTCCGACAGGATCATGCGGCCCACGGTCTGCAGGTCGCGCTGGCCCTGGAGCATGCCGCTGAACTTGGCCAGGTTGGTCTTCAGCCAGTCCTGTTCCCGGTTCTGCTGCGTGGTCTCGCGCAGGTTCAGGATCATCTGGTTGATGTTGTCGCGCAGTTGCTCTACTTCGCCCTGCGCCTCCACGCGGATCGACTGCGACAGGTCGCCGTTGGTGACGGCGGTGGCCACGGCCGCAATGGCGCGCATCTGCGTGGTGAGGTTGGCCGCGAGCTGGTTCACGTTGTCCGTCAGGTCGCGCCACGTGCCGGCCGCGCCGGGGACGTTCGCCTGCCCGCCCAACTGCCCCTCGATGCCCACCTCGCGCGCGACGTTGGTGACCTGGTCCGCGAACGTGGCGAGGGTGGCCGTCATGTTGTTGATCGTGCCGGCGAGTTCGGCGATCTCGCCCTTCGCCTCGAACGTGAGTTGGCGCGTCAGGTCGCCGTTGGCGACGGCTGTCACCACCTGTGCGATGCCGCGCACCTGCTCCGTGAGGTTGCCGGCCATCGAGTTGACGTTGTCGGTCAGGTCCTTCCA
>JBBDIC010000051.1:31768-34042 GCA_040880625.1 Dehalococcoidia bacterium | reverse complement strand
GTGGTTCTGGATGAACTCGCTGTAGACGCCCTGCGCCTCGAACGTGAACTTGTACTCCTGGTACGTCTCGAACGGCGAGGACACGAGGTCCCAGAGTTCGCTCCCGAAGAGCGCGCCCGCCTCGGCGATCGTGCCGCCGACGTTGCCAGCGTCCACTTCAGCATCGAGGTCGCCGAACTTGCTGGTGATGCCGAACTGGTCCGTGAAACTGGAGACGTCCCCAAGTTTCGTCAGCGGGTCGGCGTTCATCGCGTTCTGCGCCAGCGTGGCAGCGGCGCCGGGCGCGGCGAACGTCGGCGCGTTCGCCACCACCTTCGCCAGCGTCCCGTCCAGCGAGGCGAGCGCGGTAGCCCTCGCCGGGCCGAGCAACTCGCCGAGTTTCGTCAGGTCGCCGCCGGACTCCGCCACGCGGCGGAGGAAGTTGATGTCGTCCGCGGTGTAGAGGAGCGAGGCGAACTGGTGGACGTCCGCGTGGCTGCCGATCCAGCCCACCTCATCCATGATCGCCGCGGACTTGCCCAACTTCTCCCAGAAGCCGGGCGTCTGCGCCCAGCGCTGGAGCAGCGCCACGTCGTCCGCGGACATCGCCCCGCGGCCGGCGAGCGCAGCGCGCCCGTTCACGAGGAGGCGTGAGACGGCGTACTCCGCGTCCGCCGTGAGCGTCACCCAGCCCCGCGCCTTCATCCCGATCTCGATGAGCGCGCGGTAGCCCTCCTCCGCGTCGTCCACGTATCGCGCCATGTGCTGCGCCAGGTCGATGCCGGCCTCGGTGGCGATGCGCTGCATGCCGGCGGCGCGCTTCGCCAGCAGCATGTCCATCATGGCGAAGGTGCTGGGCGTCTGGCTGGAGTAGGTGGCCGCGGCCTGGCCGGTGCGCGCGGCGTCGGAGGCGGCGTCCGCGCCCTGCGTGGCCGCGCGGCCGCCGCTGGTGGCCCACTTCACGCCTTTCACGGCCAGTTGGCCGCCCGTCCACAGCAGCGTCACCACGGCGAACGCGAGGTCCTGCTTCTGAGCGATGCCGCGCGTCTCCGCCCACGTGGCGAGGAGGCCCTGCATCTCCGTGGAGCCGGACATCATCAGCGTGAACTTGCTGCGGTAGCGGTCCACCGCGGCGCGGTAGTCCGCCCACGCGGCGTTCACCTGGTCCAGGAGGCGGCCGAACTCGCCCTGGAGCCGCTCCTGCGCCTCCTGCTCCCGGATCAGCGAGGTCTCCCAGTCCGCCCGCTCGCGATTCGTCACGTCCGTCGTCGTCGTCGCGTCCTGCTCCTTGAAGTAGGTCGCCACCCCGGCGATCAGGTCCTCGTCGATCTCCACGTCGCCCACCAGCGTCGAGGGTGGCGGACCGGAGCGCGTCTCGGCGTTCGCCGCGGGCGGCGTCTGCACGCCCGTGCCGCCCTCGATCTGCGTCATGATCGACGGCCCGGCATCGATGGCCACCGCGGGGCCACCGAAGAAGCGCTGCCGCTGCCAGTAGAGCCCGGCCAGCCCCGCCGCGACCGCCATGCCGATGAGGCTCACACCCAGAGGGAACCTGCCGTCGTCGCCCTCGACGATCGAAGCGTCGCCATCGGTGGTGGTGCTCGGCCCGCCGATGGTGGCGCCGCCGGAGATTGGCGCCGGCGTGGATGTGGCGTCCGTCGAGGCGTTGCCGCCGGGGGCAATGATGGGCCATGTGTCCGCGGGCGCCCGGAAGAGGCCATCGCGCGGCACGGCCGGGAACGCCGACACGATCGACTGGCAGGTGGCGCACGAGCCCATCGAGCCGTCGTGGATGTGGACGGCGAAGCCGTAGCCGAAGTCGCCGAGCGTCGACTCATCGAGGCCCGGATACTCCTGGACGGGCGCGAAGAGCCCGATCTGGTTCCCGCCGATGACGATCACCGAGTCGGTGGGGGTCTCCATCAACTGCCCGTCGTCGCCGACGGCCTGCGCGCTGAACTGGAAGAAGCCGGAGCCGTCCTGCGTCACCGTGGGGAAGAACGAGCCGCCCTGCCAGGTGTCGCCGGGGTACTGCGGCAGCGGCGTCCAAGTCGGGCCGTCGCCGAACGCCGTCTGGAAGGAGTAGTGCTGCGAGAACTGCCCCGCCGGCGGCGGCGCATCCCCGAGATGCGCGATCACGACGACGTACGGGACGTCCTCGCGCAGCGGCTCGCCACCGCACAACACCAGCAGGCCGTCATCGCCGGGGACGGCCAGCGAGGTGTCGCCGTTGTCGCAGTTCCGAATCGGCGAGCCGGCCGGCCCGTACGCACCGATGTCGTTGAGGAGGCCGGC
>JBBDIC010000051.1:21345-31668 GCA_040880625.1 Dehalococcoidia bacterium | reverse complement strand
TCCGAATCGGCGAGCCGGCCGGCCCGTACGCACCGATGTCGTTGAGGAGGCCGGCGCCCACCCCCTCGATCAGGCCGTACCGCGGCTCGATCGTGGGCGGGCCCGATGGGTCGTCGCCGAAGCGGAACGGTTCGCCGCTGGGGTTGGACAGCACCACCGGGGTCGGGCCGCTGCCCTGCCACGCGCCGGGGCCGATGCCATCTGCCCACGCGTCGCCGGACGTGAACGAGAGCAGCGTGTCGTCCGGGCGGAGGACGGGGCCATGGCCGCAGAACCCCGGGTTCGGGTCAGCCTCGCCGTTGAGCGAGCCGTGGTAGTGCTCGTAGGCGCAGTACGGGACGTGGGCGGCGACGATCCCGGGGTCGTCGCAGTCGATGGGCAGACCCTTGATCGTGCACGGCTCCTGCGCGTCCACCATCGATGGCCCGCCGCGCGCCTCGGCGCCCGCGAGGAGCGCCAGCAGCGCCAGCGACAATCCGAGGATGGCCGCGCGGCGGAGCGCCGGCGGCGTGATGGGCTTGCTCGACATGGAGGTCTCCCGCACTGCGACCCGGCACACGCCGGAACACGCGCGAGTTATACGGCTTCGCGCGTCTGACCGCCACGGGCAGCCCTCGGTCGGCCGGAGGCGTCATGCCGCGCCGGGCAACACGCCGCCCTCGCGCGGTAGACTCGCGCCATGGCCGGACAAGCGCACGACGAACACACGTACTCCGCCACGTCGAGCGGTGACCGCAGCATCCTGCCCGCCGACATGATCTCGGTGGAGGAGGCCCGCGCGCGCATCCTCGAGCGGTTCGAGGTGCTGCCGGTGGCCGCCGTGCCGCTGCTGGATGCGCAGGGCCTGGTGCTGGCGGAGGACGTCCACGCCACGTTCGACATCCCGCCGCTCGCGAACACGGGGATGGACGGCTACGCCGTCCGCCACGCCGACACGGCGAGCGCCACGTACGAACACCCGGCGACCCTGCGCGTCATCGGCTACCTGCCCGCGGGCACCGTGTACGAGGGCGCCGTGGGGCCGGGCGAGGCCGTGCGCATCATGACGGGCGCGCCCATCCCTGACGGCGCCGACGCCGTGGTCCCCTTCGAGGAGACGGACGAGTACGACTGGACCACGCGCGAGTCCGCGCGCGACTCCGGCGCGTGGCAGGACCGCCCGCGCGAGGACGTGCGCATCGACGTGGCGGCGGGGGCCGGCGCGAACATCCGCGCGGCCGGCGAGGACGTGGTCGCTGGCGAACTCGTGCTGGCGGCGGGCACGGTGCTGGGCCCGGCGCAGGTGGGCGTGCTCGCATCGCTCGGCCGGGGCGAGGTGCGCTGCCATCGACGGCCGGTGGTGGCGATCCTGTCGACCGGCGACGAACTGCTGCGCCCGGGCGAGCCGATGGCGCCCGGCAAGATCTACGACGCCAACGCGTTCTCGCTGGCCGCGCAGGCGCTCGCGTTCGGCGCGGAGCCGGTGATCCTCGATGTCGCACGCGACACCGTCGAGGCGCTGACGGGGCGCATCCACGAGGGCCTGGCGCGCGCGGACATGCTCGTGACGAGCGCGGGCGTCTCGCGCGGCGACTTCGACGTGGTGAAGACCGTCCTGGCCCAGCAGGGCGAGGTCGGCTTCTGGACGATCCGGATGAAGCCTGGCAAGCCGCTCGCGTTCGGCGTGTTCAACGCCCCGGACAGCCGCACCGTCCCGCACCTGGGCCTGCCCGGCAATCCCGTGAGCGCCATGATGACCTTCGAACTCTTCGGCCGCCCCGCGATCTTCCAGATGCTGGGCAAACTCCAGGCCGACGCGGACGCCTGGCAGCGCCCCACCGTGCGCGCGGTCGCCCTCGACCGGCTCGTGAACAGCGACGGGCGGCGGTTCTACGCGCGCTGCATCGTCACGCAGCGCGAGGACGGGCGCTGGGAGGCGCGGCTGACCGGCCCGCAGGGCAGCGGCGTCCTCACCAGCATGTCGCTGGCCAACGCCTACGCCGTCTGCCCGGAAGACCGCGCCGCTATCGAACCGGGCGAGGAGTGCGACGCCATCCTCGTGGACCGCGAGACGCCCGTCCCACCGCCCCGGCGTCGCGTGTGAGGTTCCTCGAGGCGCCGTGGGCGCAGCAGGCGACGCCGGTCGCCGCGGTCGGCCTGGCGGTGGTCGTGGTGGCGTACCTGGCGACCGGCCCCGGCCGCGTCGTCACGGAGAAGACGGCGACCCCGACCACCGAGGGCCGCATGACCTACACCGTGGTGCTGGAGCCGGAGCCCGCCTCCGCCTCTTACGGCGGCCTCACGAACGGGACCGCCCCCGGGGCGTACGCGGAGAACGATGTGCCGGACGGCCGCTGGGCGCGTCACTGCTACGACGCCGCCGAGGTCGGCGAGCCCTCGCCCTACTTCTGCCGCTCCGGCCGCCTCCGCGCAGAAGCGACGGCGCTCGCGCTCACGTTCCCCGCGGCCGCCCTCGTGGTGTGGGCCGCCGCCGGCGCGACGGTAGCGCGGCGGCCCGAACGCGACGCCGTCACGCGACGCCGCAACGAGTCGCCATCCGGCTTCCGCCGCCGCGAGTCCCGCGCCGTCGGCGACACGCCGCACACGCCGCCGTACTCGACGCGCGGGCACACGCCGCTCTCGTTCGGTGCCGGCACGCTCCTCGGCGCCGCGCTCCCACTCCTGCTGGCGCTGGCGGCCGGTCGAGGGCCGGCGGGCGACTGGGGGCTGGTGGCAGCGGCCGTGAACGCGCTGCTGTTCATCGGAACGGCGCTCTATTCCTGGTGGCGCGGCACCATGGACGACCGCCAGACCGTGCGCATGATCTTCTGGCTCGGCGCGATCGCCGGCCTCGGCCTCGCGGGCTGGGCGCTCTAGCCCTGCCGCTCTACGCCCCGCTACGCCTCGGGCGGCCGTGCGAAGGGGCGTTCGACGCCCTCGAGGGGCTCCACCTCGAACATGCGGAGGGTGAACGCGACCAGCGTGTAGTAGCCGACGGTGCCTGCGAGTTCGACCATGCCGCGCTCGCCGAACGCCTCGACGCCGCGGTCGTAGAGCGCCTGCGATAGCGCCTTGCCGTCCAGGAGCGCGCGCGAGATCTCGGTGACCAGCGTCACGTCCTCGCGATCCGTGGAGGGCGCCCGCCCGGCCAGCACGTCGTCCAGCACGCCCTGCGCCACGCCGTACTCGACGGCGCGGGGAGCGTGGGCGGTCCACTCGATGTTCGACTGATAGTGGACGGCCGCGACCGAGATCGCGAGTTCCACCAGCCCTCGGTCGAGCGCGGTGCGCTCCCAGACGAAGCCGCCGAAGCGACGCAAGTGGTTGGACATCTCCGGACTGCGCAGCCACGTGTCGAACGGCCCGCCGAACGTGCCGTCCGGCCGCGGCTTCCGCCAGCGCACGAGGCTCTCGTACTCATGGCGCTGGTCGGTGTCCATCGCGGCGGGGTCGAGCGGGGCGAGGCGTGTCATGCGGCGAGTCCTCCCTGAAGTCCTTCAGACAGTCCATTGAATACGATGAGGCAAGAGAGAGGGCGGCCCCATGTCCGAACCCGGTCCACGTCAGCCGCCCCGGCTCCTCCGCGTCGTCGGCCCGCCCGGCTCCGGCAAGAGCCTGCTCATCACCTCGCTGGTGGACTCGCTGCGGTCGAGGGGATACCGGAGCGCCGCCGTCGTCCAGCGCGGCGAGGCGACGACAGTCATCACGTTGAGCACGGGCAGCCGTTCCACGCTCGACCGCTCCGTGCCGCTGTCATACCTCGCGACGGTCGTGGGATGGGTGGACCCGACGGTGCACCTCGTGCTGGCCGAGGCGTACGAGGAGCGCGGCGCGCCGGCCGTGGAACTGCGCCCGCAGGGCGCGCCGCCCTACGGCGTGCCGGAGGACGAACTCCTCGCCGTAGTGGAGACCGAGGCGATCGCGGCCGCCTTCGCGCGCGGCGGTCCCGGCGACACGATCGGCCTCGCCGACCGCATCGAGCGCGAACTCCTCGGCGGCCCCGGCACCCCCGACGCCGCGCCGGGCGCCGAGGGCGGCGCGCCGGACGTCGTCGGCCGGTTCCTACGCCGCTTCCGCTGGCCGGGGTAGTCGAGGGCCGCGCACGCCTCGTACGCTGGTCACGCGCCGCGAGCACGCGCGGCCGCAGCCGTGAGGGCGACCGATGCTCCAGGTCACCGACGCCGCGCTGACGCGGCTCACCGCGCTCCTCGACGGCTCCGAGCCCGGCGAGGGGGACTGCCTGCGGCTCACGCAGAAGGAACCGGGCGACTTCGGTCTGGCGCTGGACGCCCCGCGCGAGGGCGACGCCGTCTTCGCGCTCGAGGCGCGTGACGTGCTGGCCGTGGACGAGGCGACCTGCGCCGGCCTGGACGATGCGATCATGGACGTGGTGGACGGCGACGGCGGGCCGCGCCTGGGGTTCCTCCCCCAGGATCTGGCGACGGAGGCCGAGGCTTCCGAGGGCGGCTCGTAGCCGCCTCGACGAGGACGCAGGGGCGCGCTAGATGATCGCCTCGAAGCCCTGGTAGCCGCCGATGGGGTCTTCCCAGCGGAACGTGACGCCGGAGACGTGGGACATCGGCGGGCCCTCGCGCAGGCGCTCCACGAACTGGCGCAGCGTGCCCTCGTCCGCCTCGCCCAGCACCTCGACGCGGCCGTCCGGCAGGTTCTTCGCGTAGCCGGTGACGCCGAGGAGGCTCGCCTCGTTGGCGCAGAAGGCGCGGTAGCCCACGCCCTGCACGCGGCCACGCGCCAGCGCCACGATCTGCCGCTGCCGCCCGCTCGCCATCGTCAGGCCGTCCTGTCCAGGCGGCGCGCCGGGTTGCCGGCCCACACCTCGCCGGGCGGCACGTCCTTGACCAGCACCGCCCCCGCGCCCACCGTCGCCCCGGCGCCGATCGTCGTGCCCGGCCGCGCAACGACGCCCGCACCCACCGAGGAGAAGTCGCCGGCGGTGACGTGGCCGGGGAACGTGACGCCGGGGCCGATGCTCACCCCCACGCCCAGCACGTTGTCGTGGTCGATCGAGGCGTTCGCATTCACGATCGAGAAGTCGCCCAGGCGCGCGTCCACGTGGACCGTCACGCCGTGCATCACGCAGACCCCGACGCCCACGTGCGCCCGAGGTGAGACGTACGCGCCCGGGTGGACCACATTCAGCACGACCTCGCCCGCCGCGAGCAGCGCACCGCCGATCTCCGCGCGACGGCGGGCGTCGCTCATCGCGACGATGAACGAGGCGCCTCGATAGTCCGTCCAGCGCTCGGGCGGGCCGCACACGGCGATGCCGTAGTGCTCCGCCGCGCCGGAGTCATCGAGGAGGTGTGTGACCTCGATGCCGGCGGCGAGCGCGGCGTCGAGCACCACGCGGGCCTGCCCGCCGCGCCCCATCAGCAGCACGACCGGCGCGGTCCCACCGCCCACGGCTTGCTAGCCCCGCACCAGCGAGGCGATGGTGCGGCGCACCACCTCGGGCGGCACGTCGCCCCGGACGACCGCGCGGCCGATGCCCTCCAGCAGCACAAAGCGCAGTTGCCCGCCCACGACCTTCTTGTCGCGCTGCATCGCGTCCTGCACCACGGTGACGTTGAGCCCGGGCGCGACCAGCGGGAGGCCGAACGAGCGGATCAGGTCCGCCTGCCGGTCTGCGAGGTCCTGCGAGATGGAGCCGAGTTCCACGCCGATCCTCGACGCCCCGACCATCCCGATGGCGACCGCCTCGCCGTGCATGTACTCCGTGTAGCCGGTCACCTGCTCGATGGCGTGGCCGATGGTGTGGCCGTAGTTCAGGATGGCGCGCAGGCCCTGCTCCGTGGGGTCGCTGGAGACCACGAGCGCCTTCACCCGCGCGGAGCGCGCCGTGAGTTGCGCCACCAGGTCCCAGTCCGGCGATCCGGACGAGAGCGAGGCGGCGTGCTCCTCCAGCAGGCGCAGCAGCACGGGGTCCATGATCAGGCCGTGCTTGATGACCTCCGCGAAGCCCTCCACGAACGAGCGCTTCGGCAGCGTGCGCAGCGTGTCGATGTCCGCGATCACCGCGGCTGGCTGGTGGAACGCACCCACAAGGTTCTTGCCCTGCGGCAGGTCCACGGCCGTCTTCCCGCCGATGGCCGCGTCGTTCATCGCCAGCACAGACGTAGGCAGGTGCACCACCGGCATCCCGCGGAGGTACGTGGCCGCCACGTAGCCCGCGAGGTCGCCGACGACGCCGCCGCCGAGCGCGAGGATGACATCGCGCCGCTCCGCCTTCTCGGCCGCGAGCCACGCGTAGATCTCGCCCGCCATGCGCGCCGTCTTCGACGACTCGCCGGCGGGGATCACGTACGACGCGCCGGGGATGCCCGCGGCGTCGAGCGCCTTCGCGACCGTCTGGCCGTGGCGATTCTGCACGTCCTCGTCAGACACGAGGAACACGCGCCGCCCGCCCAGCCCCACCTGCCGCAGGCGGTCGCCGATGCGGTTGAGTTCGCCCGGGGCGACCCAGACGGGGTACTTCGCGTCGCCCGTGTCCACCAGCGCCGCCGGCCCTCGTGGGGGCGTCTCCGCCGCCAGGCGCTCCGCGCGCCGCTGGTCATCGAGGAGGCCCGGCGCAGCCTGCGACCATGCGCGCAGGATGCGCTCGACGGCCGCGGCCGGCTCCGGCGCCTGCACGGGCACCCACAGGTCCGCCAGCAGGTAGGCGGGCCGGCGCTCCACGCCGAGTTCCTCCAGGCGGCCCTCCAGGTCCTCGCCAAGCAGCGGGCGCGCCTGGCCCTCCGTGTCGTCGCGCAGGCGGCGCGCGATCTCCGTGGGCGTCGCGTCGAGGTAGGCGATGTAGCCGCGCCTGCCGAGGGCGCGACGGTTGTCCGCGCGCTGGAACGCGCCGCCGCCGGTGGCGATCACGGCCGGCTCGCGCGTCACGGCCTCCGCGATCACCTTCGCCTCGATGTCCCGGAACGCCGGCTCGCCGCGCTCGGGGATGAGTTCCGCCGGCGGGCTGCCCTCGCGCTCCGTGACGAGGTCGTCGGTGTCGATGAACGGCCAACCGAGGCGCGCCGCGAGCAGACGCCCGACGCGCGTCTTACCGACGCCGGACAGGCCCACGAGGACGATCTGGCGCGGCGTGCCGGAGGTCCCGGCGGTCTCGCGCGCGGTCATCGGGCGGCCGGTTCGCGCGGGCCCACCGTGGCCTGGAACGCCTCGAAGTTGCGGCGCAGTTCGGACGCATGGTCGCCGCCGAACTTCTCCAGCACCGCGCCCGCGAGGACGATCGCCACCATCGCCTCGCCGATCACGCCGGCGGCGGGCACCACGGCCACGTCCGAGCGCTCGTAGAAGGCGGTGGCCTCCTCGCCGGTGAGGAGGTCGGCCGTCGGGAGGCGACGTGGGATGGTGGCGATGGGCTTGATGTAACCGCGCACCACGATCTCCTCGCCGTTGGTCATGCCGGCCTCCAGTCCCCCGGCGCGGTTGGTGGCGCGCTCCCACTTGCGGCGCTCCCACGCGTCGGCCGGCAGGATCACGTCCTGCACCTCCGAGCCGGGACGCGCGGCGTTCGCCACGCCGTCGCCGATCTCCACCGCCTTCACGGCGTTGATCGACATGATCGCCTGCGCCAGTTGCCCGTCGAGTTTGCGGTCCCAGTGGACGTGGCTCCCGAGGCCGAACGGGACGCCCGAGGCGCGCACCTCGAAGATCCCGCCGATCGTGTCGAGCGCTTCCTTCACGCGGTCCACCTCCGCGATCATCGGCGCTTCCGCGGCGGGGTCCGCGACGCGCACCGGCGAGGCGTCCACGGCCGCCCAGTCGATGCGCGCGGGCGCGTTCGCGCGCACATCGCCGATCTGGAGCGTGTGCGAGTGCACCTCGATGCCGACCTCCCGCACGAGGGCACGCGCGACGGCGCCCACCGCGACGCGCGCGGCGGTCTCGCGTGCGCTGGAGCGCTCCAGGATCGGGCGCACGTCGTCGAAGCCGTACTTCTGCGTGCCGGCGAGGTCAGCGTGGCCGGGACGGAGCAGCGTGACGCGCTCGACCTCCTCGTCCACCGGCTCGGTGGCCATGCGGACGCGCCAGCCCTGGTTCTCGAAGTCGCGGTTCACCAGGTGCAGCGCGATCGGCGAGCCGATGGTCAGGCCGTGGCGCACGCCGGAGATGATCGCCGCGCGGTCCTGCTCGATCTGCTGGCGCTTGCCGCGGCCGTAGCCCTGCTGCCGCCGCGCGAGGTCCGCCGCGATCCAGTCCTCCGAGATCGGCAGGCCGGCCGGCACGCCCTCCACGATCGCGACGAGCCCCTTGCCGTGGGACTCGCCCGCGGTGAGCCAGCGGAAGCCGGTCATGATCGTCCGTCCTCTGTGCTGCCGGGTCGGTCCGGCGCCTGTAGGGCGTCCTCCGCCGCCCTCACCGCCTCCGGTGCGCCGGGCTGGATGATCGCGTCCCGGTCCGGGTCCGGCCAGTCGTCCGCGCCGCCCTCGCGCGTGTCCCACGCATCGAGGATCGCCGTCGCGTCGCCGTGCTCCCAGTCCGCGTACGCCGCCTGCTCGCGCGTGAGGCGCGTGGTCAGCAGGCAGCGGGTGACCGGCTCGGCGTCCGGCTGGCGGTAGGCCGTGAGCACGTCGACCTGCGCGTGGCCGAACGAGGTGTACGGCACTTCGTACATCAGGCGCTCCGCCATGCGCACCGCCGCGCGCCGTGCCACCTCCGCCGCCGTCGACGCATCGACGCGACGGCCGTCCACGACCTGGACGTCCGGCTCTGCCAGCAACGACACACGGATGCGGTCGTGGTCCGCGGCGACGAGCGCGGCCGTGTGCAGCGCGCGCCAGTCCGCCGCCGGCGCACCGCGTGGAGCGCGCTCGCGGCGCCAGCCCTCGAACGTGTCGTCCAGCAGTTGCGCCAGCGCGTCCGCGTCACCGGCCGCGATCACGCGGCGCCAGTGGCGCGCCGCGAAGCGCGCCTGGAACACCATGAAGCCGACGACCAGGAAGATCGCGACGCACACCGCCATGGCCAGGCCAAGCCCCATTGAGCGCCTCCGCCCCCTCGCGCCGGGGGTTCCCTCGGTGGTCAGTGTCACCCGCGGTGGCGGTCGGCGTCGAGTGCGCAGGCCGACCCTACCGCCCGGCGAGGGCGGCCCGCGCTGCCTGGAACATCACTTCCAGCGGCGGCTCCACACCCGTCCAGAGGCGGAAGGACGCCGCGCCCTGGTGGATCAGCATGTCCAGCCCGCCGACCGCCACCGCCCCGGCGGCGGCCGCGTTGCGCAGGAACGGCGTCTCCTCCGGCGTGTAGACCAGGTCGAACGCCACCTGGCCGTCGCCGACGGCGTCCGCCGGCACCGGCGACGCGCCCTCGGACGGGCCGTGCGCCATCCCGACCGAGGTGGACTGCACCACCACGACTGCACCGCGCAGCGCCGCGCGGAACGTCGCATCGGCCGGGTCCAGCGGCGCGAACCGCAGGTCGAGGTCGTCGCCGGCGAGGGGCGCCAGGTCGCGGGCGCGCTCGACCGTGCGGTTGAGGATGGTGAGGCGCGACGCGCCGGCCATGCGCATGGCGGTGACCACGGCCCGCGCCGCGCCGCCCGCGCCGATGAGGGCCACCCGCTGGCCCTGGAGCGCGACGCCGAGGCCCTCGAATGTGCGGAGGATGCCGAGGACGTCCGTGTTCGTGGCCTCCAGGACGCCGCCGCGGTTCACGATCGTGTTCGCCGCGCCCACGCGCTCCGCCAGCGCGTCCGGACGGTCCACGACGCGGAGCGCGGCCACCTTGTGCGGCACGGTGACGTTGGCCCCCAGCACGTCGCCGGAGCGCAGCCGCTCGATGGCGACCGGCAGATCATCCGGCTTCGTGTCCCACGCCTCGTAGCGCGCCTGCATGCCGAGGGCGTCCAGGGCGGCCTGCTGGAAGCGGGGCGAGATGGAGTGCGCGACCGGATGACCGAGGAGCGCGATGGTCCCCCGGGCGGGGGGCGCCGTCACTCCTCCGCCTCTTCTTCCTCGCCGCAGCCGGACGCCAGGAACGTCTCCACGTTGGCGTTGTGCTCCTCCAGCGTGCTGGCGAAGAGGTGCCGGCCGTCGCACTCGGGGGAGGCAACGAAGTAGACGTAGTCCACGGCGGCGGGCCGGATCACCCCACGGATCGAATCGGCGTCTACGTTCGCGATCGGGCCGGGGATCATGCCGGGGTACTGGTAGGTGTTGTAGGGCGAGTCCAGCGCCAGGTCTTCCTCCGTCAGGCCGCGCTTCCACCACCCGAACTCCGCGACGGACGCGGGGCCGTCCTCCTGGAGCGTCAGCGCGTACTGCACCGTGGCGTCCGCCTGCAGCGCGATGCCCTCGTCCAGGCGGTTGCGGAACGCCGCCG
>JBBDIC010000051.1:8524-21245 GCA_040880625.1 Dehalococcoidia bacterium | reverse complement strand
GTGGCGTCCGCCTGCAGCGCGATGCCCTCGTCCAGGCGGTTGCGGAACGCCGCCGCGATCACCGCTTTCTCCTCCGGATGCACCGCCTCGCGCTCCACCACCGAGGCGAGCGTCACGACCTCGTACAGCGTCCAACCCTGCTCCTCCGCCTCCGCGACGAGGCTGTCCGGCACCTCCTCGGCAAAGCGGTCCAGCATCGCGGCCAGGAGCGACTCGGCCGTCGTGCGGTCCTCGATCTCGTAGGTGCCGGGCATGAGGTAGCCGAGGAAGTCCGTCTCGTCGCCCATGAAGTCGCGCGGCGGCTCCTCCTCGATGGCGGCGTCCCACTCCTGCGCGCTGAAGTAGCCCTCGCGCTCCAGGATCTCGCCGATCTCCTCCACGCGCAGGCCGGTGCGGAACGTGATGCGCTCGATCTGGTCCGGGCCGCCGCGCAGGCGGCGGATGATCTCCGCCGGCGGCGTACCGAGGGCGAAGCGGTACTCCCCGGCCAGCAGTTCCCCGCCCGCGCCCGTGAAGTGGAGCAGCGTGCG
Organism: Dehalococcoidia bacterium; assembly: GCA_040880625.1. Classification (GTDB taxonomy): domain Bacteria; phylum Chloroflexota; class Dehalococcoidia; order UBA2979; family UBA2979; genus W-Chloroflexi-9. The sequence continues at coordinate 20,715 of JBBDIC010000051.1, read as the reverse complement.
CAGCGTCTCCGCGTCAGAGGAGACCCCTGCGCGCGCGAGGATCGTCACGATCTCGTCCGGCAGCGCCCCCTCGGAGATGACGACGCGCGCCTCGCCGTCGAACGTCACGGCGCCGCTGGGGCGCGACGCCCCGGCCTCGATGGTGGCGGCGACGGCGTCGTCCGCGCCGAAGATGCGCCCGAGCGCCAACACGGTGACGGCCGCGGCGACGAGGGCAAAGACGAGCACGGCGATCGCCTGGGGGTCACGCGTCCGCATCGGTGTCTCCCGCTTCACCCCGGCTACCCGCCTGCGCGCCGCCCCGGTCCAGGAACTGCTGGAGCAACAGCGAGGCGGCGACATCGTCCGAGGGCCGCGCGCGGCCCGCGATCTGCTCCGCCTGCTGCGAGGTCAGCGTCTCGTCCTCGTATTCTACGGTCACGGACAGCGCCTCCCGCACCCGCTCGCCCAACCGCCGCGCCATGCGCGCCGCGTCGCCCTCGTCGCCCGAGGGCAGCCGCGCGATGCCGACGACGACGCCGCGGATGCCCTCCCGCGCCACGATCGCGCGGATCGCGGGGAACGCGGCGGACGCGGGGACCACCTCCAGCGGAAGCGCATAGCGCGCGTCCGGGTCCGAGATCGCAAGCCCCACGCGCGCCTCACCGGGGTCCACCCCCAGCCAGCGCATCAGCCCGTCCCACCGCCGTCCGCGTCCGCGTCGTCGTCGTCGCCGCCGCCGGGCGCGCTGGGGGTGACCTCCGCGGTCGGCGTGATCGTGGCGTCCGTGTTGCCGAGCGCATCGTCGTCGTCGTCCGCCTCATCGGGGACGTCTTCCTCCGCCGGCGTCGGGCCCATCACGACGACCTCGATGTTGCTCTCCCGGCGGGGGAGCCAGATCCACGGGATGAAGTTGGGGTTGATGTCGATCTCGGGCGGCTCCAGCAGGTCCAGGCGCTCCATGAGCAGCGCGCGCGCGTCGCCCGGGCGCTTGCCGGCGAGTTCGCCCGCGACGCCCTCGAACGCCGCGAGGTCGGCGGCGCTGGCGGAGGCGACGAGTTCCATGGTGGTGGCGCTGTCCGGCGAGGGCTCGACGGTGGCGGTGACGGTGCCGCCGAGGAGTTGCTGGTCCTCCGGCAGGTCGCTGCGGATCAGCGCCTCCGCGAACGCGACGGCCTGCGACTGGGTCACGATCAGCCCGGACGCGATGATCGTGTACTCCACGACCAGCACGTCCCCCGGCTCATCGAGCTGCTGGAGCGGCACCTCCGAGAGGATCGCCGCGCGCACGGAGGACGGCAGCAGCGTCCCGAGTTCGTCCTCCTCCACGGCGAGTTCGAGCGTGGCGAGCGCGACGCGGTCCAGCACGTCGTCCGCGATGGAGCGCACGCGCGCCATGTCCGCCTCCGATATCGCCGGCCCCAGCACGTTCGTCCCGCCGGTCCCGGCGGAGGCGCTGGCCAGCGTCAGGCTGGCCGGCACGTCCGTCGCAATGTCGGTGACCGTCCCCGCCTCGACATTCCCGAGGGCGCCGGGCAGTTCCGCCGTGGCGGTGACGGAGGCGGCGCCGTCCTCCGGGACGTCCAGCGTCTCGTCCGTGATGAAGACGAAGGCGTCCGCCGTCTGGAGGCGCGTGCCGCCGGGGACCTGCGCCATCTGCGCGCCACTGTTGCTGAACTCCAGCGTCACCACCGCGTGCTCGTCGCCCACCTCGGCCTCGCCGGTGGTGGTGGTGGTGACGGCGGTCACCAGTTGGCGTCGGATCGTGCTGGCGGCGATGGTGCCCGTCTCCACGTCCGACTCGTCCACGATCGCGTTGGGCCGGACCGTCATGCTCACGCTGTATTCGTCCGAGGCGGGCACGAGACGGACCTCCGCGGACGGCACCTCGTAGCAGCCGACGATGAACGCCGCCACGAGCACAGTCACGATCATGCCCGCGCGGATGATGCGGCCCCACGGCACCGGCGGGATGTGGACGTCACGCTCCCCCACGCGCAGGTAGTACTCCGCGTCCCGCAGCCCTCGAGGCGTGCGCGCGGAGCGCAGGCCGTTCTCGCGCGCGTAGGAGCGCACGTCCCCGCGCGTGGAGACCACGCCGAGTTCGATGCCGCGACGCCGCACGTGCGCGGCGATGTGCGGCCAGGCCGTGGGACGGCGCAGCAGGCGCGCGTCCCGCCGCACCACCAGCACCACCTCCGGCGTGTCGGCCGTGTCGATGCGCCCCACGATCGAGGCGACATCGTCGTCGCGGGTGGCGGTGATGACGGCGGAGTCGCCCTCGATGCCGCGCCGCGGCACGCGCTCGCGGCCGCGGTTCGGCTCGTGCGGCGCCTCGCGGTCGGGGCCGTCGGCGGCGCGCTGCTGGCGGGACTCCCCCGGGGAACGCGGGGCACGCGGTGGACGCGGCTTGCGCGTGCGGTCGAGGCCGGACCGGTCGCGCGGGCGCTTGCCCTGGAACGCGTCGATCGTGTCCTCCACGGCGTCGGTCACCCAGTAGCGGACGCGGTCCCAGAGGTCACGCAGGCGGTCCAGGTAGGGTTCCACAGGCTACGTCTCCCCCAGGCGCTCGCGCACGGCGGCTCGGGCGGCCTCCAGCGCCTCGTCGATGCGGGAGGCGTCGCGGCCGCCGGCCTGCGCCAGTTGCGGTCGCCCGCCGCCGCCGCCGCCGGCGATGCCCGCCGCCACCTTCACGATCTCGTCTGCCCGCAGGCCGCGCGCCACCACGTCATCCGTGGCGGCGGCGATGAAGTTCGGCTTGCCATCGATGTCCGCGGCCAGCGTCACGAAGGCGGTCCCGAGTTGCTCGCGCAGGCGGTCCACCATGGGGCGCAGCGCCGCGGCGTCCTCCACCGTGACGCGCTCCACCAGGACCTGCACGCCCGCCACGTCGACGGCCCGCGACACCAGGTCGTCCGCGGCGCCCGCGGAGGCACGGCGGGACGCCTCGTCCGCGCGGCGGCGCTGTTCCTCCAGCGACTGCTCCAGTGTGTCGATGCGCTGCGGCACCTCCGCGACCGGGACGCGGAAGCGGCGCGAGAGCGTGTCCAGCATGGCGATGCGGTCCTCCACGTACGCCTCCGCCGGCCTGCCCGTCAGCGCCTCGATGCGGCGGAGGCCCGCGCCGATGGAGGTGTCCGCGACGATCACGAACGTGCCCACCTGGCCGGTGGCGTCCAGGTGAGTGCCGCCGCAGAGTTCGCGGCTGTAGCACTCCTGCGTGTGGCGGTGGTCCGGGTCCAGCCCGCGCGAGTCGCAGTACTCCACCATGCGCACGCGATCCGTGTAGCGGTCCTCGAAGAACGCGATGGCGCCGCGCTGCATCGCCTCGTCGTACTCGAGTTCGAACGTCGCGCTTCGGATGTCGGCCCGCACCTTCTCGTTCACGGTCCGCTGGATGGTGCGCAGCGTAGCGTCGGTCGGCGCCTCCGGGTGCGTGTAGTCGAAGCGCAGGCGGTCCGGGCCCACGTACGATCCCGCCTGCCGCACGTGCGTGCCCAGCACGCTGCGCAGCGCCGCGTGCAGCAGGTGCGTGGCCGTGTGGTTGCGCGCCGTGTCCTGGCGCCGCGCCGCGCTCACCCGCGCCGTCGCCTCCTCGCCCGTGGCCACCGATCCCGAGACGACGCGCCCGATGTGGACGATGGCGCCGCCATACCGATGCGTGTCCGTCACCTCGAAGACCCCGCCCGCCGTGCGGATCTCGCCGCGGTCGCCCACCTGGCCGCCGCCCTCCGGGTAGAACGAGGTCTCCGCCAGCACCACCTCGCCCTCGGCGCCCTCCTCCAGGCGCTCCGGCGTGATGTGCGTGACCGTGGAGGCGTGCTTGATGGCGGAGTAGCCCACGAACGTCGAGTCCAGGTCGAGCGCGGCGTAACGCTGGGCGCGGTCGTCCTCGTTGCCGCGGAAGCGGTCGTCGCCCTTGGAGCGCTCGCGCTGGCGCTCCATCTCCGCATCGAAGCCGTCGCGGTCCACCTCGTAGCCCGCGGCCTGGGCCACCTCCAGCGTGAGTTCCAGCGGCAGGCCGTGCGTGTCGTAGAGCGTGAAGGCATCCAGTCCCGGGATGCGTCGCGTGGAGGCCTCGCGCGCCATCACCTCGTCCAGCAGTTCCAGCCCGCGCTCCAGCGTGGCGCGGAACCGCGTCTCCTCGATGGTGGCAATGCGGCGGATGAAGTCGCGCTGCTGCTCCAGTTCCGGGTTTGCGCGCAGCGAGCGCTCCACCGCCGCGTCCACCAGGTCCGCGAGGAACGCGTCGCGCACGCCGATCTTGTGGGCGAAGTAGACCGCGCGGCGCAGGAGGCGGCGCAGGACGTAGCCCCGCCCCTCGTTGCTGGGGAGCACACCGTCACTCACGAGGAACGCCAGCGCCCGGCTGTGCTCCGTCATCGCACGCAGGGCGAAGGCGACGTCCGGGCTCTCGTCCGGGTCGTACGTGCGGCCGGAGATCCGCTCGGCGGCGGCCACCACCTCGCGCAGTTCGTCCGTCTCCCAGAGCGTGCCGGCCTCCTGAACCACGGCCGCCAGCCGCTCCAGCCCGGCCCCGGTGTCGATGTTGGCGGCGGGCAGGTCGGTCTGGGAGCCGTCCTCCTCGCGGTAGTAGGTCATGAAGACCAGGTTCCAGATCTCCGCAAAGCGGCCGCAGTCCACCTCCGGGTGGCACGTATCCGCCTCGCAGTGCCGGCACCCCGGGGTCTTGCCCCAGTCGAAGAACACCTCGGAGGACGGACCCATGGGACCGGTGTCGCCCGGCGGGCCCCACCAGTTGCCCTGCTCCGCCGTGTAGCGCAGGATGCGATCCTCCGGCAGGCCCTTCTTCGCCCACAGGCCCGCGGCGTAGTCGTCATCGACGTAGACCGTGGCCCACAGCCGCCCGCCGTCGATGTGCAGGACCTCCGTCAGGAATTCCCACGCCCAGTCGACGGCCTCGTCCTTGAAGTAGTCACCCACGGAGAAGTTGCCCAGCATCTCGAACAGCGTCAGGTGCGTCTCGTCGCCCACGTCCTCGATGTCCGTGGTGCGGAAGCAGCGCTGGATGGAGGTGAGGCGGCTGGCGGGCGGATCTTCCAGCCCCATGAAGTAGGGCTTGAACTGCACCATGCCGGCGGTGGTGAACAGCAGCGTGGGGTCGCCGTGCGGCACGAGCGACGACGAGGGGATGCGACGGTGGCCCCGCTCCTCGAAGAACGTCAGGAAGGCCTGTCGGAGTTCATCGACCTTCACAGGGCGGTCTTTCGGGTTGGGGCCTGCGGTAGAGATTGAGCGAGGTTGGAGTGTAAAATCGCCCAGATCGGCGGTCAATTTCCCGCCCATCGCATGAGGACGGCGTTCCATGATGTCTGCGGGTCAGCATGACGCCCCCCTCAGCGGCGGGGCCGCCTCGCTCGCGACGCCCATGACCACCCCCGTGGCCTCCCTGGACGGCTGGACCGCCGTGGTGCTGGCCGGCGGACCCGGCACCCGCATGCGCTCCGCCCTCCCGAAGGTACTCCATCCCGTCGCCGGCGTTCCGATGGTGCGCCTGGTCTGCGACGTGTTCCGCGAGGCCGGCTGCACGGACGTGATCGTCGTCGCCTCCCCCGCCGCGCACGAGGCGATCGGAAGCGCCGTCGCCGCGCTCGATGGCGTGCGCGTGGTGGTGCAGGCGCAGGCGCGCGGCACCGGCGACGCCGCGCTGGCGGCTCGCGAGGCCGCGGCCACGGCCGGACGGCTGCTGATCGCGCACGCGGACATGCCGCTGCTGACGGTGCGCACGCTGCTGGAACTCGCCGGCCGCCACCTGGCCTCCGGCCGCGCGATGTCCTTCCTGACGGCCTACCTGGACGATCCGCGCGGCTACGCCCGCGTGCGACGGCGCAACGGGCGCGTCACCGGCATCGTGCAGGAGGCGGACCTGCCGGCGGCGATGCGCGGCCAGCCGGAGGTGAACGCCGGCCTCTACGCCTCCGACGCCGCGTGGCTGTACGAGACGCTGGCGGACGTGCCGCCGGACGACCGCGGCGAACTCACGCTGGGCGGGCTCATCGGCCGCGCCGTGGACGCCGGCGGCGTGGAGGCCTACCAGGTGACGGAGGCCGTGGAGGTGCAGCAGGTCAACGACCGCGTGCAACTCGCCGCCGCGGAGCGCGTGCTGCGCGACCGCATCCGCCGCAACGTGATGCTGGAGGGCGTGACGCTGCTCGATCCCGCGTCCACGTTCATCGACTCCGGGGTGCGCGTGGCCGCGGACACCACGCTGCTCCCGGGCGTCCACCTGCTGGGACGCACCACCATCGGCGGCGGGTGCCGCATCGGGCCGAACGCCGTGGTGCGCGACAGCGCCATCGCGGCGGACGTGGAGATCGGGTCAAGCACCATCGAGGGCGCGACCGTCGCGGAGGGCGTCACGATCGGCCCGTACTGCCACCTGCGGCCGGGCGCGGTCATCGAGCGGGACGTCCACCTCGGCAACTACGTGGAAGTGAAGGCCGCCCGCATCGGGGAGCGCACACAGGTGGGCCACTTCTCGTATATTGGCGACGCCGAGGTCGGGGCCGACGCGAATATTGCTGCGGGATCGATCACGGCAAACTACGATGAAGGGACCCGGACGAAGAGCCGCACCGAGATCGGTGACGGCGCGTCGATCGGGAGCGGGACGGTGCTGATCGCGCCGGTCCGCGTGGGCAAGGGCGCGCGCACCGCCGCAGGATCGGTGGTCACGCGCGATGTGCCGGACGGCGCCCTGGTGATGGGCGTGCCGGCCCGGCTCAAGGACGAACACACACAGGTGCGGCCCGGGACTGACGGCCACACGGAGAAATGAGGCACTCGGCGCAGGTTTCCCGTTCGCCTGCGCCCAATTGGTTTTGGATACGATCTCACTAACCTCTCTCATCATTGCCATTGGCGCCGGCGTCCTCTTCGCCGTCACCGTATCCGCCGAGGCGTCCAACGTGGTCCTCGCCCGGCGGCGACTCCGAGGCGTGAGCGCGCCCGGGCTCGCGCCCCTCCTCCGCACCTATGTCCGCGAACGGCAGCGCCTGCTGCGGCACCTGCGCGCCGCCGTCTCCCTCACCACCGTCACCCTCACGTCCGCGCTCGTCATCGTCTTTGACGGCGTGGAGTGGACGCGCGTGGTGCTGGCCGCCGTGGTGGCTCTGCTCATCATCAGCGTCGTCCGCGCCGCCTCTCGCATCGTGGTGCTCACGCACCCGGACGCCGCCGCGCAGCGGCTGGAGGTGCCGGCGCGCGTGCTGCAGGTGGTCTTCCGGCCCATCTCGTGGCTGCTCAGCGCACCCGCGGCGCTGCCGCTGCGTGCCCTGGGCCTGCGCGGCACCTCGGAGGCCATCGACCCCGCCGAGGAACTCGTGGGCACGCTGGAGGCCGCCGACGACGACGTGGTGCTGATCGAGGAGCGCCGCATGATCCGCGGCGTGCTGGAGATGTCAGACCAGACCGTGCGCGAATTGATGACCCCTCGCACGGACGTGACCGCGCTCTCCACGGAGGCGTCCTTCGGCGACGTGATGCGCCTGGTCTCCAAGTCCGGCTACAGCCGCATCCCCCTCTACGAGGAGTCGCTGGACCGCATCGTGGGCGTGATCTACGCCAAGGACCTGCTGGCCTACGTCCAGAACGGCAACGTCACGCCCAACCTCGTGGACATCGCGCGGCCTCCATACGTGGTGCCGGAGACGAAACGCGCGAACGAACTGCTGGCGGACATGCGCCGCGACCAGGTCCACATGGCGATCGCCGTGGACGAGTACGGCGGCACCGCCGGCGTCATCACGGTGGAGGACCTGGTGGAGGAGATCGTCGGCGCGATTACGGACGAGTACGACGTGGTCGCGGTGGACGTGCAGCACATCTCGGACGACGAGGCCGTCGTGGACGCCAGCCTCACCATCGATGAACTCAACGACCTCTTCCAGACCGGCATCCACTCGGAGGACTTCGACACCGTCGGCGGCCTGATCGTCACCGAACTCGGCCGCCTGGCCGTCCCCGGTGACGAGGTGGTCGTCCCGTCTGCCGAAGAACTCCCGGAGGACGAGGCGGCGCTGCGCCTGCGCGTCATGTCCATCCTGGGACGCCGCATCAAGAAGGTGAACGTCCAGCGCTACGAGGCCTCCGCGGACGTACCTGCCGAGGAGCGCGTCGAGGTGGTGTGACCCTGCGGCTGTGCCATTCGGGGCTCTTCGCTGTTGACCGCGCCACCTAACCTGACGCCCGTGACCGAAGTACTGACGGACGACCTGCCCTTCTGGGTCGCGCTGCACCGGGTCCACCGCCTCGGCAGCGTGCGCTTCGGCGTACTCCAGCGCGCCTTTCCGGCGCTGGAGCACGCGTGGCGGGCGTCCGAGGGCGAACTGGTGGAGGCTGGGCTGGACGCCAGCACGGCGCAGGCGATCACCCGCGCTCGGCGGGAGGTGGACCCGGCCGCGGAGATGGAGCGCCTGGCCACCGCGGGCATCACTGCGCTGCCGCGCACCCACCCTGCCTATCCGACACGTCTGCGCGAGATCGACGACGCCCCGCCCGTCATCTACGTCCGCGGCGCGTGGACGCCGGAGGACGAGTGGAGCGTCGCCGTGGTCGGTACGCGCCGAGCGACGGCCTACGGCCGCCAGGCGGCCACCGAACTGACACGCGGCCTCGCCGCCAGCGGCGTCACCGTGGTCTCCGGCCTCGCGAGGGGCATCGACACCATCGCGCACCGCACCGCCCTCGACAGCGGCGGGCGCACGGTGGGGGTGCTGGCGAACGGACTGGACACGATCTACCCGCCGGAGAACCGGCGGCTGGCGGAGGAGATCGCTGAGCGTGGCGCGGTGATCTCGGACTACCCGCTGGGCACGAAGCCGCGGGCGGACTTCTTCCCTCGACGCAACCGCATCCTGTCCGGCCTGTCGCTGGGCACGCTGGTGGTGGAGGGCGACTACAAGTCCGGATCCATGATCACGGCGAAGTTCGCCACGGAACAGAATCGGGACGTGTTCGCCGTGCCCGGGTCCATCTTCTCGCCGCAGTCGCGCGGGCCGCTGAGCCTGATCCGGGACGGCGCGACGCCCGTCACGTCCGCGCAGGACATCCTGGAGGCGCTCAACCTCACGAGGATCGGCGCGCAACTGGACTTCGGGCGCGCCGCCCCGCCGGAGTCCGGCGAGGAGCGCTCCCTGATGGGCGTCCTCACCCGCGACCCACAACACATCGATGATGTGGCGCGGCGGGCCGGATTGGCCGCAGCGATCGTGTCGGGTACGCTCGCCCTTCTGGAACTCAAGGGACTAGTACGCGACGTGGGCGGTCTGCAGTTCGTCCGCGTACGTGAGGACGACGCCATCTACGACGTCGACACAACCGCCGCCGAGGCCCCGTCGTGACGACGGACGCCGCCGGCGCCACTCGCTCCACCCCTCGACGCTCGGCGCGCGCAGCCCCCCGCAACGGGAGCCAGCCGCAGCGCCTGGTGATCGTGGAGTCGCCCGCCAAGGCGCGGACCATCGGCCAGTACCTCGGCGATGGTTATGTCGTGGAGTCCTCGATCGGGCACATCCGTGACCTGCCCTCCTCCGCCGCCGAGATCCCGGCGGCGTACAAGAAGGAGAAGTGGGCGCGCCTGGGCGTGAACATCGAGGCCGGCTTCGAGCCGCTGTACGTGGTGCCTCCGAAGAAGACGGAGCAGGTGAAGAAACTCCGCGCCCTCCTGAAGGACGCGGACGAGTTGTACCTGGCCACAGACGAGGACCGCGAGGGCGAGGCGATCGCGTGGCACCTGCTGGAGGTGCTGAAGCCCAAGATCCCTGTCTACCGCATGGTCTTCCACGAGATCACGCGCCAGGCGATCCAGGAGGCGCTGGAGCACCCGCGCGAGATCGACACCCACCTGGTGAGGGCGCAGGAGGCGCGCCGCATCCTCGATCGCCTCTTCGGCTACGAGGTGTCACCCGTCCTGTGGAAGAAGGTGGCGCCGCGCCTGTCCGCCGGCCGCGTGCAGTCCGTGGCCGTCCGCCTGGTGGTGGAGCGCGAGCGCCAGCGCATGCGCTTCAAGAACGCCGCGTTCTGGGACGTGGAGGCCACGCTGGCCGCACGCGAGGGCGACCACGACCCGTTCGGCGCGAAACTGGTGGAACTCGCCGGCAAGCGCGTGGCCCAGGGCCGCGACTTCGACCCCGAGACCGGCGCGCTCGCCGGCGGCGACGTCGCCCTCCTCGACGAGGCGACGTCCACCTCGCTCGCGGAGGCGCTGCGCGCGTCCACGTTCGTCGTGGCGGACGTGACGGAGCGGCCATACACGCAGCGCCCGCCGGCGCCGTTCATCACGTCCACGCTCCAGCAGGAGGCGGCGCGCAAGTTGCGCTACTCCGCACAGCGCACCATGCAGGTGGCGCAGCGCCTCTACGAGAACGGCTACATCACCTACATGCGGACGGACAGCCCCGCGCTGTCCTCGCAGGCCATCGATGCGGCGCGCCGCCAGGTCACGTCGCTCTACGGCGCGGACTACCTGCCGGAGCGGCCGCGCGTCTACACCTCGAAGAGCAAGGGCGCGCAGGAGGCGCACGAGGCGGTGCGCCCGGCCGGCGAGTCCTTCCGCACGCCCGAAGCCGTCTCGCGCGAACTCGATGCGGACGCGCTGCGGCTGTACGACCTGGTGTGGAAGCGCACCGTCGCCTCGCAGATGCGGGACGCCAACGGCCTGCGGACGCAGGTGCGCCTGACGGCGGAGACCGGCGCGCACGGCGTGGCGGGCTTCCAGACCTCCGGCAAGGTGATCTCCTTCCCGGGCTTCCTCCGCGCCTACGTGGAGGGCACGGACGACCCGGACGCCGAACTCGAGGACCAGGAGCGCGTGCTGCCGCCGCTGCGCACGGGCGACCAGGTGGACCCGCGCAGCGTGGAGGCGCGCGGCCACGAGACGCAGCCGCCGGCCCGCTTCACCGAGGCGAGCCTCATCCGCGAACTGGAGGAGCGCGGCATCGGCCGGCCGTCCACGTACGCCTCCATCATCCAGACGGTGCAGGACCGCGGCTACGTGTGGAAGAAGGGCTCCGCGCTCATCCCCACGTTCGTTGCGTTCGCCGTGGTGAACCTCCTGCTGCAGCACTTTCCGGACCTGGTGGACCTCGGGTTCACCGCCCGCATGGAGGAGCGCCTGGACGAGATCGCGGAGGGCGAGCGCGAGCACAAGCCGTGGCTGCACGCCTTCTACTTCGGCGACCCCGACGCGCCCGAGGACGACGGGATGGCGCACGACGGCCTGCACCGCACGATCGACGAGGGCTGGGAGGCCATCGACGCACGCGGCGTGTCCTCGATCCCGCTGGGGCTGGACGCCCAGGGGCGCGAGATCGCGGTGCGCGTGGGGCGCTACGGGCCGTACGTGCAGATCGGCGACACGGACGAGCGCGCCTCGCTGCCGGCGGAGATCGCCCCGGACGAGGTCACGATCGCGGACGTGGAGCGCCTGCTGCACGAGGAGAGCCTCGGCGACCGCATGCTGGGCCGCGACCCGGAGACGGAGGCGCCCATCTACCTCAAGACCGGGCGCTTCGGCCCGTACTTCCAGGTGGGCGAGGACCCGCCGCCGAAGTCGAAGGAGAAGCCCCGCCGCGCCTCGCTGTGGCCGGGCATGACCATGGAGCACGTCACGCTGGAGGACGCGCTGCTGACGCTGGAGTTCCCCAAGGTGCTGGGCGCTCACCCGGAGACCGGCGCGGACGTGACCGTGCAGGACGGCCCCAACGGCCCATACGTGAAGAGCGGCACGGAGAGCCGCAGCATCGAGGGTGGCCACGCGGAGATGGCGGAGATGGACATAGAGGCGGCGCTGAAGGTGCTGGCGCAGCCGAAGCAGTTCGGCCGCCGCGGCGGCACGGCCAAGTCGATCCTGAAGGACCTGGGCGCGCACCCCGACAACAAGGGCCCCGTCACCATCCGCTCCGGGAAGTTCGGCCCGTACGTCACGGACGGCACGGTCAACGCCTCCCTCCCGAAGGGCCGCGACCCCAACGCCATCGAGATGGAGGACGCCGTCGAACTGCTCGCGGCGCGTGAGGAGAAGATGCGCGCCGAGGGCCAGGACCCGCGCGCGCCCAAGCCGAAGCGTGCGCCCGCGCGTCGCAAGTCCTCGCCCCGCTCGTCCCCGCGCGCCCGCCGCTAGCGCTCGTCCGAGGGATTATGTAGCCTCTTCCTGAATCGGTGACCCCGGGCGGGGATTCCGAGGACGGCCC
>JBBDIC010000051.1:6921-8424 GCA_040880625.1 Dehalococcoidia bacterium | reverse complement strand
CGCGCCTCGCGTCGTGCGCCCTCGCCCGTGCCGCCGGCGCCCGTCGCATCGCGTGCCCGCGAGCGGCTGGAGGCGTACCTCGGCTACCTGGAGCGCGTGCGTCGCCGCTCGCCCCACACGCTCCGCAACTACCGCCACGACATCGAGGGCTTCCTGTCCTTCCTCGCCGAGCGCGAGACGCCGTTCGACGAGGCGGGGCGCTCGGACGGACGCTCCTACCTCTTCGCGCTGCGGAACGCCTCGGTGGCGGACACCTCCGTGAAGCGCATCGCGACGACGGTGCGCGGCTTTTACGGCTGGCTGGACGCGGAGGGCGTCACGCTGAAGAACGAGCCGGGCGACTCGCTCCTCCGTCTGCGCTTCCCTCGCCAGGCACAACGCCTGCCGAAGGCAATCTCGGAGGCGGACGTCACGCGCCTGATCGCCGCCCAGAGGAAGGACGAGACGCCGGCCGGCCTGCGCGACCTGGCCCTCCTCGAACTGCTCTACGGCGCTGGCCTGCGCGTGAGCGAGGCGGCGAAGGCCAACGTGCGCGACCTCGACCTGGGCGAGCGCCAGGTGCGTGTCACCGGCAAGGGCGACCGCACGCGCATCTGCCTGTTCGGCGAATACGCGCGGGACGCCCTCGAGCGCTACATCGAGCAGGGGCGGCCGCACCTGGTGACCGGCGCACAGGCGGCGCTGTTCGTGAACCGTTCCGGCGGACGCCTCACGACGCGCTCGATGCAGACGATCGTCCGCAACGCGGGGCTCAAGGCCGCGCTGGAGCAGCCGCTGCACCCGCACATGCTGCGCCACTCCTTCGCCACGCACCTCATCCAGGGCGACGCGGACCTGCGGATCGTGCAGCACCTGCTGGGCCACTCATCGCCGGACACCACGCAGATCTACACCACCGTCGCGCGGCGCTGGACCGGCGGCCCCTCGGACCCGCACGTGCGCGGTGGCGCGGCCTGACCGGGGCGCCCTTCGAGGCGAGTGACATTCCCCACTGACGTTGACGCCGCGCACGGGTAACATCGGCAGTCCCGGTGACCCCACGGATCGAGGCGTACCCATGCGCGTCCTGGTGCTGAACGGCCCCAACCTGAACCTGCTCGGCACGCGCGAGCCGGAGGTCTACGGGCGCCAGAGCCTTGCAGACATCGAGGCGCTGGTGCGGCAGCGCGCCGCGGAACTGGGCGTGGAGATCGCCTTCATCCAGTCCAACCACGAGGGCGAACTGATCGACGCGATCCACGCGCACCGCGACTGGGATGCGCTCATCCTGAACGCCGGCGCCTACACGCACACCTCGATCGCCCTGGCGGACGCCGTCAGCGGCGCCGGGCTGCTGACCGCTGAGGTCCACCTGTCCAACATCCACCGGCGGGAGGCGTTCCGCAGCCACTCCTACGTCGCCGCGGTCGCCTGGGGCCAGATCACCGGCTTCGGCTGGCGCGGCTACGTGGCCGCGCTGGAGATGCTGCACGGCCGCCTGACCGAGGGCGACCCGGCGTGACC
>JBBDIC010000051.1:0-6821 GCA_040880625.1 Dehalococcoidia bacterium | reverse complement strand
TGGCCGCGCTGGAGATGCTGCACGGCCGCCTGACCGAGGGCGACCCGGCGTGACCACGCCCGCGTCCACCTCGACGACGGCGGCGCGCCTCGAGCGGGTGCGCGCGCGCTTCGACGCGCTCGCTGTCGATGCGATCCTGGTGACGACGCCGTCGAACCGGCGCTGGGTCAGCGGGTTCACCGGCAGCGCGGGCGTCGCACTCGTGACGCGCTACGAAGCGCGCTTCGCCACCGACTCCCGCTACTGGGAGCAGGTGGCGCAGCAGAGCCCCGAGTTCGCGCTCGTGCAGGTCTCTGGTGCGAACACCGGCGTCGCCCCCGCGATCCTCGAGGGCCTCGGCGGGCTGCGCGTCGGGTTCGAGGCGGCTCACCTCTCCTACGCCTCCTACGAGGCGTGGACGGGCGCCCTCGCGGAGACACCCGCGCACTCGCGGCCGGCCCTCGTCCCCGCCCCGCGCGCCATCGAGGACCTGCGCATGGTGAAAGACGCGGAGGAGGTCGACGCGCTGACGCGCGCGGTCCACCTCGGCGACGACGCGTTCCGCCACGCCGCCTCGCAGGTGACGCCCGGCATGACGGAGAAGCAGGTGGCGTGGCTCATCCAGGAGTACGCCGTGATGCACGGAGCGGAGGACCTGTCGTTCTCCTCGATCGTCGCGGGCGGCGCGCACGGCTCGCTGCCCCACTGGCGCGCCAGCGACGCGCCGCTGGAGGCGGAGACGGGCGTGGTCATCGACATGGGCGTCATCGTCGACGGCTACTGCTCCGACCTGACGCGCACGATCTGGCTGGGCGACCGCCCCTCGGACGAGTTCAAGCGCGTGTACGACGTGGTGCTCACGGCGCAGGAGACGGCGGAGGAGCGCATCGAGGCGGGCATGCCCGGCAGCGTGGGGCACGAGATCGCCCACGAGGTGATCCGGCGCGCCGGCTACGGCGAGCGCTTCGGGCACGGCCTGGGCCACGGCGTCGGCCTCGACATCCACGAGGACCCTCGGCTGGCGCCGTCCGGCGAGATCGCGCTGGAGGACGGCCACGTGGTGACCGTGGAGCCCGGCATCTACATCCCCGGCTGGGGCGGCGTGCGCATCGAGGACCAGTGCGTCATGGAGGACGGGCGCCTTCGGACGATCTCGACCGCACCCAAGGTCGCCCTCTAACCTAGCGTTCGGCCCGCGCGCCGCCATGGCGTACGCGGGCACCAGGAGGCATGCATGATTTCGACTTCGGACTTCAAGAAGGGCGCGACGGTCGAACTCGACGGTTCGCTGTACCGCATGGAAGACGTGCATCACGTCAAGACGAAGAAGTCCGCCGTCTACCGGGTGAAGTTGCGCGACCTGCGCGCCGGGCACATCACGGAGCGGACCTTCAACGCCGGCGACAAGATCCCGGTGGCGCGCGTGGAGCGCCGCAAGATGCAGTACCTCTACGGCGACGGCGAGTCCTACACCTTCATGAACTCCGAGACGTTCGACCAGGTGATGGTGCCGCGCGCCGTCATCCAGGACGCCCTCCCCTACATCCGCGAGAGCGACGAGGTGCAGGTGATCCTGCACGGCGACGAGGCGCTGGGCGTGGAACTGCCCGCCGCGGTGGAACTCCAGATCACCCAGTCCGACCCCGGCGTGAAGGGCGACACCGCCACCGGCGCGACGAAGCCCGCCACCGTGGAGACCGGCCTGGTGGTGAACGTGCCGCTGTTCCTGGACGTGGGGGACGTGGTGAAGGTCTCCACCACCGACGGGAAGTACCTCGAGCGGGTCAAGGCGCGCTAGATGTCCCGGGTCGCCGCTCAGCCAGGGCTCGTGTAGCCGTGCCGCCGGAGGTCCGCGCCGTCTGGCAGGTCGCCCGCTACCTCCGCGAGGCCGTGGAGGGCGACCCGTCGCTGCGCGACCTGTGGATCGGCGGCGAGATCTCCAACCTCACCGTGGCGTCCTCCGGCCACATGTACTTCACGCTGAAGGACAACGGCGGCGCCCTGCGTTGCGTGTTCTTCCGCAACGCCAACATCGCGCACCGCAAGCACATGCAGTCCGGCGCGTCGCTGGTGGCGCACGGCCACGTGTCCTTCTACCCGGAGCGGGGCGACCTGCAGTTCATCGTGGACTTCGTGCAGCCGGCCGGCGTCGGCGCGCTGCAGGCGGAGTTCGAGCGCCGCCGCGCGCGCTTCGAGGCGGAAGGCCTGTTCGATCCGGCCCGCAAGCGCGCACTGCCGCGCTTCCCTCGACGGATCGGGGTGGTGACCAGCGCCACGGGGGCCGCGTACCACGACATCCAGACGGTGCTGGAGCGGCGCTGGCCCGTGGCGGCGCTCATGTTCCAGCCCGCCGCCGTGCAGGGCGAGGAGGCCGCGGTCGACATCGCGGAGGCGGTGCGGAGCATCGCACCGAAGGACCGCCCGGACCGCTGCCCGGACGTGCTGATCGTCGGGCGCGGCGGCGGGTCTGCCGAGGACCTGTGGGCGTTCAACGAAGAGCCCGTGGTGCGCGCCATCTTCGGCTGCCCCGTCCCGGTCGTCTCCGCCGTCGGCCACGAGACGGACACCTCCCTGGCGGACCTCGTCGCGGACCGGCGCGCGCCCACGCCTTCCGCCGCGGCCGAACTCGTGACCCCCGACCGCGGCGAGGTGGAGCGCGCCATCGCCGGGCTGCTCGCCGGCAACCGCATGCGCGTGACGCGCCGCATCGCCGCGTCGCGCCAGGTCCTGGACCGCAGCGTCGCCGGCCTCGACCGCCGCCTGCCGGACACGCGCCCGCTCCATCGAGGCGTGTCCAGCCGCGCCGACCGCATGAAGCACGCCACCGGCCGTTCCGTCGCGGAGGCGCGGGAGCACACGGCCGCGATCGCCGCGCGCCTGCGGACACTGTCGCCGCTGTCCACCCTCGACCGCGGGTACGCGCTCGTGGCGCGCGAGGACGGCACGCCCGTGTCGACGGCCGCGGACGCGCAGACCGGCGATGCTCTGCACGTGCGCTGGCGCGACGGCAGCCGCACCGCGCGCGTAGAGTCCGCGCCATGACCGCCTACGACGCCGGCCAGTCGGAACTCGCCCTCGAAGGCCACTCGTTTGAGACGCTGTACGCGCGCCTCGAGGAGGTCGCGCAGCGCCTGGAGGCGGGCGACCTGACGCTGGAGGAGTCCGTCACGCTCTACGAAGAGGGCATGCGCCTCGCCGAGGAGTGCCAGGCCCTGCTGAGCGACGTGGAGCAGCGCATCGAGGTCCTCCGCCAGCGCGCCAACGGCGAGTAGCCGTGCCCTCCCCCGCTCGTCCAGAGCCTGTCGAAGGGGCACCCGAACCGCTCCGCATCGGCTGGTACACCACCCGCGGGCGCTCCTCGCGCGCCATGTTCGAGGCGGTGCGCGACGCCATCCAGGGTGGCAGCCTGCACGCGCGGATCGCCTACGTCTCCTCCAACCGCGACCCCGGCGACGATCCGGTGACGGACGCCTTCTTCGACCTCGTGCGGGCGGAGGGCATCCCGCTGCTGACGCTGGGATCGGTGGCGTTCCGCAAGGCGCATGGCGGCGAGCGCTCGCAGCCCGGCGCGCCGCTCCCGGGGTGGCGAGCCGACTACGACGCGGCCGTCGCACGCCTCGTGGACGCGCACCCGGCAGACCTGGGCGTGCTGGCGGGCTACATGCTGATCTTCACGCCGGCGTTCGCGGACGAGCACCCGCTGGTGAACCTGCACCCCGCGCTGCCCGGCGGCCCGATCGGCACGTACGTGGAGGTGATCCGCGCGCTGATTCGCACCCGCGCGACGGAGAGCGGCGTCATGCTCAATGTCGCGATCCCCGAGGTGGACATGGGGCCGGTGGCCGCGTTCTGCCGCTACCCCATCCGCGGCGGCGACTTCGACGCGATGTGGAACGCGCTGGGCGACGACCTCGAGGGCCTCAACGACGCGGCGATCGAGGCGACCCCGCTGTTCGAGCGCATCCGCGCGGCGCAGGTGGAGCACGAAGCGCCGTTCCTTGTCTCGGCGTTGCAGGCGTTCGCGGACGGCCGCCTCCGCCTCGTGGACGGCGCCGTCGAGGCGACCTCGGGCGCCGCGCCGCTGGACCTGACGGCGGACGTCCGGGCGCGGCTCGGGCGTGCGGTGGACGGCGCGCCCCGTCGCTGACGTGATCCGGCGGCGAGGCGTGTAGTAGCCTGATCGCCCCCAGCCCGCTCGCGGGGCAGCCGCGCGGAGGAGACCCATGGCCACGACCCGGCACCCGATCGTCACTGCCACCATCAGCACGCCGTCCGTGCGCCGCGGCGCCGTCGCGTCCGCGCTCATGCCGGTCGCACGCCGCGCGATGCCGCTGCTGACCGCCTCGGCCGGTGTCGCCATCGCGACGCTGGCGGCGGAGCGCGCGCTGGCGGGGCTGGCGCTGCGCACGGTGGAGCGCGCCGGATTCGCGCGAGCCGTGCCCGTGCGGACTGACGAGGGCCTGACGCGCGTGGTGGTCACGCACACCACCGTCGTCGAGCGCGTGATCCGCCGCGGCTAGGCCGCCGCACGTGCCGGAAGAACGCCTCCAGAAGATCCTCGCGCGCGCCGGCTATGGCAGCCGCCGCGCCGCCGAGGAGGTCATCGCCGCCGGCCGCGTGTCCGTCAACGGCGCCCCCGCCGCCCTCGGCGTGAAGGCAGACCCCGCGCTCGACCACATCGAGGTAGACGGCGCCGCGATCGCCATCGAGACGCGCGAGACCACGATCGTGCTGCACAAGCCCACCGGCGTCGTGGTGACCGCCAGCGACGAGGAGGGCCGCCGCACGGTGTACGACCTGCTGCCCGGGGCGCCCTCGCACCTGCGGTACGTCGGCCGGCTGGACATCGACACGTCCGGACTGCTGTTGATGACCACGGACGGCGACCTGGCGCACCGCCTGACGCACCCGCGCTACGAGGTGGAGAAGGAGTACGAGGCCTGGGTGGAGGGCGCCGTGGCCGAGGAGACGCTGCACCACCTGCGCCACGGCGTGGACCTGGAGGACGGCCGCACCGGCGCGGCGATCATCGAACGGCTGCCCGGCGAGGAGCCCCCCACCCGCGTCCGCCTCGTGATCCACGAGGGGCGCAACCGCCAGGTGCGCCGGATGTTCGAGGCGGTGGGACACGCGGTGTTCCACCTCCGGCGGCTGCGCTTCGGCCCGGTGGCGCTCGCCGACCTGCCGCTCGGAGAGTCCCGGCCGCTGACGGAGGACGAGGAGGCCGCGCTGCGCGCCTCGGTCGGCCTCGAGCGTCCCGCGCGGGCGTAGCGCCGCCGGGCGACTCGGCGCTAAGGGATGGCGCGGGTATGATGCGCCGACGCCTGCCGCCCCTCGAGGGGCGCGCACCACACGCCGCCCCTCGTAGGCTCGGAGCGCACGATTCCGGAAGACTCGCTCGCACGCAGCGTCGCCATCGACGGGCCGACGGCCTCCGGCAAGAGCGTCGTGGGCCGCGCACTTGCCGAGGCGCTCAAGATCGGCTTCTTCGACACCGGCCTCATGTACCGCGCCTGCACGCTGGCGGTGCAACGCTCCGGCGTGGACGCAGAGGACGCCGCAGCCGTCACCGCCCTCGTGGGTGCGCTCGACCTCGACATGCGGTGGGAGGACCCGACGATCCCGCTGATCTTCCTCGACGGGCAGGACGTCACCGAGGCCCTGCGCACGCAGGAGATCGAGCAGAGCGTGTCGCTCGTCTCGCGCATCCCGGAAGTGCGCGACGAACTCGTGCGCCGCCAGCGCGCGATCGCCGCGCGCGAGCCCGTGGTGATGGCCGGCCGCGACATCGGCACGCGAGTCCTCGTGGAGGCGCGCACGAAGGTGTTCCTGGACGCCTCGGCAGAGGTGCGCGCGCGGCGGCGGCTGGGCGAGGAACTGGACGCCGGACGCCGCACGAACTTCGACCAGGTGCTGACGGCCACGCGTCGCCGCGACGAACTGGACAACACCGGCCACCGCGCCATCCGCCGCGAGCAGGCCGCGGACAACGCGCTCGTCATCGATACGGACGCGCTCGGCATCGACCAGGTGGTCGCGATGGCCATCGAGCACTACCGTGCGGCGAACGGCGGCGGCTGAGACGGCTCGACGGCCCCGGCAGCGGCCCCGACGACGAGGCGATGGGCGATGAAGCGACGGTTGTCCTCGATCACGTACTGGGTCACGCACTACTTCGCGCGGGCCGTGTTCTTCTCGCTGGCGCGCTGGAGCGTGGCCGGCCGCGAGCACATCCCCGCCGACGGCCCCGTCATTTTCGTCGCGAACCACGTCCACCTCATCGACCCTCCGCTCGTCGGGGCGTCCGCGTCACGGCGCGTGCATCCGATGGCGAAGCGCGAGATCTTCGAGACGCCGGTCATCGGCTGGTTCTTCTGGGTGTACGGCGCGTTCCCGGTGCGGCGCTTCTCCGGCGACATGGGCGCACTGCGCGTGGCGCGCAACTACCTGCGCGCCGGCAACGTGGTGCTGATGTTCCCGGAGGGCACCCGCTCGAGGGGTGGCGTGGGGATCCAGCCGGCCCTGCCGGGCGCGGGCATGGTGGCGCTCATGTCCCGCGCGCCGATCGTCCCGGTGGCCGTCACGGGCTCCAACATCAAGATCCCGCGCGTCTTCTTCCAGTGGCTCTGGCACGACCGGCCGAGGATCACCGTCACCTTCGGTGAGCCGTTCGACCTGGAGGGGCTCGCCTCGGACGGCCGCGCGGCAGAGGTGGCCACGGACCGCATGATGCGCCACGTGGCGGCGCTCCTGCCGGCGGAGATGCAAGGCGTGTACGGCCCCGTCACGGAGGGCCAGGTGATCGTCGCGCGCCAGCGCGGTAACGGCGCTCCCGAGGACGA
>JBBDIC010000050.1:0-5392 GCA_040880625.1 Dehalococcoidia bacterium | reverse complement strand
GCGCCGAGCATGCGGTTGACGGCGTTGGTGCCGCCGCCCCCGACGCCCACCACCTTGATCGGTGGCAGCCCTTCGTAATCAGTCATGCGACCACCTTCCGTCCGTGCCGTCTTCACGGCGCTGTTTCCTCGTCCGGCCCGCGGGGCCGCGCGCTCGTCGCGCGTGACCACCGAGGGCGTGCTCGGCTGGTTCGTTGCTGCCGGCGCCGGTGCGGCCGCCGGTGCCGACTCCGTGAGCGCCGCCTGTGCCGCCACCGGCACTGGAGCGGCCTCGATGTCCTCTGTGGCCGCTGGGGCGACCGCAGCCGCCGGGGCGACCTCGGGCGCCTCGTACTCGGAGACGAGGCCCGGAGGCGCCGCCTCCGCCGCCAGGTCGAGCGCGGGCTTGACATCCGCGCCCACGGCCGCGACCGGCTCGGCCGTGGCCTCGATGGCCGTCTCCTCGATGTGGGTGGCCTCGATGGCCACGTCCTCGATGCTGGTGGCCTCATCGGCTGGTGCGCTGGGATCGACGTCGCTGGCGGGTGGGACGACGGAGAGGTGGCGTTCCTGTACCTCTCGCCGTGCCGCGGCCAGGTAATCGAAGAGCGTCCCTGCGCCCGCCGGCTCCTGTGTCCGTTCCTGCTCGTTCATCGCAGCCTCCCCACTCCCTGGTGGTGTCCCGTCGGCCGGCCCGCCGTCGCCCGGCCGCGGGAAGTGCTCCCTCGTGCGCGCCTCGTGTGCGGGGTCATTGGGGAAGGATGACCCGCATGAGATGCGCCACTTTCTTGAAGATCCCGCCCAGCGCCGGCACGGGGGCCGGCGATGAACGGAACATGATCTCCTGCTCCTTGAGTGCCCACCGCAGCAGGCCCACGGAGGTCGCATAGGCAGGGTCGTGGAGCAGGTCCGACAGCCCCGCCAGGTGCCTGGGCCGCCCCACCCGCGCGGGCAGGCCCATCACCTCCTCTGCCAGCAGGTCGATCGCCGGCAGCGACGAGGCCCCGCCCGAGAGCACGACGCCGGCAGAGAGCATCTCCGGGTCGGCGCCGCGACGGATCTCCGCCAGCACCATCTCGAACAACTCTTCTGTCCGCGCCTGGAGCACCTGTGCCAGCACGCGGCGCGGCACCTGCTTCGCCCCCTCCGACCCGAACGCCTCCACCTCCACCTCGTCGTCCTCCCCGACCATGGAGGGGATGACGTGGCCGTGGCGGCGCTTTGCCTGTTCCGCCGAGGGCTGCGGCACCTTCAGCGCGACCACCAGGTCGCGCGTCATGTGCACGCCGCCAATGGGCAGCACGGCGGTGTGTACGACCGCGCCATCGATGAAGACCGCCACGTCCGTGGTGCCCCCGCCGATGTCCACGATCGCGACGCCCTGCTGCATCTCCTCCTGCGAGAGGACAGCCTCCGCGGAGGCGAGCGGCTCCAGGATCAGCGACTCGGCGCGGACGCCGGCGCCCTCCACGCACTGGATCAGGTTGTGCATGGCGGACGTGGAGGAGGTGACCACGTGCGTCTCCACGTCCAGCCGCGAGCCGAACATGCCGGACGGGTCGATGACGTGGTCCTGGCCGTCCACCACGTAGTAGCGCGGCACCACGTGGATGACCTCGCGGTTGGTGGGCACGTTGACGATGCGCGCGCTCTCCAGGGCCCGCTGCACGTCGCCCTCGTTGATGGGGTGGCGCGGGTCGCCGATGGCGACGATGCCGCGCGAGTTCATGGAGGAGACGTGCGGCCCGGCGATGCCGACGTGCGCGGAGAGGATGCGCGTGGCGGACGCGCGCTCGGCGCGCTCCACCGAGGACGCGATCGCCTCGATGGCGGCGTGGATGTTGTCCACCATGCCGCGCGCGAGCCCGGCGGAGGGGCCCACGCCCACGCCCAGGATGCGCAACTCCTGGTGCTGCGTGACCTCCGCCACGATCGTGCAGACCTTGGTCGTGCCCACGTCGATGGCGGCGATGGTGTGGGTAGCCATCAGCGTCGCCCCCTCGGGATTGCCGTCGCCCTGAACACACGTGTCATCGCAGCACCACATTTCGGCCGAAGCGGAGGTCAACCTCCGCGACCTGGGGGGAGCCAGTCGCGTCGCCGGCGGCGCGGATCTGGCGGAGCACCTGTCCGAAGGCCTGGACCTTGAACTCGTAGTTGGAGGAGTCGCCGAAGACCGCCGCGGGGCCGCCCTCCGCGACGACCGTGAGGCCGCGGTCACGCTGGAAGATGAATGCCGTGGGACGCAGCCGGGCCGCCTCGAAGACGCCTTCGTCCAGCAGCCGCGCGACCAGCCGCACCGTGTCCGGATCGCCGATGGCGCCGTCCGCCAGGTCGAGCGGGCTCGCGACGTCGATGATCGTCGGGGCGTCCTTCGGCGCGGGGCGCGCCTGGCGCAGCACCTGGCCGTCACGGTCGATCACGTGGACGCGGCCGCCGGCCTGCCAGTAGCCCCACGCCTGGTGCTCCGTGAGCGTGATGCGCACGCCGTCCGGCCACGCGCGCTCCACGGTGGCGGCCTTCACCGCCGGCATCGCCTCGATGGCCGCGTCCGCGGCGGCCAGGTCCAGCGTGAGCATGGACTCGCGGCCGAGGTTGGACACGAACGCGACGGCGTGCGGGTCCACCACCTGCGCGCCCGTGATGTCGATCTCCACCACGCGCAGCGAGTCGCCGGTCACGACCCATGCCGCCCCGTAGGCGACGCCGCCGAGGGCGCTCGTGGCCACGAGCGACAGCGCGATGCGCCGCCACGGCACGTGGATCTCGCGCTTCGGCTTCGGGCGCTCCACGCGGCCCAGGGCGTAGCGCTGCGCGCCGGCGTCGCGGCGCGGGACGGGCGCCGTGCGGGCGCGAGCGGGCGTGGTGCGCCCTCGGTAGGCGCGGGGGCGCGAGCCGGGGAGGCGCAGGTTGCGGAGGAAGCCGCGCAGGTCAGGCATGGCGCGCCTCCCGGAACCGCTCGAAGGCGAAGTCCACCAGGCGCGAGATCAGGTCGCGATAGGAGACGCCGGCCTCCTGCCAGAGGCGCGGGTACATGGAGATCGGCGTGAACCCGGGCAGCGTGTTCAGCTCAATGCACTTCACGCCGCCGTCCGGCTGCACGAAGAAGTCCACGCGCGACAGCCCGGAGCAGCCCAGCGCCTGGAACGCGCGCACGGCGTACTCCTGCACCGTGCGCGCGGAGCGCTCGTCGATGCGGGCCGGGACGATCAGTTCCGCCGTGTCGTCCAGGTACTTGGCCTGGTAGTCGTAGAACTCCGTGGTCGGGCGGATCTCGCCCAGCGGCGACGGCTGCGGGTCGCGGTGGCCCAGCACCGCGCACTCCACCTCCTGGCCCTCCAGGGCGGACTCCACCAGTACCTTGCGGTCGAACTCGGCAGCCGCGGCCACGGCGCTGCCGATGTCCTCGCGGGAGAGCGCCTTGCTGACGCCCACGGAGGAGCCGCCGTTGGCCGGCTTCACGAAGCACGGGTAGCCGAGTTCCTCCTCCACGAAGCGCAGCGCGTCCTCGGACGGGCGCTCCAGGTCGTCGCCGCGGAGCACGAGGTACTTCGCCTGGGGGATGTCGTGCGCCGCGAAGACGGCGCGCATCAGTTCCTTGTCCATGCCGATCGCGCTGGCGGCCACACCAGGACCGACGTAGGGCAGGTCCGCCATTTCCAGTAGGCCCTGCATGGTCCCGTCCTCACCGAACGTGCCGTGGACGATGGGGAAGACCGCGTCCACCCCGCGCAGCGTCGCTAGCACCTCCGGGAACGCGAACACGCCGCCGCCGGCGTCGTCGCCGATGTCGCGGCGCTCGCCCGCCTCGACACGTCCGAGGCGCGCGCGGGTCTCGTCCGCGGTGAGCCAGGCGCCGCGCTTCGTGATGCCCACGGGCACCACCTCGAAGCGCTCCGGGTCGGCCTCGCGCATCACGCCGCGGGCGGAGGTCACGGAGACCTCGTGCTCGGCGGAGCGTCCGCCGAACAGCACCGCCAGGCGCTGGCGCTGCGGGGCGGCGGTCACTGCGCACCCCCCAGCCGCTCGAGAACCATGGGGCCGAGTTCGGTCACGTCGCCGGCGCCGATCGTGAAGAGCACGTCGCCGCCGCGCAGGTCGCCGGCGATGCGCTCCGTGGCCTCCTCGAAGGAGTCGAGGTACACCGCGTCGGGCCGTGTGACCTCCGCGGCCAGGGTGCGCGCGTCCATGCCGCGGTCGCTCTGCTCGCGCGCCTCGTAGGTGCGGAGCATGTAGAGGGCGTCCAGCGCCTCGAAGCAGGTGCGGAAGTCCTCCAGCAGGTACTGGCTGCGGGTGTAGGTGTGGGGCTGGAAGCAGCCGACCAGGCGGCGGCCGGGGAAGCGCTGCCGCGCCGCGGACAGCATGGCGCGCACCTCCGTGGGGTGGTGCGAGTAGTCGTCCACCACGGTGACCGTGCCGCCCTCGGCGGCCTCCGCCTCGCCCAGGAACTCGAAGCGCCTCCGGGCGCCGCGGAAGTCCTGCGCGGCAGCGGCGGCGCGGTGGAAGTCCACGCCGGCACGCATGGTGGCCGCGAGCGCCGCCAGCGCGTTGAGGACGTTGTAGCGCCCGGGGATCGCCAGCGACATGCGCCCCAGTTCCTGGCCGTCCAGGTGGACAACGAAGTCCAGGCCGCCGCGATCGTTGCCGCGCACGCGCATGGCGCGCCACTCCGCGTCCGGCGCGTCGATGCCGAAGCGCTCCACGCGGGCGCCCTCCGCCTCACGCGTGCCGCCCAGGGCGGCGGCCCACGGGTTGTCCGCGCCCACGATGAGGATGCCGTCGTCCGGGACGTTGCGCGCGAACTTCAGGAACGCCTCCCGGTAGCGCTCCTCCGTGCCGTAGTAGTCGAGGTGGTCCACCTCCATGTTGGTGACCACGGCGATGCGTGGGTCGTACTGCAGGAACGCTTCGGCGTACTCGTCCGCCTCCAGCACCGCCACCGGGCCTGCGCCGTCGCGCGCGTTGGCGTCGCCCAGGTCGCGGATGTCCCCGCCGATGAGCACCAGCGGGTCCAGGTCGCCTCGGACGGCCATCACCGCGGCCATGGAGGACGTGGTGGTCTTGCCGTGCGTGCCGGCGACGGCGATCACGTCCTTACCGGCGAGGAGGCGCTGCACCATCTCCGCGCGGGACATGAGCGGGATGCCGCGCTGCTGCGCCGCCAGCACCTCCGGGTTGTCGCCCTTCGCGGCGGCGGTGGCGACGACCAGGTCCGCGTCGCCCACGTGGGCCGCGTCGTGGCCCTCGTAGACGCGCCCGCCCAGCGCCTCGATGCGCCGGGTGTGCTCCGACAGCGCGAGGTCAGAGCCGGTCACGCTGTGGCCGCGCTGGAGCAGGATCTGGCCGATGCCGGACATGTGGATACCGCCCGCGCCCACCAGGTGGACGCGCTTCGGGATCGCGTTCCCGTCCTT
>JBBDIC010000049.1:0-5392 GCA_040880625.1 Dehalococcoidia bacterium | reverse complement strand
GGGGGAGGTTGTCATGCCGGCTCGCCGCGTGCCGCGCGCGTTCATGCTGCCGTGGGGGAAGGGACAGATCCTGGAGGAGGCTGCCGGCGAGGGCGGGCTCCACGAGCCGTCGCTCCAACTGCTCCACTACGAACTCGGCGAGAAGAAGGGGCAGTACGCCATCAGGTTTGCCGCTTACGACAGCGATGGACACATCGAGCAGCGCCCCCTCATTATGAATGAGCGGGAGATTGATGCGCTGCGTGCTGAACTGGCCCTGGCCCCACGGCTCAAGGCCCTGCTGCGCCGCCTCGTCGAGGAGTAGCGGACGAAAGGGCCGCCCCATGCTGCCCGCCCCATCCCTCGCTCCGCTGCGCCGCGGCGCGCTGGTCTTCGCCCTCGCCGCAGTGCTGGGCGTCGCGATGCTCGCGGCCGGGCCGCTGCTCGCGCCCTCGCCGGTGGCGGCCGGCATCGAGGACCTGGACGACCAGGAGATCGCCGCGCTCCAGATCCTGAACGAGATCCGCGTGGACGAGGGCCTGGAGCCGCTCACCGTCTCACCGATCCTGACCGCTACCGCCGAGTGGATGGCCGCCGACCTCGCCGAGCGCGACCTCCTGGACCACGTCGACTCGCTCGGGCGAGGGCTGCGCGAACGCTTCAACGAGTTCGGCTACCCCGGCAGCACCTACATCCGCGAGAACCTGGCCGCCGGCTACAAGACCGGCGCGGCGGTCCTCTCCGGCTGGCAGAACTCTCCCGGCCACCGCGCCAACAACGCCGCCACCGATGTCATCGCTGTCGGCATCGCCCGCGTCCACAGCGAGGAGTCCACCTACGGCTGGTTCTGGGCGCTCACCTTCGGCTCGTTCGAGGACGCCGGCACCGTCACGGTGGACGCCATCGTGTCCCCCGATGCCACCCCCACCGCGTCGGCGACCCCGCCGACGAGCAGCGGCACCGCCCCCGTCGGCACCGGCCCCGGCACGTTCCGCTCCGCCTTCCCTGAGGCGGGCGTGGGGCTGAACGTCTGGAATGGCGGCGCCGTGCAGACCCTCATGGAGGCCGTCGCCGAGGGTGGAGCGCGCTCGATCTTCGTGACGGTCGAGGGGCAGTTCGTCGGCTATATCGTCGGCGCGCCGGACTTCGTGAACCGCCCGTTCCTGGACGCCTACCAGGACGACCTCGTCCCCGCGGACACCCCGGTCATCATCGCGATCTAGCGGCATCCTGCGAGCCCGGCCCCTTCCCCCTTGAGGGGGGAAGGCGGGGATGGGGGGTGATCTGCGAGGGCGTACAGCCTCCCACCCAGCATCACGATCGTCCGAGGGCGTCCCGCCGATCGCCCTTCGACAGGCTCAGGGTGAGCGGGATCGTGCCTTCCGCCCCTCTTCTCGTCGGGGAAGGAGAGGCGTGCCCGATCCCCTACCCGATGCTCACGGCGCCCGGCTCCGGCCCCGGCAACTCCACGATGCTGCCGGTCACCGAGGGCGAGGCGCACAGCCAGGCGATCGCGTTCGCTACGTCCACCTGCGTGGGGTGGCGGTAGCCTTCCAGGTCGTGGCGGGCGAGGACGGCGTCGCGCAGGGCATCGAGGGGGACACGCGTGATCGGGCCGGGGGCGACGGCGTTGACCGTGACGCCGTGCGGCGCCTCGTGGCGCGCGAGTGTGCGGACGAGCCAGTGGCGTGCGGCCTTGCCCAGCGCGTAGTCGATCGGCGCGTCCTGCGGCGGGGCGGTCCACGACTCCGCGTCGTAGCCGCCGACGGTGACGATGCGGCCCCACCCGGCCGCGCGCATGGAGGGCAGCACCGCGCGCGCCAGCAGGTAGAGCGAGTCCACCTCCTCGGCCATCGCCTCGCGCCACTCCTCCGGCGGGATGTCCTCGATGGGGCGGGGCTTCCAGAGGCCGCCCGCCGACGCGACGACGATCCCGGGTTCGCCGAGGTCTGCGCCGGCGCGCGCCACGAGGGCGTCGACCACCTCGGGGCGCGACACATCGCCCTCGATGACGACGGCGCGGCGGCCGAGTTCGCGCACCTGCGCGGCCACGTCCTCCGCGGCCTGGAGGGTGCGGTGCGTGTTCACCACCACGTCCGCCCCGTCGCGCGCCAGCGCCAGCGCGGTCGCGCGCCCCACGCCCCGCCCGGCGGCACCGGTCACGATCGCCACGCGCCCCTCGAGGGGCAGTGGCGCGCTGGACTTCGACGCTTCGGCCATGCGCCGTATCGTATGCGGGCCATCGACGACACGGGCGGTACATCGAGGGGTGCAGGCGAGTGAGCGACATCGACGACCTACGCGCCGACCTGGACGCGGCGCGCGCGGACCTGCTCGCGTCGTTCGAGGGCATCGCGCAGGACGAGTTCGCACGCCGCCCCCCGCCCGAGGACGGCGACGGGGCGGGCGATCCCGAGGAGCGCTGGCCGGTGCGCGACATCCTCTGGCACGCGGGGCTCCTGGAGGACTGGCTGCGGCGCGTGGTGGACGAGGGCGTGAGCGGGCGGCCCATCAGCCGCTACGAGGCGCGTCGACGCCCCGCGATCGCCAACACGCCGGACTACCTGCGCGAATGGCTGGAGCAGTCGCGGCGGCCGGTGCTGTCGCTGCTGGGGCGCCTGCCCGCGGATGCGCTCGACCGGGAGTTCACGCTGCCGGAGGAGGAGGTGCGCACGGCCCGCCGCCTGCTGGCGCACATCGCACAGCACGACCGCGAGCACGCGGAGCAGGTGCGCGCACTCCGCGCCCTGCCCGCGCCGGAGGAGCGCTAAGTCAGCGCGAAGGAGGACCCGGCCATGAAGAAGCGACCCGAAGGCAGCACGCCCTGGATGCCCGGATTCCGGTACGGCGCGCTGCTTCCCCCGCTCTCGGTGAACCTCATCGTCCAGGACACGGCTCGAACCGCCGCGTTCTACCGGGACGTCTTCCAGGCCGAGGTCCACTACCGGGATGTCGACTTCGCGGCACTCCGCGTCGGCCCGGCCGAGGTGATGGTCCATGCCGATCACACGCATGACGCGCACCCCTGGGTGACGGAGGACCTCGCACGTGGAGCCCCGCGAGGTGTCGGTCTCCAGCTCCGTGTGCTCGGTGTCGACCCGGATGCGCTCTATCAGCGCGCCCTGGCGAGCGACGCCCAGGTCATCGAGCCGCCGGAGAGCAAGGGGCACGGATGGCGCGAAGTGCTCATTCGCGATCCCGACGGCTACGAGTGGGCCTGCGGCGTCCTGGTCGGGCCAGCCCTCGGTCCGGCGGCGCCCCTGCAGGCGGACGCGTCCGGATCGTGACCGAAGCGTGGCGCGCCGCCGTCGACCGCTACCGCGAGGACATCGAGTTCGACGCGACGCTGCGAGGGCATCCGTTCCGCTTCCGCTCCACCTGGGGCCTGTTCTCGCCTCGGGAGGTAGACACCGGCACGGTGATGCTGCTCGACGCGATCGAGGTGGACGCGGACGCGGACTGCCTCGACCTGGGGTGTGGGTACGGGCCGATCGGCCTGGCGCTCGCACGCCTCGCGCCGCAGGGGCAGACGCTGATGGTGGACCGGGACTACGTGGCGGTGGAGTATGCCAACCGGAACGCCGAGGCGAATCGCGTCCCCAACGCCCGTGCGATCCTCTCGAACGGGCTGGCGGAGGCGCCGGCGGGACAACGGTTCGACCTCGTGGCCTCCAACCTGCCGGCGAAGGTGGGGAACGAGATGACCAGCATCCTCTTCGCGGACGCGCACGATGCGCTGCGGCCGGGCGGCTCGCTCTACCTCGTGACGCTGTCCGGGATGCGGAAGTTCATCCAGCGCACGCTGCAGGAGACGTTCGGCAACTACGACAAGGTGCACCAGGGTCGACAGCACACGGTCCACCTCGCGCGGCGCATGGCCGGCGACGCCGCGCAGGCGGCCGCGACACCGACCGTGCACGAGGCATGACGAGCAGCCATACTGCCGCCATGGGCCACCACCGTTCCTACCCCTCGCTCGCCGGGAAGCGCGCGCTGATCCTCGGCGGGTCGCGCGGCATCGGCCGGGCGATCGCGCTGCGCCTGGCCCGCGAGGGCTGCGACGTGGTGGTGAACTACGCCCGCTCGGCCGAGGCAGCGGAGCAGACCGCCGCCGACTGCCGGGCGCTGGGCGTGGCGTCCGAGGTGGTGATGGGAGACGTGGGCGACGCCGCCGAACTCGCCGCGGTCTTCGACTCGCTGGGCGCAGGCGGCCTGGACATCCTCGTCAATAACGCCGCGCGCGGGCTGGAGCGGCCCCGTCCGGCCGTGGAGCAGCGTCCGAAGCACCTCCACCGCACGATGGACGTGAACCTCTTCGGCCCGTGGCAGGCGGCGCAGGCGGCCGCCCCGCTCATGGAGGCCCGCGGCGGCGGGTCCATCGTGAACCTGCTGTCGCCGGGGGCGCACCACTACATGCCGGACTACTCCGCCGTGGGCGTCAGCAAGGCCGCGCTGGAGTCGCTCACGAAGTACCTGGCCGTGGAACTGGCGCCCGCCGGCATCCGCGTGAACGGCGTCTCCGCCGGCTGGGTAGAGGGCTCCGAGGGCGAACACTCCTACCGCTCCGACGTGAGCGAGCGCGTGCGCCCGCACGTCCCCGCCGGCCGCAACGTGACGCCGGACGACCTGGCGGCGGCGGTCGCCTGGGTCTGCTCCGACGAAGCGCCGATGCTCGTCGGCCAGGTCCTGCACCTCGACGGCGGGTTCGCCGTCGGCGCGTGGCGCGCCGTCCTCGAGGGCTGACGGCGCACTAGACTCCCGCCATGCCACCGCCCGCCGAGCGCCCCACTCCCGAGCGCGCCCGCCCCGGCCCCACGGAGGGCGCACGTCCCTCCGTGCTGCTCCGCGACATGGCGCGCGCGGACATCCGCGCCGTCCGCCGTATCGAGAGCGCGGCGTACGAGGACGCGTGGCCGTCTCGGGTGTTCGAGCAGGAACTCGACAACGGCTTCGCCCACTACCGCGTCGCCGTGGAGCGTACGCACGACGCCCCGGCCAGCGGCCCGCTCAGCGCGCTGAAGCAGCGCGTCTTCGGCGTAGACCACGAGCGCATCTTGGGCTTCCTCGGCGTCTGGTACATGGTGGACCAGTTGCACCTCGTGACCATCGCCGTCGATCCGGCGCGCCAGGGCGAAGGCATCGGGCAGCGGCTCATGCTCGAGTGCCTGGACCTGGCGCTGGAGGCCGACCTGAACGAGGTCGTGCTGGAGGTGCGCGTCACCAACGAGCGCGCACGGCGGCTGTACGAGCGCTTCGGCTTCCGCCAGGCCGGCATCCTGAAGGACTACTACCAGGACAACCACGAGGACGCCGCCGTCATGCTCTCCGGCCCCCTCGACAGCGACGCCGCCCGCGCCCGCCGCGCCACCCTCCGCACCGCCCTGGAAGCCGCCCACCCCGCCCTCTTCGAGGG
>JBBDIC010000048.1:694-5399 GCA_040880625.1 Dehalococcoidia bacterium | reverse complement strand
AGCGCGTAACGAGCCATCGAGGCGCCTGGCTCCGGATCCGGCCCCTTCCCCCCTTAAGGGGGGAAGGCGGGGATGGGGGTGAGCCGCGGGGGCGCGGGCAGCCCCGATCACGCCACGATCGATCGAGGGCGTCCCGCTCCGGCCCCTTCCCCCTTCACGGGGGAAGGCGGGGATGGGGGTGCGCGGCGCGAAGCGCCGCCTCGGGCGCCCCATCTGACCTCGAGCGCCACGCGCAGCCATCGAGGTAGGCCGCGCTCCTCCTTCGACAGGCTCAGGAGAGCGGAATCTCCCCTTTGACAGGCCGGGACGAGCGGTGGTTGGCTCGTCGATGACCGGCCGCCGGTTCGTGATAAACTTCCCTTGCACCCCGAAAGGGACCACATGAGCGCTGCACCCCTGCCCGGCATGGGCGCCACGATCTCCAGCCAGCCCCAGACCTCGGAGGCCGCACCCGCGATCTACGACGGCCCGCTCGTAACGATCACCGACCGCGCCGCCGTCAAGGCCCGCGGCATCCTGACCACCAAGGGCCACGAGGACGGCATGCTGCGCGTCTTCGTCGTCGGTGGCGGCTGCTCCGGCTACCAGTACGGCATGTCCATCGCCCCCAACGCGGAGGCGGAGGACGAGGTCATCGTGACCGATGACGGCGTCCGCATCGTCATCGACCGCGAGTCGAAGCCGATGATCGCCGGCGCGGAGATCGATTACGTCGAGGACCTGATGAAGTCCGGCTTCACGATCTACAATCCGAACGCAGTCTCCTCCTGCGCCTGCGGCTCGTCCTTCCAGGCCGCGGACGGCGGCGGCACGCCCCGTCCCTGCAACTAGGAGTCCCGGCTACTAGCCCTCGAACCCACGAGGCGAGCACGAAGCCCCGCACCGGCGGGGCTTCTCTGTCCGTGAAGGTCCGTGCCTAATCCGCGTATTCTCCCCGCAACGCTTTCCGTTGCGCTACGATGTGGGTGCTCGGGAGGAGGCCTTCATGCCGGTAGCGACTCGAGAGCGAGTGCGGGCGGTGAGCCGCGATGTCGGCGGACAGGCGCGGCTGGCGCGGCTCATCGGCGTGAGCCCGTCGCGCGTGAGCCGCTGGATCGCCTCGGACGAGCCGGACGCCGGCAACCGCCGCAAGATCGAGGGCGTCGAGTTCGTCCTGAGCCGCCTGCTGGACCTCTGGGAGCGCGAGACGGCGCTGAAGTGGCTGGAGGGCACCAACGCCCACCTCGGCAACCGCCGCCCGGTCGACCTCCTCGGCCACGGCCGCGTCGCGGAGGTGCTGGAAGCAATCGAGGCCGACGAGGCCGGCGCGTACGCCTGAGCGTGCTGTATCGCGTCTTCCCGCTGGTCCCGAACGCGCTGCCGGACGCGCCCGGCGGCGCCCTATACGTCGCGCGCGAACGCCAGGGGAGCGGCCGCCACGATCACCCGGAGCACTACGGCGCGCTCTACGTCTCGCGTTCGCCTGAGAGCGCGGTGGCGGAACGCATCCAGGCCTTCCGTGGACAGATCATCGGCGATGCCGACCTCCGCTTCGCCAGCGGGGCACGCCTCGCGCTGGCCACGTTCGACGACGAGACGCTCGACCCGCTCGTCGACCTCGATGACCCGGCCGAACTCGTGGCGCGGGGGCTGCGCCCGTCCGGCGTGGCCACGCGCGACCGCTCCGCGACGCGCGCGATCGCGCTCGGCCTGTACGAGGAGGGCCACGCCGGCTTCGCGTGGTGGTCCACGCTCGAGTCCGGCTGGTCCAACGTGACGCTATTCGCGGAGCGGTCCTCCTCGGCGCTGGCACTGCACGCGGCGCCCGAGGTGCTCTCGGTAGCGCACCTGGTGCTCCGCCGCGCCGCCGAGGCGATCGGGGTGCGGCTGGCGCCGTAGCCACCGCCCCGCTTCCCGCATCCGATATCCTTCCTCGGCACGTCCGGTGCGGACGCGAGTGGGGATGGGGACTGGTATGTCGCAGGCATGGATCAACGTCGGGTCGCCGGACAACTTCGAGACGCTGCGCGCGCGCAACTTTGACGTGACGGCGTTCAAGTCCACGCGCCGCAAGCAGTCCGGGGAGATGCAGCCGGGCGACCGCATCGTGTTCTACCTGATCAAGCAGGTGCAGTTCGGCGGCGTGGTGGAGGTCACGGGGGAGGCCTACGAGGACCACTCGGACCTGGGTCTCGAGTCGGAAGGCAAGGAGGGCGAGGACTTCCCGTTCCGGGTGCCCTCGAAGCCCGTCGTCGTGCCTCCGCCGGGCGAGTACATCGACGTGCGCGGGATCACGGACCTGCTGGACAAGACGCGCAACTTCGGGCCGAAGAAACTCGGCATGTGCTTCCGCGGCAACCTGCACAAGATCTCGGACGCGGACCTGCAGGTCATCGAGGGCCTGCTCCGCGAGCGCGCGAAGTAGCACCGATGACGAACGAGCCGCCCGATGGCCGCCGGCGTCTGACCCGCGGGCACGACCGCAAACTCGGCGGGGTCGCGGGCGGGCTGGCGGAGTACTTCGACACCGACCCCACGCTGATCCGCGTGCTGTTCGTGGTAGGCCTGTTCCTGCCGGGACTCGGCTTCGGCGTGGTCCTCGCCTACCTGGTGATGTGGGTGATCATGCCGGCGCCGGAGGGTGAGCCGCCGCCGCGGACCGCATCGGACGGGCGCGGCGGGATGGACCCGGCGATGCTGCTGGGCATCGTGGTGATCGCGGTGGGCGTGCTGCTGCTGCTCCGCAGTTCGTGGGTGTGGGCGCCGTGGTTCGGCTGGGGCGGGTTCGCGCTGTTCTGGCCGGCCGTCCTCATCCTGCTGGGCGCGTTCATCCTGCTTTCGGCGCGCAACCGCACCTGAACCGCGCGAGTTATGTCGCTTGGCGAGCCATCGAGGGCGGGACGCGGCGCGCCGCTTGCGGGCCTGCCACTTGCACCACCGGCCGGGATTCTGTAGAACAGTTAGCACTCGACCCATCAGAGTGCTAACCGGGGACGCGCTGCGACGCCCATCAAGGGATGTCCGGCCCCCAGGGCGGCGCGAAGGACAAGAAGGACTTACTCCATGGCCAAGCAGTTGCTCTTCGACGAAGAGGCGCGGCAGGCGCTGCGCAACGGCATCGACGCACTGGCCGACGCGGTCAAGATGACCCTCGGACCGCGCGGCCGCAACGTGGTGCTGGACAAGCGCTTCGGCGCCCCCACCATCACCAACGACGGTGTCACCATCGCCAAGGACATTGAACTGGGCGACCGGTTCGAGAACATTGGCGCGCAGTTGGCCAAGGAGATCGCCTCCAAGACCAACGACATCGCCGGCGACGGCACCACCACCGCCACCGTCCTCGGACAGGCGATCGTCCACGAGGGCATGAAGAACGTGGCCGCCGGCGCCGACCCCATGGCGCTGAAGCGCGGCATCGAGCACGCCTCGCGCGTGATCCGTGACGCCGTGAACAAGAACGCCACCAAGGTCACCACCCGCGAGCAGATGGCGCAGGTCGCCTCGATCTCCGCCGGCTCGCGTGAGGTCGGCGACCTCATCGGCGAGGTGATGGAGGCCGCCGGCAAGGACGGCGTCATCACCATCGAGGAAGGCCGCGGCGTCGACACCGAGGTCGAGTACGTCGAGGGCATGTCCTTCGACCGCGGCTTCATCTCCCCGTACTTCGTCACGAGCCCGGAGCGGATGGAAGCGGTCATCGACGACCCGTACATCCTGGTCACGGACAAGAAGTTGTCGTCCGTGAACGACATCCTGCCGTGGCTGGAGAAGCAACTGCAGGTCTCCAAGAACATCCTGGTGATCGCGGAGGACGTGGACGGCGAGGCCCTGGCCACGCTGGCCGTGAACAAACTGCGCGGCACCATCAACGTGGTGGCCGTGAAGGCGCCGGGCTTCGGCGACCGCCGCAAGGAGAACCTGGGCGACATCGCCATCTTCACCGGCGCGCAGTTGATCTCGGGCGAACTGAACCGCGGCCTGGACACGGTGGTGGCCTCCGACTTCGGTCGCGCGCGCCGCGTCGTCATCTCCAAGGAGGAGACGGCGATCATCGAGGGCAAGGGCACCTCGAAGGCCGTGGAGGACCGCACGAAGATGATCCGCGCGCAACTCGAGCGTGCCACCTCCGACTGGGACCGCGAGAAGTTGCAGGAGCGCCTGGGCAAACTGTCCGGCTCCGTGGCCATCATCAAGGTAGGCGCCGCCACAGAGGTGGAACTGACCGAGAAGAAGCACCGCGTGGAGGACGCCCTGTCCGCCACCCGTGCGGCCGTGGAAGAGGGCATCGTCCCCGGCGGCGGCGTGGCGTTCCTCAACGCCCTGCCCGCGCTGGAGAAGTTGAACCTGACCGACGCCGACGAGGCGACGGGCATCCGCATCCTCCGCCGCGCGCTGGAGGAGCCGCTGCGCCGCATCGCCACCAACTCGGGCCAGGACGGCTCCGTGGTGGTGCAGAAGGTCATGGGCCTGAAGAAGGGCCAGGGCTACGACGCCGCAACGGACTCCTACGGCGACATGATCAAGTTGGGCATCATTGACCCGGCGAAGGTCACCAAGGCCGCGCTCGAGAACGCAGTCTCCATCGCCGGCATGGTCCTGACCACCAACGTGCTGGTCACCGACGCGCCCGAGGGCGCACCGGCGACGACCGGCGCCGGCATGGGAGAGATGTACTAGCCCCCGGCTGGTCTCCTCGGAACACTGGAGGCGGGACCGGGAGACC
>JBBDIC010000048.1:0-684 GCA_040880625.1 Dehalococcoidia bacterium | reverse complement strand
GGAGACCGGTCCCGCCTCTGTTTCCGGGACAGATGCAATCCGGCCCACGCCGGGACGCACATAGGGAACGCCCACCTATCGCCCAAGCATGCCGGCGATACCATGGGCGCCTCCCCGGAGGAGTGCAGATGTACGGTGACAACGGTCCCGTCCTGGACCTCGACTCGGCAGCCGAAGCGATCGCGGAGGCGGAGGTCCTCGTCATCGGGTTCGACTTCACGCACGACCGTGTGCTGGTGGATCTGCGCAACGACCCCGCCGGCTTCTCGCCGCCCATGGTCGAACTCGTCGAACCCCTCGGCTCCGCCAACGAGCGCACAGAGTGGCTCCAGGAGCGCCGCCCGGACGTGTCGCCGCCGGAGCGCTTCATCTTCTTCACGTGGCCCCACACCACCGAGTTCCTGCGCACCACGTCACTCTTCGACATGGTCGCCCGCCGCATCGAGCACGAGCAGGGCATCGACCTCCGCGACGACATCGGCGACGTGATGTCCGAACTGCGCCGCCGCGAGCGCATCGACACCCGCAGCGCCGTCACCGGCGCCGAGGGCTTCGAGACGCTCTGGAGCCGCCGCGGCAAGTAGGCGCGGGCGGGACGCAGGCCGCTCACCCGAGGCTGTCGAAGTAGCGCGGGCGTGCCCCCTGTCCGCTCACCCTGAGCCCGTCGAAGGGCGAGCGCGGGCG
>JBBDIC010000047.1:3528-5460 GCA_040880625.1 Dehalococcoidia bacterium | reverse complement strand
TCCAGGTCGCGCGCCTCCTCCAGCGTGAGGCGGCGCATCTCCGGCACGCCGTTCGCCGCGCCGCGCGCCTCGATGCGCTCGAGGCCGTCGAGGTCGGCCTCGGTGACGGCGACGATGAGTTTGCCGCAGCGCAGCAGGGGGACGTCGTGGGCGTCGGCCCACTCGTGGAGGAGCGGGTTGCCCTCCACGCAGAAGCGGTGCTTCAGGCTACTGGTCTCGTAAAACATCCCGGCGTGGACGATGCCGGTGTTGTGCGCGCTGGTCTCGCGGCCGTACGCCTCGTTGCGCTCGACCACGACGACGGAGGCGGTGCGTGCGAGGCGCGCCGCGACCGCGAGCCCCACGACGCCCGCGCCGACGACCGCGATGTCCGCGTCGACCTCTGCTGACCGCACCCGCGCCTCCCGCTGGCTCGCCTCGGAACTGTCTCACGGGTCGGCGGTTGGTTGGAGGCGTGGGCGCGGGAGGCGGCGCTTCGCGCCGCGCACCCCCATCCCCACCTTCCCCCCTCAAGGGGGAAGGGGCCGGAGGGAGAGGGGGAAGCGGAGGAAAGGGGAGGGGCGCGCCCGCTTCCCTGCGGCGAGTGGGCGGGCGAACATGGGAGGTGGAACTGGGGTGGCTCATGGCTCGTCTGCTGCTGGTCCTCTGCGGCTGTGTCGCGCTGATCGCCGCGTGCGCCGGCGGCGACGGCGGTGACGAGGCGAGCCCGACCGCCGAGGGGACGCCCGCGTCGACGGCGCCGGTCGTGGAGGTGACGGCGACGACGACCGCCACGCCCATCGACGGCGCGACGCCGCGGCCGTCGCCGACGTTCCCGCCGGTCGCCGCGCCGCAGGCGGTGGGCCTTCTGCCGGCGTACGAGTCGCTGGCGCTGGACCATCCGGTGGAGATCCTGTCGTACCCCCTCGGCGGGTTCGAGGTGGTGATCGCGGACCAGGGCGGGGTGATCGTCGGCGTCCGCGAGGGCGAGACGACGGAGTTGCTGAGCATCACGGGCCGCGTATTGGCGCCCGGTAACGAGGAAGGGCTGCTCTCGGTCGCGCTGGACCCGCAGTTCACGACGAACCGCCACGTCTGGCTCTACTACTCCGCCTCCGATCCGCGCCGCACGGTCCTGAGCCGGTTCACGGCCAACGAGGACGGCACGATCGCGCCGGGGACGGAACTGCTGGTGCTAGAGCAGGGGCAGCCGTTCCCCAACCACAACGGCGGCTCGGTCCGCTTCGGGCCGGACCGGATGCTCTACCTGGGGCTGGGCGACGGCGGCTCCGGGGGCGACCCGGAGGGGAACGGCCAGAACCTGGGCACGCTCCTGGGCAAGATCATCCGCATTGATGTGAGCGCCGCGTCCGACGACGAGCCGTACCGGGTGCCCTCCGACAACCCGTTCCTGGGCGAGGACGGCGCGCGCAGCGAGATCTGGGCGTACGGCCTGCGCAACCCGTGGCGCATGTCCTTCGATGCCGCGACCGGCGAACTCTGGGTGGGTGACGTCGGCCAGGGCAGCCTGGAGGAGGTGGGCGTGGCGCGCGCCGGCGACAACCTCGGGTGGGACATCATGGAGGGCGACGCCTGCTTCGAGGCGTCCTCGTGCGATCAGTCCGGCCTGACGGCGCCGCTGGCGGTGTACGACCACAGCGCCGGGCGCTGCTCCGTGACGGGCGGCGTGGTGGCGCGTCGTGCGACCGCGACGAACATCGAGGGCGCGTACGTGTACGGCGACTTCTGCTCGGGCGACCTCTGGGCGCTGCCCAGCACCGCCATCGATGACGGGGGCGAGCCGGTGATGATCGCGAGCGGCGCGGGCCAGATCTCCTCGATCGCGCAGGTCGGCGGGCAGATCTATATCCTCACGTTCGGCCAGCCGGTGCAGCGCCTCGTCGACCAGTAGCCGCCACGACGCGGCGAGGCGCTACGCTCGCCGCGGGAGAC
>JBBDIC010000047.1:0-3428 GCA_040880625.1 Dehalococcoidia bacterium | reverse complement strand
TCGTCGACCAGTAGCCGCCACGACGCGGCGAGGCGCTACGCTCGCCGCGGGAGACCCCGACATGCCCGTCCTGATCGCCCTGTTCGTCCTCTACGTCGTGCTCACCATCTGGCAGATGCGCCGAGCCGTTCGCACGACCGAGCCGGCGGCGCGCCTGCGCGAGGCGAAGCGCCTGCTGTGGACGACAGTGCTGGGCCTGCCGCTCCTGATCGCCTTCATCTTCGCCGCGTGAGCCCTCGATGGGTCAGCGAGGGCGGCGTGCCGGGCGGCGGTTGACGCTTCACGCCGCGGATCCAGATACTTTCAGGTGCATGAAGCACGCGACGACCTCGACGGCCCCGTTCCGCGCTCCGACCTCCTCGGGCGCGTCGCTCCTGCTCGTCCTTACGTAGGCGACGTCGCTTCGCGCGGCGTCGCCTGGGCCCGATGCCGGCCCCCAGGTTCCACCCGACACACCGCGGACCCGAGGACGAGCACCATGACGACCGAATCCAGGACTGACTCCGGCCGCTACCAGCCGGGCGACATCGAGTCGCGCTGGCGGGAGCGCTGGGAGCGCGACGGCCTGAACCGCGTCGCCGATCACGTGGAGGGACGCCCTAACCGCTACCACGTGACCATGTTCCCGTACCCCTCGGGCGACCTGCACGTGGGGCACTGGTTCGCCATGGCGCCTTCGGACGCGCTGGCGCGCTACTTCCGGATGCGCGGCTACAACGTGCTGCTGCCCATGGGCTTCGACGCGTTTGGCCTGCCGGCGGAGAACGCGGCCATCAAGGGCGGCGCGCATCCGCGTGACTGGACGGACGCCAACATCCAGCGCATGCGCGACCAGTTGCGGGCGATGGGCGCCACGTTCGACTGGGAGCGGCAGGTCAACGCCAGCGATCCGGACTACTACCGCTGGACGCAGTGGTGGTTCCTGCAACTGTTCAAGCGCAACCTGGCCTATCGCAAGGACGCCACGGCCAACTGGTGCCCCTCCTGCAACACCACGCTCGCGAACGAGCAGGTGATCGACGGCCGCTGCGAGCGCTGCGAGTCCGAGGTCACCCAGCGCCAGATGGAGCAGTGGTTCTTCCGCACCACCGAGTACGCCGAGGAACTGCTGGCGAACGAACACCTGGACTGGCCCGAGCACGTCAAGGTCATGCAGCGCAACTGGATCGGCCGCTCCGAGGGCGCCGAGTTCACGATGCGCGTCCAGGGCCGCGAGGACGACCCGCGCCTGGCGGACGGCTTCCGCGTCTACACGACACGGCCGGACACGGCCTTCGGCATGACGTTCGCCGTCCTCTCGCCGGAGCACGCCCTGGTGGACGCGGTCACCACGGACGCCCAGCGCACCGACGTGACGGCCTTCATCGAGCGCGTGCGCCGCACCACGGAGATCGAGCGCCTGTCGACGGAGGGGTCGCTTGAGAAGCGCGGCGTGTTCACCGGCTCCTACGCGGTGAACCCGTTCAACGGCGAGCCGGTGCCGGTCTTCCTGGCGGACTACGTCCTGGCCTCCTACGGGACGGGCGCGATCATGGCCGTCCCGGGGCAGGACCAGCGCGACTGGGACTTCGCCACCGCCTACGGCATTCCCATCGTCCGCACCGTGCAGCCGCCCGAGGGCTGGGAGGGCGAGGCGTACACGGGCGACGGGCCCGCCATCAACAGCCGCTGGCTGGACGGCCTGCACAAGGCGGAGGCGATCGAGCGCGCCACCTCGTGGCTGGAGGAGCAGGGCATCGGCGCGCGCAAGGTGCAGTACCGCCTGCGCGACTGGCTGATCTCGCGCCAGCGGTACTGGGGCGCGCCCATCCCGATCCTCTACTGCGAGCGGTGCGGCACGGTGCCCGTCCCGGAGGACGAGTTGCCCGTCGCGCTGCCGTACGACGTGGAGTTCCAGCCGACGGGCCGGTCGCCGCTGGCGACCTCGGACGCGTTCGTGGAGGCCGTGTGCCCCGACTGCGAGGGACCGGCGCGGCGCGAGACGGACACCCTGGACACGTTCATGTGCTCGTCCTGGTACTTCATGCGCTACCCGGACCCCCGCAACGCGGACGCGCCCGTCTCGCGCGAGGCGGCCGAGGCGTGGCTGCCCGTGGACCAGTACACCGGCGGCTCCGAGCACGCGACGATGCACCTGCTGTACGCGCGCTTCTTCTACAAGGTCGCGCGCGACATGGGCCTGGTGCCCGGCGACGAGCCGTTCGTGCGCTACTTCGCGCAGGGCCAGATCCTGGGGCCGGACGGCCGGCGCATGTCCAAGTCGCGCGGCAACGTGGTGGCTCCGGACGGTCAGATCGAGAAGTGGGGCGCCGATACGTTCCGCGCGTACCTCATGTTCCTGGGGCCGTGGGACCAGGGCGGCCCGTACGACGTGGACGGCATCGTGGGCGTCTACCGCTGGCTGAGCCGCGTCTGGGCCGTGGTCACGGACCCGCCCTCGCTGGTGGACGCGCCCGAGGCGGGCCGCGCGCTGCGCGTCGAGGCGCACTCGACGCTCCAGAAGGTGGGCGAGGACTACGAGGCGAAGCGCTTCAACACCGCCATCGCCGCGATGATGGAACTGACGAACGCCCTCCAGCGCCTGCGCGACCACGGCGAGGCCGACCGCGGCGCGTGGGACGAGGCCGTGCGGATGCTGATCCTGATGGCCGCGCCCGCCTGCCCGCACATCGCGGAGGAGTTGTGGGAGCGCACCGGCGGCGGCTACTCCGTCCACCAGCAGGCGTGGCCCGAGTTCGACGCGGCCCTGACCGTGCCCGACACGGTGGAGATCGCCGTGCAGGTCAACGGCAAGGTGCGCGGCCGCATCGAGGTCGCGCCCGACGCCGAGGAGGCCGCCGCCCGGGACGCCGCGCTGGCGGACGAGCAGGTGGCCACGCAGGTGTCCGGCCGCCAGGTCGTGCGCGTGGTGTACGTGCCCGGCCGCCTCCTGAACTTCGTGGTGAAGTAGTTGGGGCACCGCCGGGCGTCGCTCGCGGTGGTCGCGCTGCTTGCGGCGGCGGTGGCCCTCGGTTGTACCGAGAAGCCGGAGACGGCGGTGCGCGAGCCGAGCGGCGCGACGGCGGTGACGCTGACGACCGAGGACGGCCTGGCGCTCCAGGCGCGCCACTGGCCCGCCGACGGCGAACGCCTCGCCATCTACCTCCACGAGTACCGCTCCGACCAGTCCGCCTGGTGGCCCTACACCCGCCAGGTGCGCTCGCCCGGCCTGTCGGCGCTCACGGTGGACCTCCGCGGCCACGGCGAGTCGGAAGGCCTCCCGGACGACATCGAGGGCATGCTCGCAGACGTGCGCGCCACGCTCGCCTTCGCGCGCGAACAGGGCTATCGACAGGTGATGCTCGTGGGCGCGGGCATGGGCGCGGCGCTGGCGATCAGCGCCGCGGTCGACCATCCGGAGGTGACGGTCGTCGGCTTCTCCGCGCCGG
>JBBDIC010000046.1:17271-36562 GCA_040880625.1 Dehalococcoidia bacterium | reverse complement strand
GAGACGCCGAGCGAGTTGATCGCCGTCTCCAACTGGTTCTGCCGGGCGCCGAGGACCGCGCGGAAGGTCGAGACCTGCCCGATCGCCGCGTCCACGGAGGCCAGCAGCGTGTCCGCCTCAGCAGAGGTGGAGACGGCGCTGTTGTCCGCGATCAGCCCATCGAGCTCCGAGCCGCCGGAACCGAGCGCGCTCGACCGCATGTCCGTGAACGACAGCGAGATGTCGTCGCCGACCTCCGAGCCGACACGGAAGGCCGCATCGGTGTTGGCGCCGGTGACCACGCTCGTGGTGTCGAGTTCGCCGGCGATCACCGCCCCGGTCACGTTGCCAGCGTTGGCGTCGTGCGACAGGTTGATCGTCACGCCGAGTTGCTCGAACGACAGGGCCTGGGTCGCGTTCGCGCCCATGTCCTGCACCGTCACGTCCTCCGACCGGGTGTAGCCCGCGCTGGTGACGGAGGCCGTCACCACGGCGCCGGCCGCACTCAGCGAGTACGTGGCGTTCGAGTCGGCGTTGCCGACATCGATGCTGGAGACCGTGACGTCCGCAGCGTTCTCGGTCGCCGTGATGGCGTCCGCGTCCGTCGCGCCGTCCAGGGTCACCGCCAGCGAGCCGTTCAACAGGTTCAGCCCGTTGAAGCGGGTGCGCTGGGCGATGTTGTCGATCTCAGAGCGCAGCGCCACCATCTCTTCGCCGATGGCCTCGCGGTCACTCGTCGAGAGGGTGGTGTTGCCGGCCTGCACCGACAGTTCGCGGACGCGCTGGAGGATGTTGTGGACCTCGCCCAGGGCGCCTTCAGCAGTCTGGAGCATGGAGACGCCGTCCTGGGCGTTCCGCTGACCCTGCTGCATGCCGCGGATCTGGCTCCGCATCTTCTCGCTGATCGCGAGCCCGGCCGCATCGTCCGCCGCGCGGTTGATGCGCAGACCGCTGGACAACTTCTCCAGGGTCTTGCCCATGCTGGACGACGTGTTGCTCAGGTTCCGCTGAGCGTTCAACGCCGACACGTTCGTGTTGATGATCATCGCCATGTGGTGGCCTCCTCAGCCGTGTTGTTCCCGACATCCCTGTCGGCATGGATGGATCACCGGGCGTTCCGGATGCGTCCAGTGCTCCACCGACATCATCGGCAGGCCCCCGGGCCGTCTTAAGGGTTCCTCCTACCCTTCCTCCCGAACTTCTGGACTGGCCCGCTCCTCCCGAGGGCGCCCCGTGCGCCACATCCGGGCGTTCCCCGATCAGGAGGCGGCCCGCCGCGCCGTAGGCTCGGGCCGTGGACGAGCATCGAGTGCAATCGCTGCGACGCCTGGCCGTCCTCGGCTGGGACGCCGCCGCCCGCGACGCCCTGACGGCGCTGGAGGCCACGGGCGGATTCGCGGGCGTGGCCGTGGGCGACCACTCGGGCGCCGCGCTGGTGCGCGCCCGCCGCGCGACCGGCCTCCCATGCTTCCAGCGCGTGGACGAGATGCTCCGCGACGCCGAGTACGACGCGCTGCTGCTCGCATCCGACGACGACATGGCGCACGCCTCGACGGTCGCGGCATCGAGGGGCGCCGCGCTCCTCGTGCTGGCCGACCACGCGGACTCCGAGGCGCTCGAAGCGGCCTCCGGCGCCGCGTCCGTGCATGAGACGCCGTTCGCGCTGCTGCGCCCGGCGCTGCACGAGCCCGGC
Source organism: Dehalococcoidia bacterium (assembly GCA_040880625.1). Taxonomy (GTDB): domain Bacteria; phylum Chloroflexota; class Dehalococcoidia; order UBA2979; family UBA2979; genus W-Chloroflexi-9. The sequence continues at coordinate 34,890 of JBBDIC010000046.1, read as the reverse complement.
GTGCCCGACCTTCTCAGCATGATCGACCGCAACCCGGACTGGGCGCCGCAGTTCCTGGACGTCACCGTGGAGGGCCCCCTGGACACCGAGTGGCTGCTCCGTCGGGGCGTCTCGTACGTCGTCGCCATCGCCGGCCACATCGCCGGCAGCGTGCAGGCGGCCTCCTGGGGCACGCCTCGACGCTCCGCGACGGCGGCGGTCCAGGCCGGCGGCCGACAGATCGTCCTCCGTGCGCGTCACGCGCCAGACGCCCTCACGCGCATCACCGGCGACTCCCCGGCCGGTGCGTTCGAAGTGCGCGTGGACGCCGAGCGCGCCCTGGTGGCGATCACCTCCTCAAACGGCGAGCGCATGCGCTACGAGCCGGACGCCCGCGACCCGTGGACCGCCGAAGCGACGCGCGTCGCCGCCGGCACGAGTGCGGACGACCTCGAAGCCATGCGGGGGGCGGCAGCGCTGCTCGACGCGGTCGAGCGCTCGGCAGCCTCGGGCGACGCGCAGGAGACGGCGTGTTGCCGGCGCCCGGCGCTGCGCCTGATCGAGGGTGGCGGCCAGCCGGCGTTGGGCCGCACGCGGCACCTCACCGTCGTCGGCTCCTGACACCCGCCGGGCACACATCGACCGCCCGTCCCTCGTGCTACCGTCCCTCCGATCCGCGATCTGCGGGCAGATGGAGGGACCACGAGCATGGCGCTCAACACCGACGACCGCATCGCGATTCAGGACCTGCTCGCACGCTACAACCACGCGATCGACGGCGGCGACGCCGCCGCGTGGGCCGCCACGTTCACCTCGGACGGCACCTTCGAGAGCGGCGGCCGCACGCACGAGGGCACGGAGGCGCTGACGGCCTTCGCCGGCCAGTTCGCGGAGCGCATGGCCGGATCGCGCCACTGGAACAACAACCTCGTGATCGAGGGTGACGGCGACGCCGCCACGATGCGCTGCTACCTGATCCTGGTGCGCAACAAGGAAGTGGTGACCACCGCCCGCTACGAGGACACCCTCCGCCGCGTCGATGGCGCGTGGCGCTTCGCGTCCCGCCGCGTGGTGCCGGACGCGTAGCGTGACGGGCGACGGCCGCCCGGTCGACCGCGGTGCAGTCCTGGTCACCGGGGCATCCACCGGCATCGGCGAGGCGTGCGCGCTCCACCTCGACCGCCTCGGCTACCGCGTGTTCGCCGGCGTGCGCCGCACCGAGGACGGCGAGCGGCTACAGCGCGAGGCGCCGCGCCTTCTGCCGGTCATCCTCGATGTGACGGATGCCGCGTTGATCACCGCGGCGGCGGCGCGGGTGGAGGCGGAGACGGGCGAGCGCGGGCTCGCCGGCCTCGTGAACAACGCCGGCATCGGGGTGGTGGGCCCGGTGGAGTTCCTGGACCTGGATCGCTACCGGCAGCAGTTCGAGGTCAACTACTTCGGCCAGATCGCCGTCACGCAGGCGATGCTGCCGGCGCTTCGGCGCGGGCGCGGCCGCATCGTGAACATGGCGTCCGTCGCGGGGCGTGTCTCGCTCCCCTACTTCAGCCCCTACTCCTCCTCCAAGCACGCGCTGGAGGCCATGAGCGACTCGCTGCGCATGGAACTCGCTCCCTGGGGGATGCACGTGGCCATCATCGAGCCGGGCGTGATCGACACGCCGATCTGGGGCAAGGGCGTGGACACCGCGCGCGAGGTCATCGCCGCGGTGCCGGAGCACGGCGCGGCGTTGTACGCGGACGATCTGGCCGTGGCCATCGCCCGCGCGGAGGACATCGGCGACGAGGGCATCCCGCCGCAGCAGGTGGCGGACGCCGTGGCGCACGCGCTCATGTCACCTCGCCCGAAGACGCGCTACATCGTGGGATCGGACGCACGCGTGTCCATCCTCGCGCGGCGGTTCCTGCCGGACCGCCTCGTGGACCGCCTGGTGCGCCGCCGCCTCGGGCTCGCCTCGAAGCCCGCACGGCGTTGAGGGCCGGGAACGCGCCCGCCGCCCGGAGCGTCTAACTGACGGGCGACCTACGCTCGTAGCGGGGCGGGTTGCAGCAGCATCGGGAGCGCGTGGCCAACACCAAGTCGCATCGTCGTACCCAACTCCTCCTCTGGGGCATCGTCGGGGTCTTCGCCCTGGTCGCCGTCGCGCTCTTCGCCACGGCGGGCGAGCGCTCCAACGGGTTCACGCTCCTCGGCTTCGGCGAGGCGCAGGGATCCACGGGCGCCGGCACGCGCGAGATCGACCAGTTCGGCTCCGAGGACGGCGGGGCCCCCACCGCGCAGGACTCGGTCACCGAGTTCGCGGCCACCCACGGCGACCCACCCAACACGGACTTCGCGCGCCTGCGCATCCCCGCGATCAACGTGGACGCCCCCGTGGGACGCTGGATCGTGGAGGGCTCCGTGATGCCGGAGCCATACGGCCCGGTGGACGTGGCGTTTTACGACCTGGAGGGCTGGTCGGGCATCGGCGGGTTCCCCGGCGACGGCCGCAACGCCGTCTTCGGCGCGCACGTGGACATGAACCGCGACATCGCCTACGCCGGCGCCCACTACCGCGGCCCCGCCGTCTTCTGGTCGCTGGACGAACTCGGCCCCGGCTCCATCATCGAGGTGGACTACGCCGGCGAGACGCTGCGCTACGCGGTGGTGTGGGCGGAGAGCGTAGCCGCCGGCGACGGCACGGACTGGCGCCAGTACTGGAGCAGCGACGTGGCCGCGGACTCCATCACGCTCTTCACCTGCGGCGGCGACTTCGACTTCGACAGCCTCAGTTACAGCCACCGCATCGTCGTCCGCGCCGAACGCATCTAGTCCTCCGCGCCGGACGCATCTGGCGCCATGGACCCGACGCAGACCGTCACGGACTCGGCACGGTTCGCCTCGGGCGTCCCACGCCTGCGGGATAGCCGCGCGGCCGCGCGGTGGCGCACGCTGGGACGGTGCAGCGCCACGTCTCACGGCGCGCCTCGGGAGGTCCGATGTCGGGCAATCTGCTGGTCTACCTGCTGGCCGGGATCGCGGCGGTGGTGCTGGTGCTCGCGCTGGTCGCCGGGCTCACCGCGATCGTCGCGCGCGTCGCGTTCTTCCTGGCAATCGCGCTCGCAGCGATCGTCGTGGGGTGGTTCCTCCAGCGCCGCGCCCGCGCCCGCTAGCGTCGAGGCGGTCCGTGGCTCAGGGGCGCCTCGACGACGAGCACGCGGGCGGACATGCCGCCGTGCAGCGTGCAGAGGTAGTTATGCGTGCCCGCAGCCTCGAAGGTGTGCGAGAACGTCCCCTCGCGCATGACGTCCGAGCCCCAGCCCCCGCCGACCACGTTGTGGTCACGCCGCCCCGCGAAGTCCCACGTCACCTCGACGCCCGCCTCCACCTCGATCACGCGCGGCTCGAAGCGGTTGTCGAGCACGCGGACCTCCGCGACGCCGACCGCCGGCTCGATCGTGTCGAGCGAGGCGCCGCCACACGCGACGGCCACCGCGCCCACGGCAAGTGCGCCCACGACGGCCATGATCCGAGGTGACACGAGCATCCTCAATCGAACCTCCAGCGGGCGGCGCTCACGGGAACGGCCCCCTCGCGGGAGCCGTCCTCAGTCTGCCTCGGCGGGCGCGTTGGGAGAAGCGGCGGACGCTAGAGCCCGCAAGCATGATCGCTACTCTAAAATTTTTAATGCTCCGACTACCGCTACCACGCCCTACGAGAAGTGGTCCGTGATGTAGTGGTCCGCGCGGATCGCGGCGGTCGCGCCGTCGCCGGCGGAGGAGACCACCTGGCGCGCGGCGTCGGCGCGCACGTCGCCGGCGACGTAGAGGCCCGGCACGTCCGTCTCCATCCACGCGTTCACGCACGCGTGCTTGCCGCGGTCGAGGGGCACCAGCCCCTCGAGGAGGTTCGAGTTTGGCGTCTGGCCGATGAAGATGAAGACGGCGCTGACGGGCATCTCCTGCGTCTCGCCGGTCTTGAGGTTTTTGACCGTGGCGGAGACCACCTCGGTGCCCTGCGCGTTGCCGTTGACGGCCTCCACGACGCTGTCCCAGACGAACTCCATGTTCTCAGACGCGAAGGCGCGCTCCTGCAGCACCTTCTGGGCGCGCAGTTCGTCGCGGCGGTGGACCAGCGTGACCTTGCGGGCGTAGCGCGTGGTGAAGACAGCCTCCTCCACGGCGGCGTCGCCGCCGCCGACGACGATCACGTCCATCTGCTTGAAGAAGGCCGCGTCGCAGGTGGCGCAGTAGGAGACGCCCTTGCCCGTCAGTTCCGTCTCCCCCGGGATGCCGAGTTTGTTCGGGTCCGCGCCGGCGGTGTAGACCACCGTCTTGGCGATGAAGTCGCCGCCGCCGTCTGTCGCGATGGCGAACTGGCCGTCGTCGCGGACGGTCAGGCCGCTGACGCGCGCGTAGACCGTCTCCATGCCGAAGCGCTCCGACTGCTGGTGCATCCCCATGGCGAGCTCGAAGCCGCCCACGCCGTCCGGGAACCCGGGGTAGTTCTCCACGCGGTCGCTGGTGGCGATCTGGCCGCCCAGCACGCCGCCTTCGAAGAGCACCGTGGAGCGCAGCGCGCGGGCGGCATACAGGCCCGCAGCCAGCCCGGCCGGCCCGCCGCCGATGAGGGCGACGTCGATCTCGCGCGGGGCGTTGCTGCTGTTGGTCAAGGTGGGACCTTCCGGGATCGCGGGAGCGTGAGGTCAGGGCCACCGGCGCTCGCGAGGGCAACCGGCCGGCGATGCGCTCGCGGCGGGCTGCCCTCGACGGCGGTGTGGCGCGCGCGGAGGCTAGGCCAGCGCGGCGTCCAGGTGCTTCGCCAGGTCGCTCTTCGGGCGGAAGCCGACGACCTGGCCGGCGACCTCGCCGCCCTTGAAGATCAGCAGGGTCGGGATCGAGCGGATGCCGAACTGCGCCGAGATCTTCGGGTTGTCGTCCGTGTTCAACTTCACGAACTTCACCTTGCCGTCGTAGTCGTTGGAGAGTTCCTCCACGACGGGGGCGACCATGCGGCAGGGGCCGCACCACGGCGCCCAGAAGTCGACCAGGACGGGGACGTCGCTCTGCAGGACGTCGCTGTCGAAGGTGCTGTCGGAGGTGTCGGTCGGGTGGGCCATGGCTCGTGGTCCTTTCGCGCGTGGGGCGGAGGTCGCCGCTTCGTTCTCATCGAGGCGACGGCCCGAGGGTATCGCCTGCGGTCTCCTCGCACGACCCTGGCGCAGGCGCGGCCCCGAAGGTCGTGTTGACAGGAGATCCCGCCTGCTCCTAGCATGGTAGATACCCGGTGGGGGTATGTCAACCCCTCGGCAGGCGGTCCGGCTCGACGACTCGGACGCGGTGCGGAGGACGGCCATGGACGCCAGCAACGAGCAACTCATGACGCGACTGCGCCGCATCGAGGGCCAGGTGCGCGGGATCGCGCGCATGCTGGAGGACGGCCGCACCTGTGAGGACGTGGTGACGCAGTTGATGGCGATCCGGTCCAGCATCGACACGGTGGGCGCCTCGGTGCTCGACCAGCACCTCTGCCAGTGCGTCGAGGGCAAGGACCCGACCGACCAGGTGGTGGCGCTGCGCGAGGCGATGCGCCTGTGGTGGCGCTTCGCGCCGGCCGCCGGCTCCACCGGCCCCGGGGCCGGCGTCCCGGGCGCATCCTCGCCGCTTCCCGTCGAGTAGGGCCGTCGAGTAGGGCCGCGGCCCTCGGCGTTACGCGTCGGCGGCGGACTCCTCCAGGGCGCGCAGCATGCGGTGTTCCACGGCGTGATGTGCCGTCTGGATCGCCGCCGCGACCGCCGGGCCGTCGCTCCGGCCGTGGCCGACGAACACGCCGCCCTCCACGCCCAGCAGCGGGACCGCACCGTACTGGCGGTAGTCCAACTTCGCCCGCACGCCTCGCAGCGCCGGGAGCAGCAGCGCGCCGCCTACCTTCGAGCGTAGCGACGCACCGGCGGCGGCACGCATCTCGTCGAACAGCAGGCCCACGATGCCCTCCGCAAGTTTCAGGCAGATGTTTCCCGTGAAACCGTCCGTGACAATCACGTCCGCGCTCCCGAGCAGGATCTCGCGGCTTTCGACGTTGCCCGTGAAGCGCAGACGCGCGTCCTTTGCCAGCAGTTCGTGCGTCTCCGTCACCAGCGCCGACCCCTTCGACGCTTCCTCGCCGATGGAGAGCAGCGCGACGCGCGGCTCGGCGACGCCGAACACGGAGCGCATGTAGGCGGCGCCCATGTGGGCGAACTGCACGAGGTGGCCGGGGCGCGCGTCCGCGTTGGCGCCCACGTCCAGGAAGAGCACGCGGCCCTCGCCGGCCGGAAGCACCGCGCCGAGCGCCGGCCGCTCGACGCCTTTGATGCGGCCGAGCACCACCAGCGCGGTGGTCATGGCGGCGCCGGTGTTGCCCATGCTGACCAGCGCGCCGGCCTCGCCGGCTTTCACCAGTTCCATGCCCACGTACAGCGAGGTCTCGCGCTGCCGCCGCACCTCGCGTGCGGCGCGGTCGCCCATGCCCACCACGTCCGGCGCATGCACGATGCGCAGGCCGCTCGGCGCGCCGCCGCGTGCGTTCAACTCATGGCCCAACGCCTCGGAGTTCCCCACGAGCGCGACCGGGATGCCCTCCGCCGCCGCGAGCACGGCGCCCTCCACCATGGAGCGCGGGGCGTCGTCGCCGCCCATGGCGTCGAGGGCGATGACAGTGGTCACGCCTCGTTGTCCCCGTCGACGGCCTGGTCGCCGTAGATGTAGCCGACCTCGTCGTCGTCGCGCTGGAGGATCATCACCAGGCGTTCCGCGCCGTCGTGGTACGGGGTGAACTCGTAGTCCGCGAAGCGGGCGGCCACGCGCAGGCCGGCGATGCGCGCGGCCAGGTCCACCTCCGGCGCGGTGAACGTGCGCAGGAAGAACTCCGTGGTCGTGCGCATCAGGGCGCCGTCCGCGTCCGCGACGTCGAAGTGCCACGTGACCGCCTTCGTGCCCTCGGACGGCAGGGCGTCCACGGAGACGGTCTTCGTGACGCGGCCGTCGCCCCAGGGCTTCGTCCAGTGCTGGATCAGCGGCTGCGGCGAGGGGTCGAAGTCCTCCGGGACGGGCGACTCCACGTCCACGACGGCGATCCCGCCCGGCGCCAGGTGGGCGGCCATGGTCTCGAGCGCCAAGACGAAGTCGTCCACGGTCTCCATGTGCTGCAACGTCCCCAGCGGCGCGATCACGAGGTCGAACCGCCCTCGCAGGCGCAGGCGGCGGATGTCGTCCTCCAGCCACTTCACGGAGCCACCATCGAGGTCGCGCGCCCGCTCGCGTGCGAGCGCCAGCATGCCCGGCGAGATGTCCACGGCCGTCACCTTCGCGCCGCCCTCTGCGAGCGGCACGGCGATGCGTCCCGTGCCTGCGCCCAGTTCCAGGACGCGCGCGCCGTGGATCTCCACCAGGCGCTGGTAGAACGCGGCGTCGTCATGGAAGTCCTCGAAGTCGAGGTCATAGAACCGGGCGATCGCCTCGAAGGGGTCGGTGGGGGCGCTCACGTCGTGATGCTAGTCCGCGCATCGATGTCCGGCGAGCACCGCGCGCCCGCATTGAGGCGGTAGCATCGCGCTGATGCCGCCCGAACCGTCCGCCCCGTCCGAACTGGACCGCCTGCCCCTGCTGATCCGGGAGGTGCCGGACTTCCCGCAGCCGGGCATCCTCTTCCGCGACATCACGCCGCTGCTGTACGACCCGCCGGCGCGGCGTGCCGTGAACGATGCGCTGGCGCAGGCTGCCCGCGAGATGGGCGCCACGCTGGTCGCCGGCATCGAGTCGCGCGGCTTCATCTTCGGTGTGCCGGTGGCGGAGCGCCTGGACGTGCCGTTCATCCTGGTGCGGAAGCCGGGGAAACTCCCGCACGACCTGGTCTCCGTGACCTACGCGCTGGAGTACGGCAGCGGCGCGCTGGAGATGCACCGCCACCCGCCCGTGGAGGGCCACCGCGTCGCCATCGTGGACGACCTGCTGGCCACGGGCGGCACCGCCGCCGCGACCGCCCGCCTGGTGGAGGAGTGCGGCGGCGACGTCGCCGGCTTCGTCTTCGTCGTCGAACTCGCGGCGCTCGATGGCCGTGCCGCGCTCGGTGGCCGACCGGCGGTCTCGCTGATCGCGTACTAGGATCGCGCCCATGCGCGACCCCTACGAACCGATCGCCTGGGCGAACGGCGCCGTGCGCCTGCTGGACCAGACGCGCCTCCCGCAAGAGACGACCTACCTCGACCTGGACAGCGTCGAGGAGGTGGCGGAGGCGATCCGCGTCATGCGCGTCCGCGGCGCGCCGGCGATCGGCATCACGGCCGCCTACGGGCTCGCGCTCGCTGCGCAGGGCGCGCCGCAGGGGCCGGACGGCGCGGTCGCCCTGGCCGTCCGCCGCGCCGCGGAGGTCCTCGCAGCCACGCGTCCCACGGCAGTGAACCTGCGCTGGGCGCTCGATCGCGTCGTGCGCGTCGTGGACGCCAGTGAGGGCGACGGCACCGCTCGGCAGGCCGTCCTGGCCGAAGCACGCGCGATCCACGAGGAGCAGCGCGCCGCCGACCTCGCGATGGCCGAGGCGGGCGCGATCCTCCTCCCGCCGGGCGCGACGGTGCTGACGCACTGCAACACGGGACCGCTGGCGACCGGCGGCGCCGGCACCGCGCTGGGCGTGGTGATCGAGGGCTATCGCGCCGGCCGGGTCGCGCACGTCCTCGTCGACGAGACGCGCCCGCGCCTGCAGGGGGCGCGCCTGACGGCGTGGGAACTCCAGCAGCACGGCGTGCCGTTCGACGTGATCGCGGACGGCGCGGCCGCCTCGTTCCTCGCGTCCGGGACGGTACACGCCGCGATCGTCGGTGCGGACCGCATCGCACGGAACGGCGACACGGCGAACAAGGTGGGCACGCTGGGCGTCGCGGTGGCCGCACAGCACTTCGGCGTCCCGTTTTACGTGGCCGCGCCCGTCTCCACGTTCGACTTCGACGCGCCGGACGGCGCGCACATCCCCATCGAGGAGCGCGACGCGGCGGAGGTGCTGGACGCCGGTGGCGTGCGGGTGGCCGCACCCGGCGCTACGGCGCGGAACCCCGCCTTCGATGTCACGCCGACGTCGCTCGTGACGGCGTTCGTCACCGAGGCCGGGGTGATCCGCCCGCCCTTCGATGAGCCGCTCGGCATGCTGGCGGCGCGCGCCGCACGTTCGTCGCGGAAGGCGCGGGTGTCCTGATGGGCCTGCGGCGCGCCACGGGCGTGGAGGTGGTGCGGTCCGGCTTCGGCATCTTCGCGCGCCACGAGGTGCGCTCCGGCAAGCGCGTGCTGAGCCGCGTGGACCGCCGCGAGTACGAACAGGCCACGGCCACGGTGCAGGGCGGCGGCGCGGCCTGCCTGTTCGAGGGCGACGGGCGCACGCTGTGGTGGACCGCGGACGGCCTCTACTGGGACGACGAGGCGCTGGATCCCGAGGCCGTGAGCCTGCTGGCGTGGGACCGGCGGCGGCGTCAGGACGCGCGCGTGGACCGCCTCCGCAAGATCCGCGCCGCCGAAGAAGTGATCGAGGGCGCTCGACGGAAGCGCATCCCGGACGACGTGCGCCTCTTCGTCTGGTCGCGCGACGACGGCCGCTGCGTCCGCTGCGCGTCCGAGGACGACCTCCAGTTCGACCACGTCATTCCGTTCGCCCGCGGCGGCGGCAACGCGCCCGAGAACGTCCAGATCATGTGCGGCCCCTGCAACCGGTCAAAGAGCGACCACCTCGCATAGACATTCCACGCCCGCCTTGCGGAACGCCGCCGCGGCAGGCACTCTCGCGACCGGACAGCATCGACGGCGAGCGCCGTGGAGGTACTCGTGGCGGACGCAGAACGCGCCGATGTGGGCGTCATCGGCGGGTCCGGGTTCTATGACATGCCCGGGCTGGGCGAGACACGCATCGTGCAGGTGACGACGCCGTACGGCGACCCCAGCAGCGCGATCGTCCTCGGCAGCCTCAAGGGGCGGCGGATCGCCTTCATCGCCCGTCACGGCGAGGGGCACCGCATCCTGCCGGAGGAGGTGCCCTCGCAGGCCAACATCTATGCGTTGAAGGCGCTGGGCGTGCGCCACGTGATCTCCGTCTCGGCCGTGGGTTCGCTGCGCGAAGACATCGAGCCGCTGCACGCGGTGGCGCCGGACCAGGCGATCGACCGCACGCACGGCCGCCCCGGCACGTTCTTCGGCGACGGCGCGGTCGCCCACGTCGGCCTCGCGGACCCGTTCTGCCCCGCGCTCGCGCCGCTCCTGGCGGGTGCGGCCGGCGCCGCCGGCGTGAAGACGCATCGAGGCGGGACGCTGGTGGTCGTCAACGGGCCGGCGTTCTCCACGCGGGCGGAGTCCAACCTTTATCGTCAGTGGGGCGGGGATATCATCGGAATGACGGCGCTGCCGGAGGCGAGACTCGCGCGGGAGGCGGAACTGCACTACGCCGCGCTGTGCTTCGTCACCGACTACGACGTCTGGCGCCAGGGCGAGGCGGACGTGTCCGCCGGCCTGGTGATGGAGAACCTGGACCGCAACGTGGAGAAGGCTCGGGAGGCCGTCGCCATCGCCATCGGGACGCTCAACTTCGTCGGGACGGACTGCGGGTGCGAGGACGCGCTCGCGGGGGCGCTCGTGACGCCTCGAGACCGCGTGCCGGCGGCGACGCGGGCACGCCTGGGCGCGATCGTGGAGCGCTACTGGGGCGCCCCGTGACGGACGGCGCGCTGGAACGCGGGGCACGCGAGGCGGCGCGCGGCTTTTATGTCACGGGCCTCCGCGACCGGCGCGCCATCGAGGCGCACCTCTCGGACGACCGCGCGTTCGCCGCGTACGCCCTCGGCCACCTGGAGCCGGAGTTGTTCGCCCACGCCGAGTACTGGGCCGCCGAGGGGCCGTCCGGCCCGGCCGTGGTGATGCACGCCCGCGCCCTGGGACCGGTCACCGTGACCGTGGGCGACCCGGACGCCGTCGCCGCGATCCTCTCGCTCCACCCCGGGATGCGCCTCGGCTACCTCTCCACGGCCGCGCCGGAGCACGTGCGGGTGCTCGGCCGGACCCACATCGTCACGGACGCGCTGCACATGATGCGGATGTCCGTGAACCCCGTGACGTTCGAGGACGCCGCGGGCCACGTGCGGCGCCTTCGCGGGCACGACGTGATGCGCCTGAACGACCTCTACGCCGCGGACAGCGCGCCCACGCGCTACGGCGCCGAGACGATCGAGCGCGCCATCTACTACGGCGCGTTCGAGGGCGACCGCCTGGCCTCGGTGGCGGGGACGCACGTCGTCTCGCCGGCCCAGTCGATCGCCGTGGTGGGCAACGTCCTGACGCACCCCGCACATCGAGGCCGCGGTCTGGCCACGCGCGTGACGGCGGCCGTCACCCGAGAACTGCTGGCACGCGGCTGCTCGGAGATCGTGCTCACGGTGGACCCGGAGAACGCGCCCGCGGTCGCGGCCTACTCGCGCCTCGGATATCGTCGAGGGAGCGCCGTCGTCGAGGCCCGCCTCCAGCGACGCGACCTGTTCGGCCTGACGCCGCTGTGGCGGCGCGTGGCTGCCCGCAGACGTGGGCGGCCGGCCGGCGACTCCATCGAATGGGTACGCGCCCGGGATGGCCGCGGCCGCGAGAGACCAGGGGATCCCAGATGACGACCCAGTACGTCGGTGACATTGCGGACGCCGGCCTCGCCCGCGCGGGCGTCGCCCGCATCGAGTGGGCGGCACGGGAGATGCCCGTGATCCGCCAGATCCGGGAGCGCTTCGCGAAGGAGCAGCCGCTGCGGGGCATCCGCGTCACGGCCTGCCTCCACGTCACCAGCGAGACGGCGAACCTGATGCTCGCGCTGCGCGACGGCGGGGCGGACGTGCGGCTCACGGCCTCCAACCCGCTCTCCACGCAGGACGACGTGGCCGCGGCGCTGGCCACGGAGTACGGCATCGCCACGTACGCCATCAAGGGCGAGTCCAACGAGACGTACTACGAGCACATCGCCGAGGCGATCGAGCACCGCCCGCAGATCACGATGGACGACGGCGCGGACGTGGTGGCGCTGTTGCACAAGACGCGCCGCGACCTCCTCGATGGGATCGTTGGGGGCACGGAGGAGACGACGACGGGGGTGATCCGGCTGAAGGCGCTCGCGAAGCAGGGCGCGCTGGAGTACCCGATCGTCGCGGTCAACGAGGCGAACACGAAGCACTTCTTCGACAACCGCTACGGCACCGGCCAGTCCACGCTGGACGGCATCATCCGCGCGACGAACCTGCTGCTGGCAGGCAAGAACATGGTGGTCTGCGGCTACGGCTGGTGCGGGAAGGGCGTGGCCATGCGCGCCCGCGGCATGGGCGCGCAGGTGATCGTGACCGAGGTGGACCCGCTGCGCGCGCTCGAGGCCGTCATGGACGGCTTCCGCGTGATGCCGATCGCGGAGGCCGCGCCCGTGGGCGATGTCTTCGTCACCGTCACCGGCGACGTGAACGTCATCGACGTCTCGTCCTTCGAGACGATGAAGTCCGGCGCGATCATGGCGAACTCCGGGCACTTCGACGCGGAGATCAACCTCAAGGGGCTCGGGGCCATGGCGGAGTCCCGCCAGACGCTGAAGCCGTTCGTGGAGGAGTACACGCTGCCGGACAACCGCCGCCTCGTGGTGCTGGCGGAGGGGCGGCTGGTGAACCTCGGCGCGGCGGAGGGCCACCCGGCGTCCGTGATGGACATGTCGTTTGCCAACCAGGCGCTGTGCGCAGAGTACATGGTGGACCAGGCCCAGAGCCTGGAGAACCGGGTCTACGACGTGCCCCGCGAGATCGACGACGAGATCGCCCGCCTGAAACTGGCGGCCATGGGCATCAACATCGACACGCTCACCCCCGAGCAGGAGCACTACCTGAACTCCTGGGAACTCGGCACCGAGTAGCCACGCAGTCGCACACCCACCCGGACGCATGACCTGTCGAGGGCCAGCGGAGGACCGATGACGAACTCGTTCATGAGCAGCCCGATGATGCGCTTCACGAGCGAGTCCGTCACCGAGGGCCATCCGGACAAACTCTGCGACCAGGTCTCGGACGCCGTGCTCGATGCGCTCCTGCGCGACGACCCCCTGTCGCGCGTCGCCTGTGAGACGGCCACCACCACCGGCACGGTCTGGGTCTTCGGCGAGGTGACGACCAACGCCTACGTGGAGATCGAGCAGGTGGTGCGCGACACCATCCGCGGCATCGGCTACGAGAGCAGCGCTGACGGCTTCGACGCGAACACGTGCGGCGTGCTGTCCTCGATCAAGGGCCAGTCGCCGGACATCGCGCAGGGCATCGACGACGCGTACGAGCACCGGGAGTCGTCCTCGGAGGAGCGGTACGACCTCGTGGGCGCGGGCGACCAGGGGATGATGATCGGCTTCGCCTGCAACGAGACCGACGAGTACATGCCGCTCACGATCGCGCTGGCGCACCGCCTCACGCGCCGCCTCGCGTACATGCGCAACACCGGCCAACTGGCCTTCCTGCGGCCGGACGGCAAGTCCCAGGTGACCGTGGAGTACGCCTACGGCGCGCCTCGACGGATCGACGCCGTCGTCGTGTCCACCCAGCACGCCGAGGACATCGAGCAGCGCGACCTGCGGGAGGCGGTGATCGAGGAGATCGTGCGGCCGATCTGTCCGCCGGAACTGATGGACGAGCAGACGCGCATCTTCGTGAACCCCACCGGGCGCTTCGTCGTGGGCGGGCCCATGGGCGACGCGGGGCTCACCGGCCGCAAGGTCATCGTGGACACGTACGGCGGCGTGGCGCGCCACGGAGGCGGCGCGTTCAGCGGCAAGGACCCGACGAAGGTCGACCGATCCGGGGCGTACGCGGTGCGCCACGTGGCCAAGAACGTCGTCGCGGCCGGGCTCGCGGACCGCTTCGAGGTGCAGGTGTCGTACGCCATCGGCGTGGCGCACCCGACCTCGATCGCCTTCGAGACGTTCGGGACGGCGCGCATCGACGAGCAAGACCTCGGGCGGCTGATCGAGAAGCACTTCGACCTGCGCCCGGCGGCGATCATCGACCGCTTCGACCTGCGCCGGCCGATCTACCAGCAGACCGCCGCCTACGGCCACTTCGGCCGGCCGGACCTGGACCTGCCGTGGGAGCGCCTGGACGCCGTGGACGCGCTGAAGGCGGACGCCGGCATCGAGTAGCGCAGGAGTAGCGTCGAGGGCGCCCGCGCGCGCTCACTCTTGGTGCCACCTGACGTTTACGCATACGATCGCATCATGCGAGCCATCATCCTGGTCGGCGGCGAGGGAACTCGCATGCGCCCCCTCACGTGGCGCACGCCGAAGGCGCTCGTCCCAGTGCTGGGCGTGCCGCTCCTGGACCAACTCCTCCTGCACCTGCGACGCCATGGCATCGAGCGCGCCACGCTCGCCATGACGCAGCGCAACACGCACTCGGCAGAGGCCATCCGCGAGGCGTACGAGGACGGCGCACGCCTTGGCATGGCCGTCGACTACGCGTACGAGGACACGCCGCTGGGCTCCGGCGGCGCGATCGCCGGCATCGCGGGCGGATGGGACGAGACCTTCGTCGTCGTGAACGGCGACGTGATCACCGACCTCGACGTGACGGCCATGGTCGAACACCACCGCGCGAGGCAGGCCGTGCTCTCGATCTCCCTGCACGAGGTGGAGGACCCGTCACCCTTCGGCGTGGTGGACCTGGCGGAGGACGGCCGCATCCGGCGCTTCGTGGAGAAGCCGCCGCGCGCGGAAGCGCCGTCTCGCCTCATCAACGCCGGCACGTGGATCTTCGAGCCGCACCTCGTGGGCATGCTGGACGCGCAGGCGTTCAACCGCGTGGAGGACACGCTGTTCCCCACGCTCTGCGCGCAGGGCGAGGCCGTCTTCGGCTTCCACCGCCCGGCCTACTGGTCGGACGTGGGCACACCCGAGGCGCTGCGGCGCGTGAACCTGGACATGGCGCGCGGCCTGGTCGCCTCGCCCGCGACGCCGCCCGTCACCGGCGGCGTGTACGTCGACCCCACGGCCAGCATCGAGGACGGCGCGCACATCGAGGCGCCGGCGGTCATCGGCGCGGGATCGCGCGTGGCTGCTGGAGCGCGCGTGTGCGCGAGCGTCCTCTGGGCCGGCGTCCACATCGAGGAGGGCGCGATCATCGAGGACTCGGTCCTCGCGTCCGGCGTGCACGTTGGCGCCGGTGCGACCGTGCGCGCATCGGTGGTCGCGCACGGTGCGATCGTCGATGCCGGCGCGAGCCTCGACGGGGTGAGCGTCGAGCCGGCGGACGTGGCGGCGATCGCCGAAGAGGCGAGGCTGGGATGACGGCGACCATCAAGTTCGGCACGGACGGCTGGCGCGCGGTCATCGCGGAGGACTTCACCTTCGAGAACGTGCGCACGGTGGCGCAGGCGACGGCGGAGTGGCTGAAGCGCGACAAGCAGGCCGGCAAGGGCGTGGTGATCGGCTTCGACACGCGCTTTCTGTCGGGGTCCTTTGCGGGCGTGGTGGCGGAGGTCATGGCCGCCAACGACATCAAGAGCGTCCTCACCAGCGCGTTCGTGCCCACACCGGCACTCTCCTGGGCCGTGCGCGACCGCGGCGCTGGCGGCGGCGTGATGCTCACGGCCAGTCACAACCCCGCGCGCTGGAACGGTTACAAGGTGAAGCCCCACTACGGCGGCTCCGCCCCCGCGGAGGTGACGTCCGCCATCGAGAACGCGATCCCGGCGATCCGCGCCGCCGAGCGCACGCTCTCGATCCCGCTCGGCGAGGCGGAGGCGCAGGGCCTCGTGGAGCGCGTGGACGTACGGCCGGGCTACCTGAAGGCGCTGGCCGGCTTCGTGGACGTGGACAAGATCAACGAGGCGGGCTGGAACGTCCTGATCGACCCGATGTACGGCTCCGCGCAGGGCTGGCTGCCGCGCCTGCTGACGGGCGGCGCGACCGCCACGCGCGAGTTGCACGGCGAGCGCAACCCGTCCTTCCCCGGGCTCCGCGCACCCGAGCCGATCGCCACGAACCTCAAGGAGTCCATGGCCCTCATCGCGGAGGGCGGCTTCGACGTGGGCCTCGCGCTGGACGGCGACGCCGACCGCTTCGGGCTGATCGACGAGCACGGCGCGTTCATCACGCAACTCCAGACCTTCGCGCTGCTCGTGTACTACTTCCTGGAGGTGCGCGGCGAACGCGGCCCGATCGTGCGCTCCGTGACGATGACACGCATGGTGGACCGCCTGGGCGAGATGTACGACTGCCCCGTCCACGAGACCGGGGTGGGCTTCAAGTTCCTGGGCGCGAAGATGATGGAGACCAACGCCCTCATCGCCGGCGAGGAGTCCGGCGGCTCCGCCTTCCGCGGCCACATCCCGGAGCGCGACGGGCTGCTGGCGGCGCTCTTCATCCTGGACTTCATGACGCGCACCGGGAAACGCCCGTCCGAGTTACTGGCCGAACTCTACGAGAAGATCGGCCCGCACGAGTACGACCGCGTGGACGTCACGATCCGGCCCGGCGAGCGCGAGGCCATCGAGGCCCACGTGCAGGCGAACGAGCCCGACACGATCGGCGGCGTGAAGGTGATCGGCCGCGACGAGGTGGACGGCTACCGCTTCCTGCTGGAGGGCGGCTGGTGGCTCCTGTTGCGCTTCTCCGGCACCGAGCCACTCCTGCGCATCTACGCGGAGATGCCGTCCGCGCAGCAGGTGCAGGACGCGCTGGCGCAGGGGCAGGAGATCGCGGGGATCACCCTGTGACCACTGACCCGCTGGCGAAGTTGGACGATGCCGCCCTCCGCGAGCGCGTGGACCCGTCCTCGTTCCACCGCCTGCTGGAGGCGCTGCCGCAGCAGGCGCGCGACGCCTGGGCGCTGGGCCAGCGCGCAGAACTCCCCTCGATGCCGGCGCCGCGTCGAGTGCTGCTGGCGGGGCTCGGCGGCTCCGCGATCGGCGCGGACGTGGTGGCGACGCTGGCGGCGGACCTCTGCCCGATCCCCGTCCATGTGGTGCGCAACTACCACCTGCCGCCGCTGACGGCGGAGACGCTGGTAATCCTCTGCTCCTTCTCCGGCAACACGGAGGAGACCCTGGAAGCCTTCGATGCCGTCGCCGCGTCGGATGCGTCCGGGATCGCGATCACGACGGGCGGGCTGCTGGCGCGGCGCGCGGCGGACGCGGGGATGCCGGTGATCACGTACGCGTGGGACGGCCCGCCGCGGACGGGCCTCGGGTTCGGCGTGTTCATCCCGCTGGCGATCCTGCGCCGCCTGGGCGTCCTCGACCTCCCGGACACGGAGGTAGAGGCGGGCCTCGCCGCCCTGGAGCGGTCGGCGGCGGCCTACGGGCTGGAGCGCGACCACAACCGCGCGAAGTCGCTGGCGGCGTGGCTGCACGGCGGCGTCCCGGCCGTCATCGGCGCGGACATGCTGGAGGTGGCCGCGCGGCGCTGGGCCGGCGAGATGAGCGAGAACGCGAAGCAGGTGGCCTCCGCGTACGGCATCCCGGAGTTCAACCACAACCAGTTGGAGGCCGCAGCGCGCGCCGGCGCCGAGGTGGGCCCGCTGCGCTTCATCATCCTCGATGCCCCGACGGTGCATCCGCGCAACCGCCTGCGCGTGCAGCAGACGGCGGAGATGATGCT
>JBBDIC010000046.1:0-17171 GCA_040880625.1 Dehalococcoidia bacterium | reverse complement strand
CGACGGTGCATCCGCGCAACCGCCTGCGCGTGCAGCAGACGGCGGAGATGATGCTCGCCGCCGGCCGCGCCGTGCAGGTCGCCGACGCCGGCGGCGCCACCCCCATCGAGGCGATCCTCGCGTCCTGCACGCTCGGCTCCTGGACGTCCTACTACCTCGGCCTTCTGCGCGAGGTCGACCCGGCCCCGCTCACCATCATGGACCGCCTGAAGCGCGTCCTCGCCCAGGAGCGCTGAGGAGATCACCCCACCCCAACCCTCCCCCCTCAAGGGGGAGGGGACCAGAGGGACACAACGAGACAGCCCGCCTGGCGGCGGGCTGTCGTTCGTCCGAGGACGGCGTCGGTGCGCTGCTAGCGCTTCGTGAACTCTACCGCTTCGTGAACTGCGGGGCCTTGCGGGCGCGCTTCAGGCCGGGCTTCTTGCGCTCCTTCACGCGCGGGTCGCGCGTCAGGAGGCCCTGCGCCCGCAGCGGGCGCCGGTAGCCCTCGTCCGCCACGAGGAGCGCACGGGCGATGCCGTGGCGGATGGCGCCGGCCCAGCCGGTCACGCCGCCGCCAGCGACCTTCACCTGGATGTTGAACTGGTTGCCGGTCTCGGTGACGGCCAGCGGGCGGAGGGCGTCCATGCGCAGCGACTCGCGCGGGATCATCTCCTCCAGCGGCTTGCCGTTCACCACGACCGCGCCGGCGCCGGGGTAGAGCCGCACGCGCGCCACGGCCGACTTGCGGCGGCCCAGCCCGTAGTAGTAGTGCTGGTCGGTCGTCATCGCTTACTCCTGCCCGTCTTCTGCATCGTAACGGGCCTGGATCGCCTCGATCACGTCGGGCTTGTTCCACTCGCTCAGGATCTCGATGCCCAGGCGCGTCGCCTCGGCGTCGAGTTCGTCACGCTTGTACTTCGACAGCGCACCCTCGAGGCGCGCGTCGGTCGCGGGCGCTTGCTCCGCCTCGGTCGTGGCAGCAGCGTTCGGCGCCTCGGCCTTGGGGGCAGCCTGGATCTTCGTCTCGGCCTTCGGAGCGGCAGCGGCCTTCGAGGCGTCCTCGACGCGCTTCTTGGCGCGCGCGCCGGTGCCGGCGGCGAGCTGCGCGCCGTGCGGGTGCTGAGGGCCGGGGTAGACCTTCAGCATGCGGAGCATCGCGCGGCCGCGCACGCCGGAGGGCAACATGCCCTTCACGGCCTTCTCGATGACGCGCGTGGGGTCCTTGGTCATCTGCTCCTCGAAGGAGCGCTCGCGCAGGCCGCCCGGGTAGCCGGTGTGGCGGTAGTAGATCTTCTGCTCGCGCTTGTTGCCGGTCAGGTCCACCTGCTTCGCATTGACGACGACGACGAAGTCGCCCATCGCCATGTGCGGCTCGAAGGTGGGCTTGTGCTTGCCCTGCAGCAGGCGCGCCGCCTCGCTCGCCAGGCGCCCCAGGGGGCGTTCCGCGGCGTCGATGACGTGCCAGCGGCGGTCCACGTCGCCGCCACGCAGGCGATAGGTCGTCTTGGTCGTCATGTCACTGTCCCCAGTCGTCCCGGTCTCCCGAGGCGTCCCGGTCTCCCGGGACGAACGTGCCGGGCGCATAGCGCACGGTCACCAGCGTCAGTCCTTGCGGTGGCGCGGCCGGTCCGGCTGAGCCGGGCGATCCGTCCACCAGTGCGGCGAACTCCCGCGGCGAGAGCCTGCCGGCCCCCACGCGCTGGAGCGCGCCTGCGGTCATCCGCACCTGGTGCGGCAGGAAGCCATCGGCCTCCAGCGTCACCAGCACGGCGTGCGGGCCGCAGCGCTCGGCGCGAGCGTCGAGCAGCGTCCGCACGGTCGGGTAGTCCTCCGCGACCGCGCCGGCGAAGGCCGACCAGTCGCGTGACTCCCTCGGCAGCAGCGCAAGCGCCTCTGCCATGGCGGAGGCGTCCAGCGGACGCTCCACCTGCCACGCCCGCCGCCGCGTGAGCGGCGAGCGTCGCGGCGCACCGAGGCCGTCCTCGATGCGGTAGCGGTAGAGCCTCGACCGGGCGTGCCGCCTGGGGTCGAAGTCTGCCGCCGTCTCTGCCGCCGCGCGCACCGCCACGTCCTCCGGGAGGAAGTGGTTGAGCGCATCGCGGAAGGTGGCCGGACTGTGCGCAGAGCGTGTGCTCAGCGCGGCCACCTGCCCCGATGCATGCACGCCGGCGTCCGTCCGGCCGGCGAACGCGATGCGTTCCCGCTCGCCGGTGAACTCCTCCAGGGCGGCCTCCACCGTCCCCTGGACCGTGCGCTCCCCGGGCTGCACCTGGCTGCCCGCGAAATCCGTGCCGTCGTACTCGAGGAGCAGCGCGATGCGCCGTCCCTCGACGTCACTCATCGCCGTCAGACGAGCTCGATGCGCGCAATGCGCGCAGCGTCGCCCTTCCGCAGGCCCAGTTTCACCACGCGGGTGTAGCCGCCCGGCCGCTCCGCGTATTTCGGCGCCACCTCGTCGAACAGGCGCTGCACCACGTCCCGGTTGTCGATGTAGGCGAGCGCCTGGCGACGGGCGTGGATCGAGCCGCGCTTGCCCAGCGTGACCATGCGGTCCACGATCTTGCGCGCCTCTTTGGCGCGCGCCTCCGTGGTCTGCGCGCCGCCGTGTTCGATCACGGCGGTGGTCAGGGTGCGGAACATCTGCTGACGCTGCGCCGTCGGCATGTCGAACTTGCGGCCGGCTTTACCGTGACGCATGGGTCAGTCCTTCTCTGTCAGACGGACGCGGGACTCCTAGGAGTCCTTGCGCCCGGCCTCTTTCAGCGCTTCCATCAGCGCAGCGCCCAGGGCGCTCACCTCGCCGCTTTCGCCCTCGGCCTCCGCCTCGTCGTCGTCCGCGGCGGCCGGGGCCGCCGTCGTCGCCGGCGCGGCGGAAGTGTCACCACCGACCGGTCCGCTGTCGCGACGCGATTCCGTGCGCGGGGCCGGGAAGCCATGCTGCACGAGCTTGTCGCGCAGTTCCAGGTAAGACTTCTCGCCGAAGTTGCGGAGCGCCAGGAGTTCTTCCTCGCTGCGCTCCAGCACGGTGCCGACCGTCATCAGGCCGGACCGCTTCAGGCAGTTGTAGGCGCGCACGGACAGGTCCAACTGCTCGATGGGCATGTCGTAGCCCTCGAACGGCTGAGCCTCCTCGTGGGTGGCGGTCTCCAGTACCTGGGTGGAGCGGCCGAGCAACTGGAAGGGGGCGAACTGCTCGCGCAGTACCTCCGCGGCCAGGGCAACAGCGCCCTGTCCGTCCAGCGTGCCGTCCGTCCAGATCTCCAGGTCCAGGCGGTCGTAGTTAGTGTCCTGGCCCACGCGCGTGTTGGCGATCTTCGCGTTCACGCGGCGGACGGGGCTGAATAGCGCGTCCACCGGGATCACGCCGATCGGCAGGCCCTCCGCGTGGGTGGCCGGCAGGTAGCCCCGGCCTGACTCCACGTTGAGGTCCACCACCAGCGCGGCGTCCTTCGAGTCGAGCGTCGCCAGGTGCTGGTCCGGGTTCACGATCTCGTAGTCCGCGGTGGCCTGGATCTGCCCGGCGGTCACGGCGCCCTCGCCGCTGACCTCCAGGAAGAGGCGCGCGGGACGGTCTGCGTAGGCGCGGAGGCGGACCTCCTTCAGGTTCAGGAGGAACTCGGTCACGTCCTCCTTCATCCCCGGGACGGTGGAGAACTCGTGCTCCACGCCCTCGATGCGGACGGACGTGATCGCGGCGCCGGGGAGCGAGGACAGCAGGACGCGCCGGAGCGCGTTACCCAGCGTCGTCCCGTAGCCGCGTTCCAGCGGCTCCGCGACGAGGTGGATGTAGTCCTCCTCCTCGGTCTCGATGTTGATCGTCGGCTGCAACAGGTCGGCCAAACGGCACCTCTCTCGTCTCCAGCCCGCGGGCGTCCCCCCGGGCGACGAGTGCAATGACCCGCGCCGGGGCGCGAGTGGGACTCAATGGCTCGCGCCTTAGCGCGAGTAGTACTCGATCACGGCGTTGGGGTTGAAATGCGGCTCCCAATCACCCGGACCGGGCGATCCGACCATGCGGCCGGAGATCGCGTCGCGGTCCACTGCCACCCAGCCGGGAACGTCCCGGCCTTTGAGTTCGTCCTGCAGGATCTTGTAGAACCCGCTCTTCTTCCCGCGGTCTGTGAAGGAGACCTCCTGGCCCACCTTCACGCGCGCGCTGGGGATGCTCAACTTCTTGCCGTCCACGGACACGAGGCCGTGGGTCACGATCTGGCGCGCCTGGGCGCGGGTGGAGCCAAAGCCCATCCGGTAGACCACGTTGTCCAGACGCTCTTCCAGCATCTGCATCAGGTTGTTCCCCGCCACGCCCTCGCGCCGGTGGGCGCGGTCGTAGTAGCGGCGGAACTGGCCCTCCATCAGACCGTAGGCGTAGCGCACCTTCTGCTTCTCGATCAGCTGCTGCCCGCGGTCGGAGATCTTCCGACGACGGGTCGGGCGCGGCCCGGGCGGGTTCTGCCGCCGCTGGAGCGCGCACTTGTTGGTGCCGCACAGGGAAACCCCGTAACGGCGGCACTTCCGGCACTTGGGCCCGGTATAGCGAGCCATGGGTCCTCCTGGGCTCCTACGTCCGCGGACGGCGCCGCGGGCGGCAACCGTTGTGCGGGATGGGGGTGATGTCTCTGATGGAACTCACGCGCAGGCCGGCAGCAGCCAGGGCGCGGATCGCGGCCTCGCGGCCGGGACCGGGGCCCTTGATGGACACGTCCACCTCGCGCATGCCGTGCTCCATGGCGTTCTGCGCGGCCTTCTCGCCGGCGAGTTGCGCGGCGTAGGGGGTGCTCTTACGCGATCCCTTGAAGCCGGCCACGCCCGAACTCGCCCACGCCACCGTGTTTCCGTTGGGATCGGTGATCGTGATGATGGTGTTGTTGAACGTGGAGGACACGTAGGCACGGCCGCGCGGAATGTTCTTCCGCTCTCGGCGTCGCCCACGGGTCTGTTGTCGTGCTCGGCCCATACCGGTCCGCCTTCGTCGCTACGCCTACTTCTTAGCAGCCTTCTTCTTGCCGGCCACCGTCTTCTTGGTGCCGCGGCGGGTGCGGGCGTTGGTCTTCGTCCGCTGGCCGCGCACCGGCAGGCCACGGCGGTGCCGCATGCCCCGATAGCAGTTGATCTCCAGCAGCCGCTGGATGTTGCCGCGCACCACGCGGCGGAGGTCGCCCTCCACGATCATCTCGCCCTCGACGACCGCGCGGAGGCGAGACACCTCGTCGTCCGTCAGGTCGCGCACCATGGTGGTGGGGGCGATGCTGGTCTGCGTCAGGATCCGGGACGCCGTGGGCCGTCCGATGCCGTAGACGTACGGCAACGAGAAGGCGATCTGCTTGTCGCGGGGAATGTCTACCCCGGCGATTCGTGCCATCGTCCTGCTCCTAGCCCTGCCGCTGCTTGTGCTTCTTCGTGCTGCAGATCACCCGCAAATGGCCATGCCGGCGGATGATCTGGCACTTGTCGCAACGTCGTTTGACTGATGCCGACACTTTCATCGGCGTCTCCTCATCACTGCGGACCGTTACCTGAACCGATACGTGATGCGTCCCCGGCTCAGGTCGTACGGGCTCAACTCCACCAGCACCCGGTCACCGATGACGATGCGGATGTAGTTCATCCGCATGCGTCCGGAGATGCCCGCCAGCACGTGGTGTGCGTTGGCCAACTCCACGTCGAACATGGCGTTGGGCCGCGCTTCGCGGATGACACCCTCGACCTCGATGACCTCTTTTTTCGGCTCTCGTGGCCCACGTGCTGGTCTGCGTCCTCTGGCCATAACGCCCGCATCTAGGAGATGCGGGTCAAAACCTCCGGGCCGTCCTCGGTGATCGCCACCGTCTCTTCAAAATGTGCCGAGAGGCGGCCGTCCACCATGACCACCGTCCACTCGTCGTCAGTCTCCACCGTGTCCGGGTCGCCCAGGGCGAACATCGGCTCCAGCGCCAGCACCATGCCGGGCAGGAGCTTCAGTCCCTTTCCAGGCGTCCCGTAGTTCGGGATGTGCGGTTCCATGTGCATCTTCCGGCCCACGCCGTGTCCGCCATAGCCGCGCACGATCCCGTACGCTCCCTCTGTCTCCTGGCCGTCCACCGCCGGACGGCATTGCGCCTTGCCGCCGATGGCGGCGGAGACGTCCCCGAGCCGGTTGCCCGCCTGCGCGGCGTGGATGCCCGCCCAGAGCGCGTCCCGCGTGGCGTCCAGCAGCGCACGCACCTCTGCGGGAACCTCCCCCACCGGCGCCGTAAACGCCGCATCGGAGACGTACCCGCCGTAGGTCACGCCCAGGTCAATGCTGACGATGTCGCCCTCCACCAGCGCGCGCTCCGTGGGGATGCCGTGGACCAGTTCCTCGTTGACCGAGAAACAGATCGCGCCCGGGTAGGGCGGCTTCCCGTGGGGCGCGTACCCGACAAACGTCGGGAACGCGTCGCGCTCGGCGATGGCTTCCTTCGCCAGCCGGTCGAGTTCGATGCCGGTCACTCCTGGGCGGATCGCTTCGCACAGGAGTGCGCGAACCTCGGCGTTGATGCGACCTGACTGGCGCATCACCTCGATCTCGCGGGACGACTTCAACTCGACAGACATTCCAGTCTACGCCTTCCGGCTGCCAGCGGACACCCCGTGCAGGGCCTCCAGCAACCTGGCGGTGATAGATTCGGGCTCGCCCGTACCGTCGACCTCGTGGAGTTTGCCCTGGCGCTCGTAGAACGCGGCCAGTTGCTCCGTCCAGGCGCGGTTCGCCTCCAGGCGCGCCTTCACCGTCTCCGGCTGGTCGTCGTGGCGCTGGGTGAGGGCGGCGCCGCACTCGTCGCAGACGCGCTCGGCCTTCGGCGGCTTCGACTGCGTGTGGTAGATCGCGCCGCACTCCGGACAGGACCAGCGGCCGGTGAGGCGGTCCACCAGGTCTGCCTCCGGCACCTTGATGTACAGCACCGCATCGATCTGTGCGTCCTGCTCGGCGAGCGCCCGGTCGAGGGCTTCCGCCTGCGCGATCGTGCGCGGGAAGCCGTCCAGCATCAGGCCGGCACTCGCGTCCGGCTTGGCGATGCGCTCCAGCAGCATGCCGATGGTCACCTCGTCCGGGACGAGTTGGCCGGCGGTCATGAATTCCTGCGCCTGCTTGCCCAGGTCAGTGCCCTCGGCGGCGGCTTCGCGGAACATGTCGCCCGTGGAGATGTGGAGCAGCCCCTGCTTCGCGGCGAGCACGTTGGCCTGCGTGCCCTTGCCGGCGCCGGGGAGTCCCAGGAGGATCAGTCGCATCAGGAGATGAACCCCTCGTAGTTGCGCATCATCATCTGCGCCTCGATCTGTCGCATGGTGTCGATCACCACGCCCACCACAATCAGGAGACCGGTGGCGCTGATCTGGAGGGCCTGCACGTTGGTGAGGCTCGTCGCCAGGAACGGCAGCACAGCGATGAAGCCCAGGAACAGTGCGCCGCCCCAGGTGATGCGCACCAGGACGCGCGTGATGTACTCCTGCGTCGGACGGCCCGGCCGGATGCCCGGGATGAAGCCGCCCTGCCGTTGCAGGTTCTCCGCCAGGTTCTGGTTGCTGAACACCACCATCGTGTAGAAGAACGTGAACCCCACCACCAGCACGAACGTGCCGCCCCAGTAGAGGAGCCCCGTGGGCGAGAACAACCCCTCGAGGGTCCTCGCCAGGTTCGCGATCCAGCCCACGTCGCCCGTCTCGGCGATGAACTGGAAGAAGATCGGCGGGAAGATCATGATCGAGGTGGCGAAGATCAGCGGGATCATGCCGGCGGAGTTCACGCGCAACGGAATGTGCGACTGACCCTGCTGGCGGTACATGCGTCCGCCCCTGAATGACGACCTGGCGTATTGCACGGGGATGCGCCGCTGCGCCTCCTGGAACAGGACGATCAGCGACACCACCGCCAGCGCGATGATCACCAGCAGCAGGATGCCGCCGAGGGCCGCGCCGGTCCCCGTGAGGACGCCGCGGCCGATCAGGCCCGGGATGCCGGCGACGATGCCGCCCAGGATGATGATCGAGATGCCGTTGCCGATCCCCTGCTCCGAGATCAGTTCGCCCAGCCACACCAGGAACATCGTCCCGGCCACCATCGAGAACAGCGTGGCGATGGTCGGCAGCGCGTTGCCGCCGGTGAAGCCCACGTTGGTGATGCCGCCCAGTTGCTGGATCAGGATCAACTGCGCGTAGCCCTGGAAGGCCGCCAGCGGCACCGTCATGTAGTGCGTGTACATCTGCACGCGCTGCCGGCCGGACTCGCCCTCCTGGGAGAGCGCCTGCAGGCGCGGGATCATCGGCGTCGCCAACTGCATGACGATCGTGGCCGTGATGTAGGGGTAGACGCCCAGGGCGGCCACGGACAGGTTCTGCAGCGCGCCGCCGGAGAAGATGTTCAGGAAGCCCAGCACCGCGTTCGCGTCGAACGTCTGCTGGAGTTGCTCGCGGTCCACGCCGGGCACGGGGATGTGCGCGACGAAGCGGAACACCAGCAGCATGCCCAGCGTGAAGAGGATCTTCGCGCGGACGTCGGCCTGGCCGAACGCTTCGATCCCCGCCTGCAACAGGCGAGGGCGTGCGTTCTCACGCCGAGGGGCAGCCGGTGCGCCACCGAACGCGGACATGCGCTAGGCCTCCTGCGCCTTGCGGCG
Source organism: Dehalococcoidia bacterium (assembly GCA_040880625.1). Classification (GTDB taxonomy): domain Bacteria; phylum Chloroflexota; class Dehalococcoidia; order UBA2979; family UBA2979; genus W-Chloroflexi-9. Next base: position 8,553 of record JBBDIC010000046.1, on the reverse strand, counting down.
GTGGATGCGGTTGCGGGGCGTGCGGTCCGCCGGCGCGGTCTCGTCGAACGACCCACCGGCCGCCTCGATCGCCGCCTTCGCGCTCTCAGAGATGCGCGGCGCCTTCACCGTGAGCGCGTGGCCCAGTTCGCCGCGCGCCAGGATCTTGTACGGCTCGCGCGCGTTCTTCAGCAGGCCAACCGCGAACAGCGAGTCGCCGTCCACGGTGGCGCCCGCCTCGAAGCGGTCGGTGAGCGTGCTCAGGTTGATCGCCAGGAACTCGGTGCGCGTGGGGTTCTTGAAGCCGCGCAGACGCGGCAGGCGCCGCACCAGCGGGATCTGGCCGCCCTCGAAGCCGGGGCGCGTGCCCCCGCGCTTGTTCTGGCCCTTCATGCCGCGGCTCGCAGTACGGCCGTGGCCAGATGAGTCACCGCGGCCCACGCGCTTGCGCGGGCGCTTGGCGCCGGGAGCCTGTCGCAGCGTGTGCTGGTCCATTACTGGACCTCCTCCACCGTCACCAGGTGACGGACCTTGTCGATCATGCCTCGGATGTCGCGCGTGTCCTGCTGCTCCACCTGGTGGTTGAGCCGCTTCAGGCCAAGCGCGCGGACGGTGGCCTTCTGATCCTTCGAGTAGCCGATGGCCGACTTCTTCCAGGTGATGCGCAGTGTCGCCATGTAACCGGTGCTCCTTACGCGCTCGGCGCCGCGGCGGCTGCCAGGCGGGCGCGGCGCACCTGCTCCGGGTGACGCATGGCCTTCAGGCCGTCCACGGTGGCGCGCACCACGTTCACTGCGTTCCGCGACCCGTAGGTCTTGGTCAGGATGTCCGTGACGCCGGCCGCCTCCATGACGGCGCGCACCGCACCGCCGGCGATCATGCCGGTGCCGGGCGCGGCCGGGCGCATGAGGACGCGCGTGGCCTTGAAGTGGGCGATCGTGTCGTGCGCGATCGTGCCTTCACGCATCGGGACGCGGAACATGCTGCGCCGTGCGATCACGCCGCCCTTGCGGATGGCCTCCGGCACCTCGTTGGCGCGGCCCATGCCGAAGCCCACGCGGCCCTGGCCGTCGCCGACGACGACGATCGCGGTGAACGAGAAGCGCCGGCCGCCCTTGACGACCTTCGCCACGCGGTTGATGTAGACGACCTTCTCGATGAACTCCGGGCCGTCGTCTTCCTCGCCCCGGCGCCGGTCACGACGCGGGCCGCGGTTCTGGTCGCCCCGCGGGGGACGGCCACCGCCGCCACCACCGCCACGGCGAGGGCCGCCTGGGCCCTGTGCCTGGACCATCAGAACACCAGTCCTTCCTCGCGCGCGGCCTCGGCCAGCGCCTTCACGCGACCGGCGTAGCGGAAGCCGCCGCGGTCGAAGACCACGGCCTCCACGCCGGCGGCCTTCGCGCGCTGGGCCACGAGCGCGCCGACCTTGCCGGCGAGCGCGCGCTTTGTGTCTACCGTGGCGCGCAGATCCTTCTCCATGTCCGACGCGGCCGCCACGGTGCGGCCGGCAGCGTCGTCAATGACCTGCGCGTAGATGTGCTGGTTGGAGCGGAACACCGCCAGCCGAGGGCGCTCCGGCGTCCCCGTGGTGCGACGGCGGACGCGCGTGTGGCGCCGGACGCGGGCAGCGTGCCTGGTCTTGATCGCCATCTAGCGGCCCTTCGACTTTCCGGCCTTCAACTTGATCACCTCGCCGCGGTAGCGGATGCCCTTGCCGTGGTACGGCTCCGGCGGACGCACGCGGCGGATCAGGGCAGCCTGCTGCCCCACCACCTGCTTGTCGATCCCATCCACGTGGATGAGCGTGTTGTTCTCCACCGTCATCTGCACGCCCCCCAGCGGCGGCATCTCCACGGGGTGGGAGTAGCCCACCGACAGCACCAGCGTGGCGCCCTGCATCTGGGCGCGGTAACCGGTGCCCTGGAGTTCCAGGGACTTGCGGTAGCCCTCCGTCACGCCGCTCACCATGTTGGCGATCAGCGCGCGCGTCAGGCCGTGGAGGGCGCGCGACTCCGGCTTGTCGTCCGGGCGCGTGACCACCACCGTGCCGTCGGCCACGGAGACGCTGACGGTCTCGTGCAGCGCCTGCTCCAGGCTGCCCTTGGGCCCCTTCACGCGGATCAGACGGGTGTCGAGGTTGACCTCGACGCCTCCGGGGATCGGGACGGGCGATTTACCGACTCGCGACATAGCCGCCTACCAGACGTAACAGAGCACTTCGCCGCCGATTTTGCGTCGCCAGGCCTCGCGGCCGGACATGACGCCCTGCGACGTGCTCATGATCGCGACCCCCAGGCCACCGAAGACCCGCGGGATCTCTTGTTTGCTGACGTAGACACGGAGGCCGGGGCGGGACACCCGGCGGATGCCGGAGATCACAGCCTTGCGGTCGTCCGCGTACGTGATGTCCAGTTTCAGGTAGTCCCGCGGGCCCTCGGTCACATCCGAGATACCGCGCAGGAACCCTTCCTGGTGGAGCACCTCCGCCACGGCCCGCTTCACCTTGGAGGACGGCACACGCACGTCTTCGTGGTTGGCGGCAGCCGCATTGCGGATGCGCGTAAACATGTCTGCCAGCGGATCGGATGTCGTCATCCGCGTCGCCTGCCTTCCTTCGGGAGTTTCGGTGCGTCCAGCCCTGCGTTCAGGGTCTGACGGCCGACTACCACGAAGCCTTCTTGACGCCGGGCAGCATGCCCTGACGCGCCAATTCTCTGAACACGATTCGCGAGACGCCGAAGTCCCGCATGTACGCCCGCGGGCGGCCCGAGATCTGACAGCGGTTCACGAACCGGGTGGGGCTCGAATCCCGCGGCAGTTTGTACAGACGCCGGTAGGCGTCCATCTTCACGTCGCTGTCGGCCTCCGGGTCATTGATGATGGCCTGGAGATCCTTCCGCTTCGCCGCGTACTGCTCCACCCAGCGGGCACGCTTTGCGTTGCGGGCGAGTTTCGATTCTTTCGCCATCGCTGACCTACTTCTTCGCGAACGGCATGCCGAGGAGTTCGAGCAGCCGCTTCCCCTCCGCGTCCGTCCGGGCGGAGGTGACAATGTTGACCTGCAGCCCACGCACCCGGTCCACATCGTCGAACGACAGTTCCGGGAAGATGAGTTGCTCCGTGATGCCCAGGGAGTAGTTGCCGCGCCCGTCGAACGCCTCGTCCGGTACGCCGCGGAAGTCGCGGATGCGGGGGAGGCCGGCCGACATCAGCCGGTCCAGGAACTCCCACATGCGCGCGCCGCGCAGCGTGACGGCCACGCCGATGGGCATGCCCTCCCGCAGTTTGAAGTTGGAGATCGCCTGCTTGGAGCGCCGGATGAACGGGCGCTGGCCGGTGATGGCCGTCACGTCCTTCATCGCGGACTCCACGGCGTTGGCGTTCTCCACGGCTTCGCCCAGGCCGATGTTCACCGAGATCTTCTTGACGGTGGGCACCTGCATCACGTTCTCGTACCCGAACTCCTGGCGCATCTGGTCCGCGATGTTCTCGCGGAAGCGCTGGTGCAGGCGTGGTTGGACGTTGGCAACTGCGGTGGGCATTAGTCGATCGCCTCGTTGCACTTCTTGCAGACGCGGACCTTGCGTCCATCCTCCAGCACGCGGAATCCCACACGCACGGCGTTGCCGCAGGAGCGGCAGACCACCGCCAGGTTGGACAACTGGATCGGCGCCTCCATGTCGATGATGCCGCCGGGCTGCTGCGGCCCGCCGGACTTGCGGTGCTTCTTGACCATGTTGATGCCGGTGACGATCGCGCGGCCGTCCGCGGTCAGCACCTGGCGCACCGCGCCGCGGCGGCCGCGGTCCTTGCCCGCCAGCACCTGCACCTCGTCACTGCGCTTGATCTTCGCTGCCATCTACAGCACCTCCGGGGCCAGCGAAATGATCCGCATGAACCGGGTCTCGCGCAGTTCGCGCGCCACCGGCCCGAAGATGCGGGTCCCTCGAGGGGCGCCCTGCCGGTCGTTCACCAGCACCGCTGCGTTCTCGTCGAAGCGGATCACGGAGCCGTCCGGCCGCTGCACCGGCTGCGTGGTCCGCACCACCACGGCGCGCACCACGTCCCCGGCCTTGATCGCGCCGTTCGGCTGCGCTTCCTTCACGGAGGCGACGATGATGTCTCCCACGGTGGCGTAGCGCCGCTTCGAGCCGCCCAGCACGCGGATGCACAGGATCTCCCGCGCGCCCGAGTTGTCGGCCACCTTCAGCCGCGACTCCTGCTGGATCATGACCCGGCCTCCTCGTCGGAGTCCGCGTCCGCACCGGCTTCATCGCCAGCGGCAGCCTCGACGTCACCCTCAGGCGGCGAGGCCTCGGCGGATGCCTCCGGCGCTGCCTCGGTCTCGGCCGCGACCACGGTCTCCGAGGCCTCGTCCTCCGTGGTGGCGCGCGCGGCGGACCGCTGCACTTCCTCCACGAGCGACTGGTCGATCGACTCCGGCGCCACGCGCGCCACCTCGCGCTCCGTCAGGACCTCCACCAGCCGCCAGCGCTTGGTCTTGCTGGTGGGGCGAGCCTCCTCGATGCGCACGAGGTCGCCGAGGGTGGCCGTGTTGGCCTCGTCGTGCGCGTGGTAGCGCTTCGTGCGCCGGATCACCTTGTGGTAGATCCGGTGCCGCGAGGCGCGCTCAATCGCGACCACGATGGTCTTGTCGTTCTTGTCCGACACCACCGTGCCCGTGCGCGACTTGCGGTTGACCTTCGGTTCGTCCGCCATACGTCTGTCCTACTTCGCCCGTGGGCTATTCGACACTCGCGTCGACGGCCAGGTTGGCCAGCCGACGCTCGTGCAGCAACGTCTTGATCAGCGCCAGCCGCCGGCGCCCCTTACCGATCTGGGAGTTGTCCGCCAACTGGCGGGTCGATCCCTGGAAGCGCAGCCGGAACAGCGCCTCGTGCGCCTGGGCGAGTTCACGCTCCAGCGCCTCGTCTGACTGGTCGCGCAGCGTGCGGACGTCCTGCCGGCTCATTGGTAGACCTCCTCGCGCGCGATCACCTTCGTGTCCAGCGGCAACTTGTGGTGCGCCTTGCGGAAGGCCTCCCGCGCGCGGTCTTCCGGCACGCCGGCCACCTCGAACAGGACGCGACCGCGGCGGACCACGCAGACCCAGCGGTCCGTCGCGCCCTTGCCGCCACCCATGCGGACTTCCACCGGCTTCTTGGAGACCGGCTTGTCCGGGAAGATGCGGATCCACACCTTGCCGCCGCGCTTCAGCGTGCCCGTGATCGCGCGTCGAGCGGACTCGATCTGTCGCGCGTCCACCCAGCCGCTGGTCTGCGCCTGCAGGCCGAACTCGCCAAAGACCACGGAGTTGCCACGCGTGGCAGCGCCGCGCATCTTGCCGCGCATCTGCTTGCGGTACTTCGTGCGTCGCGGCATCAACATGGCGTTAGTCGCTCCCCTCGACGGAGGTCACGTAGAGCGGGTTGTTCTCCGGGGTGATCTCGCCCTTGTTGATCCAGCACTTCACGCCGATGACGCCGAACGTGGTCCGCGCCTCTGCCTGGCCGTAGTCGATGTCTGCGCGCAGGGTGTGCAGCGGCACCTGGCCCTGCAGTTCCTGCTCCACGCGCGACATCTCGGAGCCGCCCAGGCGGCCGCCGATCTTGATGCGGCAGCCCAGCGCGCCGCGCTGCATGGTGCGCTGCACGCTCTGCTTCATCGCGCGGCGGAAGGCCACGCGGCGCTCCAACTGGTCCGCCACGGAGCGCGCCACCAGGTGCGCGTCCAGTTCCGGCACGCGGATCTCCTCGATGTTGAGGCGCACGCGCTTCTCGGTGGCGTTCTGGAGCAGCGTGCGGAGCATCTCCGCGTTCTGCCCGCCGCGCCCGATGACAATGCCGGGCTTGGCGGTGAACACCGTCATGGTGATCTGGTTCGCGTTGCGCTCCACGGCGATGCGCGCCACGCCGGCGTCCGGCAGGGTCTTCATGATCAGGTCGCGGAGACGCTTGTCCTCCAGCGCCAGGTTGGCGTACTGGGTGTGGGGGGCGAACCACTTGGACTGCCAGTCCTTCGTGACGCCGACCCGGAACCCGTACGGGTGTACCTTCCGGCCCATTAGTACTCGTCTCCTTCGACGGTGACCTCGATGTGCGCATGGCGCTTCAGGATCGGGGCCGCACGTCCGCGCGAGCGCGCGCGCCATCGCTTCAGCGTGCGGCCGTCACCGGCCACCGCCTTCTTGACCCGCAACCCGTCCGGGTTCAGGTCAAAGTTGTTCTCCGCGTTGGACGCGGCGGACTTCAGGACCTTCCAGACCATCCGCGCCGCCGGCTGTGGCATGAACGACAGCAGCGTCAGCGCCTCTTCCACCGGCCGCCCCTCGATCACGTCGAGGACGAGCCGCACCTTGCGAGGCGACACGGGCTGGTCTTTCGCGAGCGCTCGCACTTCCATCTAGCGCTTCCTCGAGGACAACTCGGACTTGCCCTTGTGGCCGCGGAACGTCCGCGTGAACGAGAACTCGCCCAGTTTGTGGCCCACCATGTTCTCCGTGCAGAGCACCGGCACGTGCCGCCGCCCGTCGTACACGGCGATGGTGAGGCCCACCATCTCGGGCAGCACGGTGCTGGCCCGCGACCACGTGCGGATGATCTCCCGGCGCTCCATGTTCTGGTTCGCCAGGACCTTCTTCCACAACTTCGGGTGGACGAACGGGCCCTTCTTCGTAGATCGAGACACGTGCCCTCCCTCCTATCGCCGGCCGGCGCCGCGGCGGCGGATGATGTACTTGTCCGTCCGCTTGTTGTTGCGCGTGCGGTATCCCAGTGCCGGCTTGCCCCACGGCGTCTTCGGACCGGGCATGCCCACCGGCGCCTTGCCCTCGCCACCGCCGTGCGGGTGGTCAACGGGGTTCATCACGGAGCCGCGCACCTGCGGCCGGCGGCCGCGGTGCCGGTTGCGGCCGGCCTTGCCCAACTTCACCTGCTGGTGCTCCAGGTTGCCCACCACGCCGATGGTGGCGCGGCAGCCCTCCAGCACCTGGCGCATCTCGCCGGACGGCATGCGCAGCAGGGCATAGCCCTGGTCGCGCGCCATCAACTGGATGCCCACCCCGGCGGAGCGCGCCAGCTGGCCACCGCGGCCGGGCGTCATCTCCACGTTGTGGACCGCCGTGCCCGTCGGGATGGCGGACAGCGGCAGCGTGTTGCCCGGAGCGATCGGCGCGTTGTCCGCGCTCATGATCTCCGTGCCCACCTTCACGCCGTCCGGCGCCAGGATGTAGCGCTTGTCGCCGTCCGCGTAGAACACCAGCGCAATGCGCGACGACCGCCCGGGGTCGTACTCGATGGCGCGCACGGTGCCCGGCACGCCGAACTTGTCGCGCTTGAAGTCAATGATGCGGATGCGCCGCTTCGCCCCGCCGCCGCGGTGGCGGACGGAGATCCTGCCCTTGCTGCGCCCGGAGATCCGCTTCTTGGAGGTCAGCAGGCTCTTCTCAGGCGCCTTCTTCGTGATCTCGTCAAACGTGTAGCCGCTCGCGCCACGCCGGCCGGGCGAGGTGGGGCGGAACTTCTGGATTGGCATCGCAGGCCCCCTACACGCCTTCGAAGAATTCGATCGTGTTGCCCTCGGTCAGGGTCACAATCGCCTTCTTCCAGCGCGGCGCTTCACCGGACGGACGGCCGGACCGGCTCCGCTTGCGCGCGCCGCGCACCATCGTTGTATTCACTGCCTCGACCTTGACGTCGAAGGCGCGCTCCACCGCTTCCTTGATCTGCGGCTTGTTCGCGGCCACCGCCACTTCGAACACGTACTTGCGCTGGCCGGCCAGGGCGGTGCTCTTCTCCGTCACCACCGGCCGCCGCAGCACCTCGTACGCGTGGATTTGCTTCGGCATCGGTTACGCCTCCACCCCGGCAGCCGCGCCGGCCGCCGTCCGAGGGCGCCCCGAGGCGCGCTCGCCGCCCCAGAGGGCTTCCACGCGGCGCACGGCGTCCACCGTGAGCACCAGCGTGCGGTGACCCAGGATCTCGGCCACGCTCAGCGTGTCCGCGGAGGTGTGGGACGCACCCTCGATGTTGCGCGCGGACTTCAGCAGCACACGGTCGGCTGCCGCCGTCACGATCAGGGAGGAGTTGCCCGCGCCGCTCGCCTCCAGGAGACGCAACACGGACTTCGTGGACGGGGCGTCCATGGAGTGGCCCTCCACCACCATCAGCCGGCCCTCCGCCGCGCGGGCGGAGAGGACGGAGCGGATCGCCAGGCGGCGCATGCGCTTCGGCAGGCGCTGGGTGTAGTCGCGCGGCGTCGGGCCAAAGACCACGCCGCCGCCGCGGTGCTGTGGCGCGCGGATGGAGCCCTGGCGCGCCATGCCCAGGCCCTTCTGGCGCCGGATCTTGCGCGTGGACCCGCGGACCTGGCCGCGCGTCTTGGTGCTGTGCGAGCCGGAGCGCCGCGCCGCCAGTTGCGCGAGCAGCGTCTGGTGGACGACCGGGCCGTTCGGCTCAATGCCGAACACCGCGTCGTCGACGTCGATCTCCTGCGTCGCCTGTCCGGCGAAGTCCATGACCTGCAGTTTCATGACTGCGCCTCGCCCTTGTTCTCGGTCTCGTCGTTCGCCTC
>JBBDIC010000045.1:27830-37031 GCA_040880625.1 Dehalococcoidia bacterium | reverse complement strand
GCCGAGTGGCGCGTCCTCGAAGGCGTCCGGGAGGGCCGCTCGAACGCCGAAATCGGGGAGCGCCTCGACGTCAGCGTGAACACGGTACGCACGCACGTCTCCAGCATGCTCACGAAACTGGAACTGCCCGACCGGCGTGCCCTCGCGTCCTGGGAGGGCGCCCCGGCCCCCGTCTCCGCGAGGGCGCTCGATCGCTTCGGCCTGCTCGCGTCCTGGCTGCGCCTCGGAGCAGCGGGCGCCGCCGCGGTCGTGGCTGGCGCGCTGCTGTGGATGGCGCTCGATGGCGGGCGCGGCGGCGCCGGCGGGGCCAGCGAGGACCCGACCGCTACGCCCTCACCGGCGGCCGTCGCGACCGAGATGACGCCGACAGCGAGCGCGACGCCAGCGTCCGGGCCGCCCTACCGCGTCGAGTTCCCGCTCGGCGAGCCGATCGATGTGACGCCCGCCGTGGTGTTTGTGGAGCCGGACACCGGCCACGCCGAGGCATGGGTGTTCGGTGCATTCGGCGGTGAATTCGGAGTGTCACCGGCGGGCGACTACATCATCTGGCCGGACGGCGATGAGTTTCACCTCTTACGCACGGACACCGGCGACGACCGTGTGGTCGACGGACTCAGCGCCATCCCGGTTTCGTACAGCGCGAACGGAGACGGCTTCCTGGGCTACACGCATGAGGGAGGCATGCTGTCCTGGTTTGACCAGCAGGGGAACGGTCGTGGCGACCTACAGATCGGCGTCGATGTCGGACCCGGCTCGTACGCATGGGGACGTCAGGCCGTCGCTGACGCGGGCTATTGCGACCGCGCCGGTTGCAACAGTCAGAACGTGCTCTCGCTCTGGACTCGTCCCGTTCTTGACGGCGGGACCATTGGGCAAGCCCGGACGGGCCCGGACTTCATCACCACCGTGCCAGAGTTCAGCCAGGTCGCAGTGCGTTACTCGCACGAGGGCGATCGACTGGCCCTGGTGACCAGCGATGCTGTCCGTGTCTTCGACCTGACGGGGGCAACGCTCTGGGAGATCGAAGGGGGCTTCTGGGGGAACCCTCGCTGGTCACCTGACGACCAATACCTCTATGTCAGCGAAATCGGCGGAGGGGAGACGGCCCACTTGTTCACTGCGACGGGCGCGGAAGTCTTGCGCTTCCACACCGGGTATGCGGGAGGCTGCGGCGGAGAGGTCTGGCTGAACGACCAGACCTTCCAGTTCGGCCAGTTCGGTGTTTCGGTCGACGGGGAGATCGAGGAACTCCCCACCCACCACGACCTGTACATAGACCTCGACGCGCTCGGCGTGACGCTCGGACCCGGCGCGGACGGCTATCACCAGCTCCACTATGGGGGCGACGAATACCGCCTGTTCCTGGACGACGGAACGATCGTCGTATCGACGCCAGGCATCGGACATGGTGCGTGCGCCACCAGCGTGACACCCCAAGGTGACGTCACCGAACGCCTCGAACGGCCGCCATACGGAGATTGACGCGCCCTACGTCCCCGTGAAGTCGGGGGCGCGCTTCTCTACCCACGAGGCGCGCGATTCGGCCACGTCGTAGGGGGCCTTGCGGGCGTAGTCCAGGCCGTGCAGTTCGTTGCGGAGCGCGGTTTCGAGGTCCACCGTCAGGTTCCACTGCGTGACGCGCTTGCCGCTGCGGATCGCCATGGGCGGCAGCGCGGCGATCTGGTCCGCCAGCGCCAGAGACTCCTCCAGCAACCGGTCTTCCGGGACGAGGCGGTCCAGCAGGCCGATGCGGTACGCCTCGTCGGCGTCGACGGCACGGCTGGTGGCGATGAGGTCGATGGCGCGCGAGTAGCCGACGATGCGCGGGAGGAACCAGGACATGCCGGAGTCCGGCGAGAGCGAGCGCTCCGCGAAGACCGTCTTGAATCGAGAATTGGGCGTCCCCACGCGCAGGTCGCACGCGAGCGAGAGGCTCATTCCGGCGCCGGCGGCCACGCCGTTGACCGCGGCGATGGTGGGCTTGGTCATCCGGTAGAACGCCACCGCCTGCCGCCCCACCCAGGACAGCGTGTCCAGGCGCTGCGCCTGCGGCGGCGACTCGTCACCTTGAGGGCGGCCGCCGCCGGAGAGGTCCGCGCCGGCGCAGAACCCGCGGCCAGCGCCGGTGACGATCATCACGCGCAGGTCGTCGTCCGCCTCCACCTCCGCACAGGCGGCGCGGGTGTCCTCCTGCAACTGGCGGTTCAGGGCGTTCAGCGACTCCGGGCGGTCCAGCGTCACGACGCCGACGTGGCCGTGACGCTCCAGGGTCAGGTGCTCGTAGGTCATGCTCGGTCCTCCGGTCCGGCGCGTACGTCTGCCGCGCGCGGCGGAAGCATACAACGCGCGTGCTGCCCCGCCAGCGCCCGGGGGCCACGAGGTGGCCCGAGCGGCGTCAGGCGTCCGCGACGCGCTCGCGCACCTCGGCCAGGCGGCCGATGCACTCGATGGCGTGCCGCTGGTGCGGGACGAGGTTGCGGACGATGACGTCCGTGTACCCGGTGGCGGCGTACTCGCGGAACTTCGCCGCCACGGTCTCGGGCGATCCGTAGACGACGGCGCTCGGGTCGAAACCTCGATAGCCCCGGTCCACGATCGGCCCGGCGATGGCCTCCGCCTCCTCGTCCGTGGCGGCGACGAAGACATCGCGCCGGATCGCCACCGCGCGAGGCGGCTCGCCCATGGCCTCGCGCGTGGCGCGGTACTGCGCGCCCTGCGCCGCGGCCTGCTCCGGCGTCAGGCCGGGCGCCGCCAGCCACCCATCGCCGAGGCGGGCCGCGCGCTCGATGGCCGCCTCCGCCTCGCCGCCGATCCACACCTCGATCTCCTCCGGCGGGAGCGGAGCGATGCGCGCGTCCGTGAAGTCATAGCGCCGCGCGCCGCTCACGGACTCGCCGGCCCAGAGGCGGCGGACGGCGTCCAGACACTCCTCGAAGCGCGAGGGGCGGAAGCGCGGGTCGACGCCCATGCCGCTGAACTGCACGTCGGCGGGGCCGACGGCGCACTGCATGATGAAGCGCCCCGAGTGGACGGAGGCGAGCGTGGCCACCTGCTCCGCGAGGAGCACGGGATGCCAGAGCGGCAACAGGAACAGGCAGCCCGCCGGGCCGTCGCCCCACTCCGCCAACAGGCGTCCGAGGATGGCCACGTTCTGGTAGTACGTCCCCGGCCCCGTCACGTGGTGGTCGCCGACGAAGAGCGAGTCCAGGCCGGCATCCCGGGACGCCGCGGCGCGCTCCACCATCCAGCGGGCGCCCTCGCGTGGGTCCTCCACCCGGTACGAACTCGACAGCGAGATCCCGACGCGCATGGCCGTTCCTTCCGAGCGGCGACAGTCTACCCGCCACGGGCGAACGGCCCACATCGTTCGTCCAGGGCGGCACGGCGTCCGTTATCATCCGCAGAAGCAAGGCGGCACGCCTCGCACGATCCGCGCCCGCACCGACGGAGCAGACGATGACCACGACCGAAGCACCCCCGGAACGGCCCGCGCCGCGGGTCCGAGGTTCACTGCGCAACAACCTGCGACGGACGCTGCTGCGTCGCGTGATCCGCTCGGTGGTGGTGCGCGCGCTGCTGACCAAGGAGCGCCTCCAGAGCGGGGTGACGTTCAATCCGCTGTCCCTCCAGTGGTACGAGGACCCGGTGCCGCTCTACCGGCGTCTGCGCGAGAAGGACCCGGTCCACTACTCCGAACTGATCCGCGGCTGGGTCTTCTCCCGCCACGAGGACATTGACGCCATCCTGCGCGACCACGAGCGGTTCTCCAATGACCCAACGGCACGCATCTCCCGCAACGGCGGCGGCGAGCCGGTGGAGGGCGTGGCGAGCATGCTGAACCTGGACCCGCCGGACCACACGCGCATGCGTGCCCTGGTCAGCCGCGCCTTCACCCCGCGCGCCATCGAGGGGTGGCGTCCGCGCATCGAGGCCGTGATCGACGACATCTTCGCGGACATCGGCGACGAGACGCGGTTCGACCTGATGGACCGCGTGGCCGTGCCGCTGCCGATCGTGGTGATCGCGGAAATCCTGGGCATCCCGGCGGTGGACCGCGAGCGCTTCAAGGTGTGGTCGGACCACATCGCGCGCCCGCTGGAGCCGACGGTGACGCCGGACGAACTCGCGCAGGCGCGCGTCTCCGGCGACGAACTGACGGCCTACTTCGAGGCGATCATCGAGGAGCGTCGCGCGCAGCCGCAGAACGACCTGATCACCGCGCTGGTGCAGGTGGAGGAGTCCGGCGACACGCTGAGCCGCGACGAGATCGTCGCCACGCTGGTGCTGCTGCTGGTGGCCGGCAACGAGACGACCACGAACCTCATCGGCAACGGGACGCTGGCGCTGCTGCGCCACCCGGACCAACTGGCGTGGCTGCGCGCCCACCCGGAGCAGGTGGACGTGGCGACGGAGGAGATGCTGCGCTTCGACAGCCCCGTCCAGACAAACGGGCGCACGGCGCTGGTGGACATGGAGATCGGGGGCCGCCGCATCCGCAAGGGCCAGTCGATCATCCTCCTGCAGGGCTCGGCGAACCACGACCCGGCGAAGTGGCACGAGGCGGACGCGCTGGACCTGGCGCGAGGCGACAAGGGCCACATGTCGTTCGGGCGTGGCATCCACTTCTGCCTCGGCGCGCCGCTGGCGCGGCTGGAGGCGCAGTTGCTCTTCCCGCGCATGCTGGAGCGCTGGCCGGCGATGCGGCTCGCCTCGAAGCCGCGGTTCAAGGACCACATCGTGTTGCGCGGGATGGAGTCCATGGAAGTGGCGGTGGACTGATGTGCCGTTCGATCAAACGCCTGCGCCCCACGAAGGGCGCCGAAGACGCCGCCCCCGCCACGCCCGATGACATCGAGGCGGCAGCGCTCCAGTTCGTGCGCAAGGTGAGCGGCTTCCAGCGCCCGGCCGCCCACAATACCGAGGTCTTCGACGCCGCGGTGGCAGACATCACCGCCGTGACGCAGCGCCTGCTCGGCTCGCTCCAGGTCCGGTAGGCGCGGCCGCGGAGGCGGAGGGCGCAGCACGCTGCGCCCCTACGACGGACTCCGGCACCCGCCCGCTGACTCGATGCCCCGCTAGACCTCGAGGCCGATCTCCCGCAGGAACGCCTCGTTCTTCGGGTCGCGGCCGAGGAAGTCGCGGAGGAGGTCCGCGCCGTCGCGGGCGCCACCAGACTCCAGGATGAGACGGCGGTAGGCCTCGCCGGCCACGGGGTCGTCCTCGAAGCGGGTGAACATGTCGTCACCGAAGACCTGCGACCACAGGTAGCCGTAGTAGCCCGCGTCGTAGCCGAAGAGGTGGCCGAAGCCGCCCTGGAAGTGCGTGTCCGGCACGAAGTCGAAGCCCGTGATCGGGTGGAGTTCCTCGGCCAGGGCGTCCGTGTCCTTGTCGCGCCCGGCGGCGTGGTAGGCCAGGTCCAGGCGCGCGAAGTAGATCTGGCGCAGGTAGTGGACGCCGCTGCCCACGTTCTTCGCCTCGATCATCCGGGCCAGGAGGTCTTCCGGCAGCGGCGCGCCGGTCTCCACGTGGCGCGCGAAGCCGCGCAGGATGTCCGGCTGCCACACCCAGTGCTCCAGCATCTGCGAGGGCGCCTCGACGAAGTCGCGCTCCACGGAGGTGCCGCTGAAGCGCACGTAGGGCGCGCGCGTCATCACCTGGTGCAGGATGTGGCCGAACTCGTGGAACAGCGTCTCCACCTCGGAGTGGCGGAGCAGGCTGGGCGAGCCGGGGCCGGGCTTCGTGAAGTTCGCGACGATGGAGGAGACGGCGCCCTGGTATGACCCGTCCGCGTTGCGGCGGCCCGGGCGCAGCGTGAACGCGGCGGCGTGCCCGTACTTGCCCGTGCGGGGATGCAGGTCCATGTAGAAGTGACCGATGTGGTGGCCGGCGTCCGCGTCTTCCACGCGGAACAGGCGCACGTCCGGGTGCCACGCCTTGGTGTCCTCCAGCGGCACGAAGCGCACGTTCACCAGGCGCTGGTACACCTCGAACATGCCGTCCAGCGTTCCCTGGAGCGGGAAGTACTCCGCCACGGCGAACTGGTCCACCTCGAACTGCTCCTGCTGGACGCGCTTCTGGTAGTAGCGCCAGTCCCAGATGTCCAGGCGCGCCGCCGGGTCGCCCACGTGGCGGCGCTTCGACGCCTGGAGTTCCTCGATGTCCCGGTCCGCCTTCACGCGCACGCGGCGCTCGAGGTCGGCGAGGAAGTCCGCCGCAGCCTCGGGCGTCTTCGCCATCTTCGTCTCGATCACGTAGGCGGCCCACGAGGCGTACCCGAGGATCGAGGCGATCTCGTCGCGGATCGCGATCGCCTCCGACAGGAGCGGCAGGTTCTCCTCGGCGGCCTTGTTGTGGTTCTTCACGAACAACTCGCCGCGCAGCGCGCCGTCCTCCGCACCCTCCAGGAAGGGGTACATCTCCGGGTAGTCCAGCGACACGCGGTAGCGCGGCCCGCCGTCCGTCTCCACCGTCTGCAGGCGGTCGATGTAGGAGTCCGGCATGCCGTTGAGTTGCTCGCGCGTGAGGAGCAGGTAGTCCTCGAACTCGTCGATGTTGCGACGGAACTGGACGCCGAGTGGAACGAGACGCTCCTTCAACTCCTGGACGCGCGCCCGCTCCGCGGCGGGCAGGTCGAACCCGTTGCGCCGGTAGTCGCGCAGCGTGCGCTCCAGCAGGCGCGCCTCCACGCCGTCGAGGGCTGCCGCCTCGGGCGTCGCCGCGTAGGCGCTGACGGCGCGGTACACGTCCTCCCGGAAGCCGAGGCTGGTGGAGTACGTGTCGAGTTTCTGCTCGTACTCCAGCGCCACATCGCGCAGCGGTTCGTCCGGATGGACATACGCCATGAAGCCGTAGACGCCGCTGGCGATCCCCAGCACGTTGGCGACCTCATCGAGGGGCGCGAGCGTGTTGGCGAGGGTGCGCTCGCCGTCCGGCACGGATGCGACGCCCGCGAGGATCTCGTCGGAGCGCGCGATCGCGTGGTCGCAGGCGCCGGGTATTGCCTGGGCGGTGATGGCGGCGTAGTCGAAGGGGGCGGTGTGGATGTCGGTGGTGTCGGCCATGCGGGCATCATGCCTGATCCGCCGCGCGATGCCCAACGCCCACTTGGCATCCCACGGACGCTAGGATGCGTACCGCCTGTACGCGACCGGACCGTCCGCCCGCCCGAGGGAGAGAGCCACTCATGACGACGCAGACCAACCCCTTCTCGTCCGAGATGAAGGAATGCCCCTACCCCCACTACGACGAGTGGCGCGACGAGTCGCCGCTGGTCTGGAGCGACGACGTGAAGGCCTGGCTGGTCACGTCCTACGAGGTGGCGAAGGGCATCCTGGACGACTCGAAGCGGTTCTCGTCCAAGAACTCCGTCTTCGGCGGCCCACGCATCGAGCACCCCGAGTTCCCCTCGATGATCAACCGCGACGAGCCGGACCACCGCAAGTTGCGCTCGCTGGTCTCCAAGGCGTTCACGCCCCGCACCATCGAGGAGGCGTGGGAGCCGCGCATCCGCGAGTACATCACGGAACTGCTGGACGCCGTGAACGCGCGCGGGAGCGGGCGCATGGAGGTGGTGGGCGACCTCGCCTATCCGCTGCCGGTGCAGATCATCGCGGAGATCATCGGCATCCCGCCCAGCATGCACGCGCAGTTCAAGCACTGGTCCAACCTGATCGTCCAGGACATCGGCCGCATCCCCGACCACGGCTACGACTCGATCGAGGAGGTCGCGGAAGCGGTGGGCCAGGAGGCGCCTCGGACAGACCGGTCCAACGAGGAGATGCGCGCGGAGATGGAGGAGTACGCGCGCCGCGTGCAGGCCGGCGAGGTGGAGCCGAGCCTGTTCATGTACTTCTACATGCAGATCCATGACCGCCGCGCCCACCCGAAGGACGACCTGCTCACCCGCCTGGTGGAGGCGGAGGTGGACGGCGACCACCTCTCCGACAACGAACTGGTGGCGTTCCTCGTGCTGCTGCTCGTCGCGGGCAACGAGACGACGACGAACCTCATCATCCACACGCTGCGGGCGCTCTCCGAGGACCTGGACCTGCAACGTCGCATGCGCGCCGACCGCGCCCTGCTGATCCCGATGCTGGAGGAGGCGCTCCGCTGGGAGTCGCCGATCCAGGGCTTCTACCGTCGGGCGCTGGAAGACGTGGAGGTCGCCGGCACGGCCGTGAAGGCGGGCGACGCGCTGCTGATCCTGTACGCCGCCGCGAACCACGACCCGGCCAAGTTCGAGTGCCCCGAGGAGTTCCGGGTGGACCGCTTCGCCGGCCAGACCGGCACGCGCGACCACCTCGCGTTCGGGTTCGGCATCCACTACTGCCTGGGCGCGAACCTCGCCCGCCTGGAGGCCGCCCGCGCCATCGAGGCGGTGCTGGATCGCTGGCCTGAGTTCACGGCCGTCACGCCGGAGGACGACATCGAGTGGTGGGACACCCCGTTCTTCCGCGGCCCCAAGGCCTTCGAGGTGTCGCTGAGCCGGTAGGTGCTCCTCTCCATAAGTTCGTGCGTGTACAGTGAGCCTGCGGCGGGGCCCCGGAGGCGGGGTGATCCGCGGAGGCATGCGCGGCCACGGCAAGCCCGTTCCTCGTTGAGTTCACTATTTTGCTGTACGCCCTGGGAGCGATCATCATGGCCGAACGCCACCTCACCGTGCAACGACAAGTGGCCGCGTCTCGTCCTTCAGTATGGGCCGTCTGTGCAGATTTCCCGAACCTGGCGGACCACTGGAGTGGCCTCAAGGCCTCTCGATCGATCGGCGACCAGACCCACGGTGTGGGTGCCCGCCGCCAGGTGGACCTAAAGCCGGTCGGCGCATTGGTTGAAACGGTCACCGCCTGGGAGGAGGGCCGTACGATCGCCACTACAAATCAGCCATCCGCTCTCGTGCCGTTCAAGCAGGCCGAGTCCAGGCTCACCCTTGAGCCCGACGGTGACGGCACAGCGATCACATTCGACTACCGGTATGTGCCTAGGGGTGGCCCGATCGGTCGACTGACCGGTCCCGTGATCGACAGGATGCTGAAGACAAACTTTCAGAGCATGCTGGCTGCCGTCGAGGGGGCCGCCCTCAACGCGGGCTGACAGGAAGCCCCACAACTAGGTCGTCTTGTCGACGTAGCGGACGCCCTTCCGCAACGCACACGCGCGAACTTACGAGGGGACCACCAAGTCGGCGCGGGCGAACGATCCCGC
>JBBDIC010000045.1:20723-27730 GCA_040880625.1 Dehalococcoidia bacterium | reverse complement strand
GCGCTACACGGCCATCCGTGCCGGCGCGGCCGCCCGCACCTCCAGCTCGCCCATGACCGTGCGCGCGTCGATGGTGAGCGTGGGCGAGTCGGCGTCGAGGTCGTCCTCGGGCGTGCCGTGCAGTTCGTTGGAGCCGGCGATCGCGTCGCCTCGGACGATCACGCGCCAGCCGCGCGGCACCGTGACCTCAGTGCCGCCGCAGATCGTCTCGACGTGGAGGAACGCGCCGCCGGGCGCCAGCACCACCTCGGTCAGGTCGACCTCGACGCCACCGACGTAGTTCTTGACCGTCCCGGCCCGGAGCGCCCCGGCCCGCGAGGCGAACTCCGTCCCCTCCATGATGTTGACGATGTCGAATTCATCCGCCAGCGGATCCGGCTCCCCGACGGCGCGGCGCCGCAGCGCCACCTTCGCCGCCTGCGCGGCCGCGTAGAGGCACAACTGCACCACGACCGCAATCCCCAGCACCTTCACCGCTCGACGCATCTGACGCTCCCTCACTCCGTGGCGCATACGCCTCGGCGCATCCTAACGGCCGATCGTCGCGGCGTGTGGCGCGCGGAGAGGGATCGGGGAGGACGTTGCGGAGGGTGGAGAGACTCAGTGCCTGGTGGGCGCCATCGGAGGTTCAAGTCCGACGAGGCCGAACAGTTCGACCGGGGAGAGGTGTCGATCGAGGTCAACGGCCAGGCTCACGTCGTCCACGACCTCATCGAATAGCGCCTGCTTCTCGTTCAGCAGGCGCTCGATCCGCTCCTCGATAGTTCCGGCGCAGGTGTAGGTGTAGACGGTGACGGGATACTGCTGTCCCATGCGGTGTGCGCGATCCTCGGCCTGACGCTCCGTGGCCGGATTCCACCAACGGTCGAAGTGGAAGACGTACGAGGCCTCCTGCAGGTTGAGGCCCACGCCGCCCGCCTTCAGCGACAGGATCAACACGCTATGGCGTGGATCCGTCCGAAACGCGTCAATCAAGTCTGACTTGAGCCGCGACGAGAGCGCGCCGGTGTAGGTCAACGGATGGAACTCCGCCAGCGAAGCCGCCAGCGCCTCCGCCCCGAACGTTGGGCCCGTGTACTGCGTGAAGATCAGGGCTCGATGACCGGCAGCCGCCAACTCGGCGATCCGAACCTTCATTTCATCGAGTTTCGCTGAACTTCCCGAAGTCGGCTCGAAGTTGCAGAGTTGCTTGAGCCGCGTGATCAACTCCAGAACGTGCTGGACGCGGACCTCTGCGCCCATCGCTTGCAGCCGCACGATCCCCTCACGCTCCGCTCGGTCGTAGGCGGCGCGCTGAGGGGCTGTCAGTTCGAGCATCACGCGGATCTGCTGCTTGGGCGGGAGATCGTCCAAGACGTCCGACTTCTTGCGCCGCAGTTGCACCTCGCGGTGACGAGCGAGCATCTGCTCCGTCGAGGGTGGGCGAACCCCCGCCTCGGCGCCGCGGCCGTCCACGAACTCCAGGATCGACGCCAACTCCTCGATGCGATTCTCAAGCGGCGTCCCCGTCATGGCCCATGAACGCGCTCGATGCAGCCGCTTTGCTGTCGCGCTGGTCGACGTGTCCCGGTTCTTCACCCGCTGTGCCTCGTCGAGCACGACGACGCTCCACTTCCCCGCGAGCGGATGTCCCTGGGGGAGTGCGGACGAATAGTCGGACCGCAGCGTCTCGTACGACACCACCTTGACGTGGCTCGGATACCGCCAGAGTCCCGCGCGCTGCGCGCCCCGCACCACGATGACCCGCAACTCCGGCGCCCAGCGTTCGAACTCGGCGCGCCACTGGTCGAGGAGGCCCGCGGGCGCAACGATGAGCGCCGAGTCGAGGCGCCGCTGGTGGATGAGGACGCGGATGGCGGCAATCGCCTGCACCGTCTTGCCGAGCCCCATGTCATCAGCCAGCAGCAGGCGGTCGCGCTTGATCAGCATCTCCACGCCGTCCCGTTGGAAGGGGTAAAGCGGGCCCGGCCACTCGATGACGGATCCCTCACCCGGGAGCAGCCGGTCGAGCGGAAGCGCCAGCGCCGCTCGGAGGCGGTCCAGCAGATCGTCCTGGCCCGGCTCAGCGGGCCTCGATCCGTCAGCGGCGGCCCCGCCCGTCAGAGGTTGTGCGGCTGTGACCGTACCGATGGGGTGCGCCTGCGCATCTGCCGGGCGGACATTGGCGCTCACGACATCGTCGAGTCGAAGGCCCACATCGAGCCACCAGACTGCGGTGACCTCGATGGCAGCGTGATCGGGGGGCGGTTCCGTGGGCGCGGGCGCGGCGCGCTCATCGAGGGGAGCGCGGTGCGAGGGGAGCGTGGTGGTGCGCCAGAGCCAGCGCCGCACGCGGCGCAGCGGCGACCACCATTCCGTGTCAGCCATCCGCTACCGCCGACGCGAGGCCCGCCGAGGCGCGCTCGAACGGCTCGGTGAGGAGAGACCGCTTCGTCAGTAGCGTCATCAGCCGGGCGCCTGCGCTTTCGGGCGTGGGGAGCGGTCCCTCCCAGGTGATGCTGTGAGTGCCCCCACCGTCAGAAGACGCCCCGAGGTAGGCCGTCGGGATCGACATCTCGATGTGACCGCCCAGGCCATCAGGGAAGTCGGCGCCTCGCACTAGCACCAGCGCCGGGACAGCGCGTATCGCGGAGAACAAGTTCGGCAGCAAGGCGGTCCTGGCGCGGTGACGCAGGTCGGCGCGGCGCCAGAGCACGCCCGCGCCTGCCGAGGCGCTGCTGTACGCGAACTCTACGGGCTCACCGCGCGCATCGATGACGAACAGCGCGCCTCGGACGCACTGGTCCGCGTCGTCCTCCACGATGAGGAACGCGACGACGCTGTCGTCCTCGGCGAGGTCCACCGGCCGGAACGGGATCGCCATGCGACCTCAGTTGTCCTGGTCGGACTCAGAGCGCTCGAGGTCCGCGTCCTCGTGGTAGTCGATCTGGAGGTCCTGTTCCTGTGTGTCGATCGACGCTTCCGGATAGAGGCGGCGCAGGTCCCACTCGTGGATCCATCGCCGAACGTACGACCGCAGCCGTGCGTTCGCCGGAATCATCGAGGGCACGGACGCAGCGGGAAGTTCCGGCGCCGGCCAGTCGTACGCCCGGCTGTGCAGGTCGTGGAGACGGTCATACGTCTCGCGCAGTCTCTCCGGCGTGGGCGGATCCAGGGCGACTCGCTCCTTATCTAGGACGAGCATTCCGGTCTCCGCACGGCGCGCGTCCGCGTGCGCCTCCGGAGTGTCCTTCACGGCCAAGCGCGGGGGGACAAGATTGCGGTCGTCCTTGCCCTGCAGAATCGCCAACACGAAGTCATCCGTGATGCTCGCAACGGCCGTGAGCCCGGGATATTGCTCGGCCTCGGCGAAACCGAGCCAGCGCGCAAGTTCGCCGTACGAGCGCCCGCGCCCCACGATGCCGTACTTCCCGATGAGTTCTACCTCATCGAGCAGCAGAACCCACCCGTCGAACCCAGCCGCGATGAAGAGGTTCGCGGCGAAATGGAAGCGCTGAAGCGCCAGGGCCTTCGCGGGTGTGGCAGCAACGGAGAAGGCATTGGCGGCGCCAACGTCCTTCAGCCAGCGGCGCACGCTGGCGACCTTGATCGGACCGCCCGACCAGAACGACATGATGTCAGCGGTCTGATCAGCATCGCCCAGTCCGCGTTCGTGGATGAGCACCGTCGCCGGAAAGACCTGCGCGATCGGAACGGTCTCGGCCGCTATCCGCCGGTAGAACGCCGCGTACCGCTCGCCCCGTGTGTCCAGCCGCTGGGCGGACTCCTGGATGGCGTGCCCGCGGACCCCAGGCAGGACGGCCGCCTCGATAGCGGCCTGGAACAACTTGGCGGGATCGTTCAGAGGCGTCTCTTTGCTCACGGAGACGCGGCTGCAGACAAAGTTCTCCTCCAGCGCGAGGTGCTCCAGGTGCTGGAGCGCGTGCGACTTGCCGCTGCCGAACCCGCCCTCAATGACCATCCCGCGCGCCTGTGCGCCTGTTGCGCTCGCGGAGCGGGCCGCCAGCAACTGATCGGCGAAGCGCCGTTCCACGGCGGGCTGGCCGGAGCCCAGTTGCCGCACCGCATCTCGATTGGGAACGCCGTTGCGGAGCGCCTCCAGGGCGCGCTGGCGTGCGATCTGCTCGGACTGCTCCGCTTCGATCGTCACGATCCACCTCCGCTCGACGTCGTGGACAGCCGGATGAGCGCGGCCATGGGGTTCACGAGAGCCGTGTCCCGGACCTCGTCGTAAATTCGGAACTGCAGCGCCTGGTATGCCGCCATTCCGCGCTGCTTGGGGTCATCGTCGAGGAAGGCCGAGTCGGCACGGACGAGCATGAACAGGCCTTCCATGCGATCGGTCCGGTCGATGAACTGCCTCAGGGACTCATAGAAGTCGAGCATGGCCACCCGCCCGTAGAAGACCTTCTCGTCCTTCGGATTCCTGGGGACCGTCACCCGCGATGCGTCCACGGTCACCAGCACTCCCGGCACTCCGACGGAGCGCACGAACCGGAGCATCGACTCCAGATGATGGCGCGCGTTGCTGCGGTTGATGGCGCTCAGGATGTTGTACGGACGCACCGCGCTCACCGTCCGCACTTCGCCGGTCAACCACGCGACGATGGCGTCCCTCGCCTGGTTGCCGGCGGTACCCGGCTTGATCTCCGCCAGGCAGAGGTGAGTCATCGCGACACGAAAGTCACGGGCGAGTGACCGATCCCGAAAGACTGCGTCCTGGAGTAGGGGCTGCAACTGCAACGCGACAAACGCAGGGTCAAGCCCGGAACTCTCCGCGATCCCGCGGATCGTGGGCTCAGCGGTGCCGGATCGGGATGTGTGCGCGGCGTCGTACCCGGCCTCCTCTGCCAGGCGCTCCACGAGCCGCGACGCAACCTGCTGCCACGGGATCTGCTGCGCGACGCGGAAGAAGAACTCGTGGATGAGGTGCGCCCGGGTCTCGGCGGCGTCCACGGAAGCGACGAGGTAGCCGTCCTGGCGCGCCCGGTTCACGAGCGCGCTGACAGCCCCGCCCGATCCGCCATCCATCGGTACGACGAACTTGACCGCTGCGCCGCCTCCCCGGACGAAGCCGTCCAGGTACTCGCGCGAGACGAACGAGAGCCAGTCCGCCGGGGCAATTGCTGCGGGCACGGTGGTACCTCCTCGGTCAGGTCTTGATGAAGCGCAGCCCGTAGAACGTGACGGTCTCTCCGTGTTCGTCGATCGTCGGGAAGAGGCGGCGAGCGGCGCCGCTCGTCCCGGTGCTGCTGGGGAACTGGACGCGCTCGCCATCCGTGGTCGTCGCAGGGCCCTGGATACTGAGGAGATTGAGGTCACGTGCGAATTCTTCGCGGCTGTAGTCCGATCCCGGGGCCATTGTGAAGAGTTCGTACACGTCCAGCAGCCGGACCGTCTCGCCTGTCTGGGCGTCTGCCTTCAGCAGTGAGCGATATGCCTTCTGGAGCGAGGCGAGGAACTGGCGCCCGCGGAACTTCGGCGGGCGCGTCTGCGCCGTCTTCAACGTCTGTACGAGGCGCGTCGGCCGCAGCGTGCGCACGAGGCGCCGGTCGATCCTGAGCGCGCCGTCCCCCGCCTGCACGCGCAACACCGAGGGGTACACGAGGATGCGCGCGTCCTCGGAGCGCATCAGGAGCCCTTCCTGCTTCGCAGTGGTCAGCAGTTCGTCTGTATAGCCGTCCGCGAGGTACGCCTGCTCCTGATCCTCGCTGAACGCCCACGTCTGACGCGCGTTGGCAACCGCCTGCTGCGTGGTGTCCAGGGCAGATCGCAGGTCTGCGGTACTGCGCCGCATCGCGTTTAGGTTGCCATCCTGCGCCGCGCGCTCCAGGGTGCGGGAAATCCGCACCAGCCGTTGCGCGTCTGCTCCGGCCGCTGCGGCAGCCCGCTCAACAGCCGCGAAGGCTTCCTCGAAACGGCCCATTCTGGCTCCCCACTATCGCGAAGTCCACTGTTACACTCAGATGAACGCGCGGAGTCTACCACCGTCAGAGTGCGTGCTCGGATAGGTGTAGTATCCCGTGCGAGATGGCGTACTATCCTGACCGCCCCCGATGCATGGACGCCGACGACTTCGACTGCGTCGAGTGCGCGTTTTATGCGACCTCCGTCTGCATGTGGACGAACCCGAGCGCGTTGGAAGGCGCAGCGCGCCTCTCCGCGCCGGCGACAGCGCTGGCGACATCGCGCCGCCTGGATCGCGACCTGACTACCCAACTCGTCGGGCGTCGCGCCAAGCACGCGCCGCCATCGGCGCTGTTCCACCAGTACCTTGCGGCAGCGCGGGCGATCCCGCTGCTCACCCCCGCCGAGGAACGCCGGCGGGGTCTGGACGTCACGCTGGGCGAAACGTTGGACCTGGTGGCGCCCGTTCAGCGAACGCACTCGGCAGCGGCGACAATCGCACAGGTCCTGCTGCCGCTCAGCAACCACCGGACCGTCACGGCACTCCTCGCCTCCGAGGCCGGCATCCGCGGGCCGCACTCGATCGGCGGCATCGTCGTCGACGCCTCGGTGCGGCGGGTCGCCTCCGAGCCGTGGGGCGATGGCCTGCTCACGCGCGCGGAGAAGTTGCTCGAGGTGGACGAGGCGACAGCGAAGGCGGCCCTGCGCCAGGTCGCGGACGCAATCCTCCTCCTGCCGCCGGACGCAGCGGACGCGATCGACTCGATCCGTGCCGCCTATGTCCGGGGCGTACGGGGGCTCGCGTTGATCCCGGTGCTACCGCCGTCGGAAGAACTGGCTCTCGCGCGCCGCTTCGACGACATCCGCCGCACCGCCGTCGGATCTCGCACTGCAATGATCGAGGCGAATCTGCGTCTCGTCGTCATGATGGCGAGACGCTATCAGGGTCCCGGTATGAACCTGGACGACCTCGTATCCGAGGGGAACGTCGGGCTCATGCGCGCCGTCGAGAAGTTCGACTTCCGTCTCGGGTTCAAGTTCTCGACATACGCTACGTGGTGGATCCGGCAGGCGATCACGCGCGCCCTCCAGGACCAGTC
>JBBDIC010000045.1:14247-20623 GCA_040880625.1 Dehalococcoidia bacterium | reverse complement strand
GCCTCTCCACGCGCCTCGCCGCCGAACGCAGAGCCCGCCGCCCGACGAGCCCAAGACGGACCGTCCTGCCGCCACCGAAGGCGCGCACGGTCCCTCCGCACGCGCTCATGGACCGTCCCGCGATCCGGCCCATCCGCATGGTCTCCGAGGCTGAGTAGCCCTCGCGCTCCCGCTACGCCGCGCGGATGTCCTCGCCGGTGGCGCCGCGGCGGAGGATGTCCGCGAGGGCGTCCGGGGGCATGGGCTTGGCGAAGTAGAAGCCCTGGCCGCGGTCGCAGAGCAGGCCCGCGATGTGGCCGAGTTGCTCCACGGTCTCGATGCCCTCCGCGGTGACCTCCAGCGAGAGCGTGTGCGCGACGGCGATGATCGCCTGCACGATCGCCATCGCGCTCGGGTCGTCGCCGACGCCGGACACGAAGGCGCGGTCGATCTTCAGGATGTTCACCGGCAGGGACTGC
The DNA here is from genome assembly GCA_040880625.1 of Dehalococcoidia bacterium. Classification (GTDB taxonomy): domain Bacteria; phylum Chloroflexota; class Dehalococcoidia; order UBA2979; family UBA2979; genus W-Chloroflexi-9. The sequence continues at coordinate 20,165 of JBBDIC010000045.1, read as the reverse complement.
AGGTAACTCAGCGACGAGTACCCCGTCCCGAAGTCGTCGATGGCGAGTTGCACGCCGAGGGCGCGCAGTTCCGCCAGGACGGCGACCTTGCCGTCCGCGTCGTGCATGGCCGCGGTCTCGGTGATCTCGAGGCGCAGTGTGTGCGGCGGGAGGCCGGTCTCCTGGAGGATCCCGGCGACTTCCGCGACGAGGCCGGGGTTGTCCAGTTGGCGCGCCGAGAGGTTGACGCTGATCGCCAGCGGCGCGCCGTCCGGGCGCAGCGCGCGCCACTCCTGCGTCTGGCGGCACGCCTCCCGCAGCACCCAGCGGCCGATGGCGCCGATGAGCCCCGTCTCCTCCGCGATCGGGATGAACTCGGCGGGCGGCACCAGCCCTCGCTGGGGGTGCTGCCAGCGCACGAGCGCCTCCGTGCCCACCAGTGCGCCCGTCTGCAGGTCGATCTCCGGCTGGAAGTGCAGCACCAACTCGCCGCGGTCCACGGCGCGCCGCAGGTCCGTCTCCAACTCCAGCCGCTCCACGGCCGGCGGGTCCATGCCGGCGTCGAAGAGCACCGCCTGCGCCTTGCCGGCCGCCTTCGCCTGGTACATGGCGATGTCCGCCTCGCGCACCAGGTCGTCCGCGTCCACCGAGGTGTCGCCGGCCTGGCGGATCGCGATGCCGATGCTGGCGGTGACGAACACCTCACGCCCGAACAGCAGCACCGGCGGACGCAGCGCGGCCAGCACGCGCTCGGCGACCTCCCGCGCCTCGTCCGGGCCCTCGAGGTTGTCGACCAGGATCAGGAACTCGTCGCCGCCGATGCGCGCGGCCGTGTCCTGCGACCGCAGGCAGCGCACGAGGCGGCGGCCGACGGAGACAAGCAACTCGTCGCCCACGTTGTGGCCCAGGCTGTCGTTGATGACCTTGAAGCCGTCCAGGTCCAGGAACAGCACCCCCACGGCGCCGGCGGTGCGCGGGCTGCTCACCACGCGCGCCAGGCGATCCGTGAAGAGCGCGCGATTCGGCAGCCCGGTCAGGGCGTCGTGCAGCGCCTGGTGGCGCAGTTGGTCCTCGAACCGCTCGCGCTCGCTGATGTCCTGCGCCACGGTCAGCGCGGCCGGCCGCTCGCCGAAGTCGAGGCGGTGCGAGGTAAGGGCGACGGCGAAGACCTCCCCGGACTTGCGCCGGTGGCGCGACTTCACCGCCCGATGCTCCGCGCCGTCGCCGGGCTCCACGGCCAGGTAGGACGCCGGTTCCGCGGCCACGTCCGGCGCGCGCATGTTCAGGAACTCCTCGCGGGTGTAGCCGTACTGGGCGACGGCGGCGTCGTTTACCTCCACGAAGGCGAGCGTCTCCACGTCGTACACCCACATGGGGTGGGGGTTGCTGGCGAAGAAGAGGCGGAAGCGCGACTCACTGGCGCGCAGGGCCGCCTCCGCCTGGACCCGCTGGGTCGTGTCGTTGAAGGCCACCACGGCGCCGCTGACGCGGCCGCGCTCGATGAGCGGCGTGGCGACGAAGTCCGCGGGGAACGCGGTGCCGTCGCTGCGCACGAAGCGCGTGCTGCCGGTATGTCGCGCCGAGCCGTCACGGAGGACGGCGTCGCCGGGGGAGTGCGCGCGGCGCGGCGCATCGAGGTCGCCCGCGGCGGCGGCGAGCAGGGTGCGCTCCGGCCGCCCGATGAGGACCGTGGCCTCCCAGCCGAGCATCTGCTCGCCGGCGGGGTTGGTGAAGACCGTGCGGCCCTGGCCGTCCAGCACGTAGATGCCCTCGCCGGCCGCGCTCAGGACCAGGTCCGTCATGGCGCGGGCGCCCTCGTTGAGGCGCCAACTGGCGATACAGGCGACGGACTCGGCCAGCACGAACGCGCCGTGGATGGCGGCCCACTTCCACGGGTGCTCCCACGCGTCCGGGTGGTTGTAGACCGCCGACGGGTCCACCACGCCGACGACGCCGTGGTGGAGGACGACGAAGCCGATCGCCACCAGGAACGGCATCCAGTCCTGGTAGAGGGTGATGACCGCGATCATGACGAAGAAGTGGAAGTGCATCTCGATGATGCCGCCGCTGAGGTGCACGATGATCGCGGAGGTGGCCACGAGGCCGAAACTCGCCACGGTCGCGCGGACGCGGCGTCCGCCGGCGCCGGCCCCTGCCGCGAGCGCCAGCGTGGCCGGGATCAGCCCCTCCACCAGCGCGTGCGACAACCCGGCCCCGCCGAGCAGCGCCATGAGCACGACGAAGACGGCGTGCGCGCCCAGCAGCCACAGCATCACGCGATGGCGGTACTCCCACACGGCGTCCGGCAGCGGACGCCCCTCCGGCAGCGCACGGGCGACCGTAGCCAGCAGGCGCCGCGTGGCTGTGCGTAGCGATCCGTCCGCGGCCGGTGGATGCAACATCGATGCCCCTCGGGGCCCGTCGCCGCGCGAGGCCGCCATGCGGGCGCCCTCGCGGGGTGCGTGCCTCCCGGTGACTATCGGCGCGTGGGCGGGCGTCCCGTAGGTGTGGGGCAGGTGCGCCCCAGGTGCGGGGCTACTCGATGAGGCCGTGGCGGATGCGCGCTACGTGCTCGTCCGCCTGGAGCGGGTCCATGCCGGTCACGCGCAGCGCGTACCGCGCCATTTCGATGGCGAGTTCCAGTTCGCCGACGACCGCCTCCTGCACGCCGCCGGCCTCCAGGCGGTCGCGCTCGGCGATCTCGTGGGTGCGCGCGACGATCTCGATGGTGGGGTTCGCCTCGCGCGCGAGTTGCACCAGCCGCCGCACCGCCGTGGGCTCCGGCACGGCCACCACCAGCAGCGCGGCGCGGTCGATGCCGGCGCGCGTCAGGAGCAGCGGGTTGTCGGCAGTCCCGAGGAAGGCGGGGACGCCCTGGTCGCGCAGGGTGATGATCGCGCTCACGTCCAGGTCGATGACAGCGACGGGGACGTTGCGCTCGCGCAGCACGCGCACCACCACGCTGCCGACGCGGCCGTAGCCGCAGATGATCACGTGGTCCTGGAAGGCCGGCTCCCAGCCACGCGTCAGGTCCTGGTGCGTCGCCACCTCGACGCGGCGTGAGAGACGCTGGGCGGACACGTGGACCGCCGGCGCCAGCACCACGCTGAGGGCTGTCGCGGAGAGCATCACGGAGAACTCGTTGTCCGAGAGCGCCGCCAGCGACGCCCCGAGCGACGCGAGGACGAACGAGAACTCCGCGGACTGCGCCAGCCCGCCGCCCGCCAGGATCGAGCGCCGCACGGTCACCCCCAGCGGCATCGCCAGCCCCGCGGTGATCAGGCCCTTGATCGGCACCATCAGGGCCAGCGTCGCCAGCACGGGGACCGGGTTCGATGCGACGAACATGGGGTCCAGCAGCATCCCGATCGAGACGAAGAACAGGCCGGCGAAGATGTCCCGCATGGGCACGATGCCGTTGAGCACCTCGTGCCGGATCTCGGACTCGCTGAGGACGATCCCAGCCACGAACGCGCCCAGGGCCGGCGACAGCCCGAAGAGCGAGGCGACGTAGGCCGTCAGCAGCGCCAGCGCCGCCGCCGCCAGCACGAATACCTCGCGCTGCTGCAGCGTCCGCAGGCTCGCGAACAGCGGCGGCAACAGCCACGACCCCAGCGGGACGAGGATCGCGAGGAAGACCGCGGCCTTCAGCACCGCGATCCCGAGGTCGCGGCCCAGGCCCGAGCCGCCCTCGACGACCGCCGTCAGCACGACGACGAGGATGATCGTCGTGAGGTCCTGCACCGCCGACCACGCGAGGCCGATGCGCCCGTGGCGGGAGGCGCCCTCGCCGCGCTCGGACAGGATCTTGGAGAGCACCGTGCTGGAGGAGTTGGAGACCACCGCGCCCAGGAACAGCGCCGGCGTGTCGTCCCAGCCGAGCGCCTTCCCCGCGAGGAAGCCGAGGCCGATCAGGAGCACCACCTGCGCGGGCGCTCCGATCAGCGTGATGCGGCCCATGCGCGTCATGTCGCGCACGGAGATGTCCATGCCTGTGACGAACAGGAGCAGCACGATGCCGATCGCCGCCAGCGCGTCCACCGTCGGCTGGTCCGCCGTCCAGCCGGGCGAGTACGGCCCGACGAGGATGCCGGCGACGATGTAGCCGAGGATGACGGACTGCCCGAGGCGCGCCGCGAGCACGCCAGCGACGGCCGCCGCGAGCAGCGCGAGGGCGATATTCGCCAGCAGGGACGAACTGTCGATCACGCAGACCTCGGGCCACCGGGACGCTTTAGGGGAACCTATCAGGTGTCTGTGTCAGGCGCGTTACGATCGGGTTGTGGAACCCCGAACCGACCGTCCTTCTTCGATCCTGCGGCAGGTGCGCGCCCTGCCGGAAAAGCCCGGCGTCTACGTCATGCGTGATGTGCGCGGCGACGTGGTCTACATCGGCAAGGCGCGACGGCTGCGCGACCGCGTGCGCTCCTACTTCGGGTCCGCGCGCTCGCTGGAGCCGAAGGTGCGCGCCCTGGCGGACCAGGTCGCGGCGATCGAGCACGTCGTGACGAACACGGAGGCGGAGGCGCTCCACCTGGAGGCTACGCTGGTGAAGCGCCACCAGCCGATCTACAACGTGCGGCTGAAGGACGACAAGCACTACCCCTACCTGAAGGTGGACGTGCAGAACCCGTGGCCGCGGGTCACCATCACCCGCCGCGTGGAGGACGACGGCGCGCGCTACTTCGGCCCGTACGCCTCCGCCGGGTCCGTCCGCCGCACGCTGGACGTGGTCAAGAAGTTGTTCCCGTGGCGCTCCTGCACGAAGGAGATCACCGGCACGGACCCGCGGCCATGCCTGGACTACTACATCAAGCGCTGCATCGCCCCCTGCACCGCCTACTGCACGCCGGAGGAGTACCGCGAGGTCATCGACCAGACGATCCTGTTCCTCGAGGGCCGCTCTGCCGAGGTGAAGCGCCACCTGCGCGACCAGATGGAGGCCGCGAGCGAGGCGCTGGAGTTCGAGCGCGCCGCCCGCGTCCGCGACCAACTCACGGCCGTGGACCGCGTCACCGAGCGCCAGCAGATGGCGACCACGACGCCATTGGACGCGGACGTGTTCGCGCTGGCGCGGGCGGAGGACGAGGCGTGCGTGCAGGCGTTCTTCGTGCGCGGCACGGTGGTGGCGGACACGGACTCCTTCATGCTGGACGGCACGAAGGACGCCAGCGACAAGGAGATCCTGGGCGCCTTTGTCGCGCAGTTCTACGAGTCCGCCACGTACGTGCCCCGCAGCGTCCTGCTCTCCGCCCCGCCCGAGGACCGCGAGGACATCGAGGCAATGCTGCGGCAGCGCCGCGGCACCGTGGTGGACGTGTACGCCCCCGAGCGCGGCGAGAAGCGCGCGCTGGTCGCCACCGCGGAGGAGAACGCGCGCGAGGCGCTGCGCATGCACCACGTGCGCTGGACGGCGGACCGCGACAAGACGGAGTCCGCGCTCTCCGTATTGCAGGAGGAACTGGACCTCCCCACGCGCCCCGAGCGCATCGAGTGCTACGACATCTCCACGATCCAGGGCACCAGCACCGTCGCCTCCATGGTGGTGTTCAAGCACGGCCAGCCGGCGAACAACGAGTACCGCCGCTTCCGCATCCGCACCGTAGAGGGCCAGGACGACTTCGCCTCGATGCGCGAGGTGCTCACCCGCCGCTTCAAGCGCATCGCCGAACGCCGCCGCCTCGAACGCGCCGCCGCCGGCGTCGAGGTCGAGGTCGTCGGCGCGCCCGCTTCCGTATCCCCCTCCGCTCCGGTCCCCTCCCCCTTGAGGGGGGAGGGCTGGGGTGGGGGTGATCCGCGGGACGCCCAGGAACCCCCGCCCACGCCGACCATCGAGGTCGACGCCCCCGGCCCACCCGCCGCAGCCGTCCCGAGCGACGACCCATCCCCGTGGGACGAGATCCCGGACCTGGTGATCATCGATGGTGGGCGCGGCCAGC
>JBBDIC010000045.1:4469-14147 GCA_040880625.1 Dehalococcoidia bacterium | reverse complement strand
TCCCCGTGGGACGAGATCCCGGACCTGGTGATCATCGATGGTGGGCGCGGCCAGCTCGGCGTCGCGCTGGACGTCATGCGCGACCTCGGGCTGCGGGACGTGCCGGTGTGCGGGCTGGCGAAGCAGCAGGAGGAGATCTTCGTCGCGGACGTCGCCGACTCGATCATGCTGCCGCGCACCTCGGAGGCGCTCTACCTGGTGCAGCGCATCCGCGACGAGGCGCACCGCTTCGCGATCACCTACCACCGCAAGGTGCGCGGCAAGGCTTCCACTCAGTCCGTCCTCGATGGCGTCCCGGGCATCGGGCCGAAGCGCAAGCGCGCGCTGATGCGGAAGTTCGGATCGCTCAAGAACATCCGCGAGGCGAGCGTGGACGACGTCGCCTCGACGGTCGGGTTCACGCGCCGCCTGGCCGAGACCGTGAAGCGGTCGATCTGAGCCGGCGATGACCACGCCCTCTGCCGGCGCGCTGTCCCTGGTGGAGCACCTGCGACGCCACGTGACCGACGACGAGCGCGTCCTGGACGCCATCCTCCACACGCCGCGCGAGGAGTTCGTGCCGCCCGGCGTGCGCCCCTACGCGTACGAGGACACGGCGCTGCCACTGGAGGCCGGCCAGACGATCTCGCAGCCCACGATCGTGGCGATGATGACCGCTGCGCTCCGCCTCGAGGGCGACGAGCGCGTGCTGGAGGTGGGCACCGGCTCCGGCTACCAGGCGGCCGTGCTCGCGCTCCTCTGCGCGCAGGTCGTCTCCGTGGAGGTCGTCGACTCGCTGCGGGCGGGCGCCCGCGATCGCCTGCAAACACTGGGGATCGCGAACGTTACCGTGCTCCCGGCGACCGACGAGATCGGCGCGCCCGACCTCGGGCCGTACGACGCGATCATCGTCACGGCCGCCGCGCCGGAGGTCCCGCAGCCGCTCCTCGATCAACTCGCGCCCGGCGGCCGCCTCGTGATCCCGGTAGGCTCACGCGAGGAGCAGGAACTGCAGCGCGTGACGCGCGACATCGAGGGCGGCGTCACCTCGGAAGACCTGGGGGCGTGCCGGTTCGTGCCGCTCACCGGGCCGCACGGATTCGGTGGCGACGGGGCCTGACGCACGCACCGGCGAACGGTTGGGCGAACGCGCTCGTTGTTCCGCTTATGTAGACAGCGCGGCGGAGCGCGGGTATACCTGACCACCGGTAGGGACGGCGACGCTCCGACTGTTGTGACATGAGCGGATGGGGTGGGACGCGCTTGTATACTGGCGCGGCTCCAAGCCGGACGGCGCTGTCCACCGGCGAGTAGCGGCTGGAGACTTCGTGAACCATCGGGTCGATGCGTTTCTGCACTACCTGTCCGCGGAACGCGGTTCCTCGAAGAACACGATCGACGCGTACCGCAACGACCTTGCGGGCTTCGCCAGGTTCCTGAAGGCCGCCGGCCTCGCAGACCCCGAGCCCAACGCCATCACCCGCGACACCATCAACGCCTACATCGGCGACCTCAACGCGCGCCGCTATGCGAAGGCCACGGTCGCGCGCAAGGTCGCGGCCGTGAAGTCGTTCTGTGGGTTCCTCCTGGACCACGGCCACCTGCACACCAACCCCGCCACGCTCATCGACTCGCCGCGCGCGCCCAAGCCCGTCCCCAAGCCCATGACCGTCGAGGAGGTGGACGCGCTGCTCCACGAGCCGCGCAAGTACGACTCGCCGGAGGCCACGCGCGACGCCGCGATGCTGGAGTTGATGTACGGCACGGGGATGCGCGTCACGGAACTCGTCTCGCTCAACATCGACGCGCTGCACCTCGACGGCCCGGCGTGGGTGCGCTGCCTGGGCAAGGGGCGCAAGGAACGCGACATGACGATCCCGGAGCGTGCGATCTCGCCGCTGGACGGCTACCTGCACATCGCGCGCCCGGCGCTGCTCAAGGGCCGCCCGCACCAGGCGCTGTTCGTGAACCGTCGCGGCGAGCGCCTCACGCGCCAGGGGTTCTGGCTCATCCTGAAGAACTACGCCAAGACGGCCCAGATCGAGGGCAACGTGACGCCGCACACGCTGCGCCACTCCTTCGCCACGCACCTGCTGCGGCAGGGCCACTCCGTGCTGGAGGTGCAGGCGCGGCTGGGCCACGCCAACGTCTCCACCACGCAGGTCTACACCCAGTTGGCCGACGCCCATGTCGCCGAGGTCTACGAGGACGCCCACCCCCGCGCCCGAGTCCAGGAGGTGCCTGCGACCGGCGGAGCCCTGGACCCGGAGGTCGTCGGCGGGCGACCGCTCACGCGGGAGTAGCCCCGCCCCTCCCTTCGCCTGACTCCTGCGGTTGTCTCCCGGCGCTGCCGCTGCGATCCTTGCGGCACTCGCGTCCGTGCGGCGCGTCCTGAAGGGGGCAGCGTGGAGATCATCGACGTCCGTGCGCGCGAACTGCTCGACTCGCGCGGCAACCCCACCGTCGAGGTCGACGTGGAACTCGAGGACGGCTCGATCGGTCGCGCCGCCGTCCCCAGCGGCGCCTCCACCGGCGCCTACGAGGCCGTGGAACTCCGCGACGGCGACATGGAGCGCTTCGGCGGGAAGGGCGTGCTCCGCGCGGTCGCACACGTCCAGGGCGACCTGGCGATGGCCGTCACCGGCCTGGACGCCTTCGACCAGCCGGGACTCGACCGCGCGCTGATCGAGGCGGACGGCACGCCGAACAAGGCGCGCATGGGGGCGAACGCGATCCTCGGCGTGTCGCTCGCGGTCGCGAAGGCGGCGGCGGAGTCCACGCGGCAGCCGCTGTATCGCTACCTGGGCGGCGTGGACGCGCGCGTCATGCCGGTGCCCATGTGCAACGTCCTGAACGGCGGCGCTCACGCCACCAACTCCACGGACTTCCAGGAGTTCATGCTCGTCCCCGTCGGCGCACCCACGTTCCGCGAGGGCGTGCGCTGGCTCGCCGAGGCGTACCACGCCCTGCGCAAGATCCTGCACGAGCGCGGCTTCGCCACCACCGTCGGCGACGAGGGCGGCTTCGCCCCCAGCATCGACACGAACCGCGGCGCCATGGACCTGCTGATGCAGGCGATCGAGGCGGCCGGCCGCCGTCCCGGCGACGAACTCGCGATCGCCCTCGACCCCGCGGCGACGGAACTGTTCCGCGACGACGCCTACGACCTGCAGCGCGAGGGCCGCACGGTGTCCGCCGCGGAGCTCGTGGACCTGTGGGCGGAGTGGGCGCGCGACTACCCCGTCGTGTCCATCGAGGACGGCATGGCGGAGGACGACTGGGCCGGCTGGAAGACGCTGACGGACCGCATCGGCGACCGCGTGCAACTGGTGGGCGACGACCTGTTCGTGACGAACCCGGAGCGCCTCGGCCGCGGCATCGACCAGGGGGTGGCGAACGCGATCCTGGTGAAACTCAACCAGATCGGGACGCTCACGGAGACGCTCCAGGCGATCCGACTCGCCCAGGCCAACGGCTACCGCACGGTCATCTCGCACCGCTCCGGCGAGACGGAGGACACCACCATCGCGCACCTCGCCGTGGCGACAGGCGCCGGGCAGATCAAGACGGGCGCCACCGCGCGCACGGACCGCAACGCGAAGTACAACGAACTCCTCCGCATCGAGGAGCAGCTGGGCGAGGCGGCCGTCTACCCGGGCCGCTCGGCGTTCCGGTGACCACCCCGCCCGAGCAGCCGGCCGGCGCGGGCGACTTCCCCACCGGCGAGGTCCGCATCGCGGACTCGCCCCAGCGCGTCTCCGGGATGCGCGTGCCGGACGGCTGGCGGCTGCCCGGCAAGCCGGAGGGCCTGGACGTGACCGCCGAGGACGCGTGGCGCCAGACGGCCTTCCTCTGCGGCGAGGAGGTCGCCGCGATCGGCACGGGCCTGGACCTGCAGGCCAAGTTCGCGGCCAGCGGCTACGCGCCCGCCGCGCGCTCCATGACCATGGCGGCGTTCGCGAGCCTCTGGAGCCGCGCCTTCCTGTCCACTTCGGACGCGGTGGACCTCGTGCGGCGGGGGGCGTACCAGTCCGCGTTGCCGCTGCTGCGCCAGGCCGTGGAGTTCGTGGGCGCGCAGCGCGGCATCGGCGACGAGATGGACGAGTGGCGCCGCTTCACGCACGAGGCCTACGGCCGCCACGCCGAGACCCGCGCCACCGAGGTGGGCCTGGGCAACTACTTCTCCGGTGAGTCCATCGCCTCGGACGAACACCTGCGCCTGATCTACAAGGCCGCGAGCGACTTCGGACGCCCCAACTTCGGCCCCACGGCCGTGCTCGTGGCGAACGAGGCGAACCACACGCGCTACCCGCTGATCTTCGCCGACCAGGCGTTCCACCTCGGCTGGGCGCAGTTGCTGCTGGGCTGGGCGCTCCGCATCGATGCCTCGCAGCACCATCTGGCGCTCCACCTGGCGCAGCAGTTCCCGGCGTCGGAAGACCTCCGCGCGGCCGCCACCGAGCACGTCCGCACCGTCGAGGCGCTGCTCGCATCGGCGGACCGGTGCCGCCTGGAAGAGTGGCAGGACGAGCACGGGCGGCGGCGGCACCTGCTAGTGGAGTTCAGGCGCCGCCCCGCGGACGCCAGCCAGCGGCTGCTGTTCTAGCGGCCGAGCTCGGAGACTGTCCACTTCGACGCCCCGCGCGGCCCTCGCGTAAACTTCGGCCAGCGGTGCAGCGGCAAGGTGCTGGGAGAGCGTCATGACCCTTCGTGTCGGCATCAACGGCTTCGGACGGACGGGCCGCATGGCCTTCCGCGCGTGGTGGCAGAACCGCCGCGACGACTTCGAGATCGTCGCCATCAACCGCGGCCCCGTCGCCATCCGGACGCACCTCCTGCGCCACGACTCCGACTACGGCCGCTTCCCCGCCACGATCGAGGACGCCGCCGACTGCTTCAGCGTGGACGGCCGCGACGTGAAGGTCTTCAACGCCAACAACCCCGCCGACATCCCGTGGGCGGACGCCGGCGTGGACGTGGTCATCGAGTCCTCCGGCCAGTTCCGCGACGCCCAGACCGCCGGCGAGCACCTGAAGGGCGGCGCGAAGAAGGTCATCATCTCCGCCCCCGCGAAGGGCGAGGACTGGACCGTGATCATGGGCATCAACGAGGACCAGTACGACCCCGCCGCCCACCACGTGATCTCTGCCGGCTCGTGCACCACCAACTGTGTCGCGCTGGCGGTGAAGGCCATGCACGACGCCTTCGGCGTGGAGAGCGGCTTCATGTCCACGATCCACTCGTACACAGGCGACCAGAACCTGGTGGACAACTCGCACAAGGACCTGCGGCGGGCGCGCGCGGCGGCGCTCAACATCGTGCCCACGTCCTCGGGCGCATCGGCGCTGGTGGGGAAGATCATCCCGGAACTCGCGGGCAAGTTTGACGGCTTCGCCTACCGCGTCCCCACGCCGACCGTCTCCGTCGTGGACATGGTCACGAACCTGCGCGACACGCCGTCCACGACCGACATCAACGAGGCGTACGCCGCCGTCGCTGCCGGACGCATGCACGGCTACCTGTACGTGGAGGACGAAGAACTCGTCTCCAGCGACTTCAAGGAGCACCCCGGCTCCGCCATCCACGACGCGCCCTCCACCATGGTGGTGAACGGCGGCCGCCTGGCGAAGACCGTCGCGTGGTACGACAACGAGTGGGGCTACTCCTGCCGCCTGACCGACGTGGTGGCGTTGATGGCGGAGCGCGGCCTCTCTTAGCCCGCCGACCCGCGGCGGCGCGCACACCCGAGGTCGCGCGAAACCACCGAATCCGCGCGTTTCTCCGCAATCCGCGCGTCGGACCCCCTCGTATTATGTGATGCAGGCGAGTCGTTGGCGCCCTCGACGCTGTCGAGGCGTCGGAGGGGCGGCTCGCCTCGCGCGCGCGGACGTCGCTGCGGCTCGAGCCGGCGTCCGCGCGTGCACCACCACGCTTCGGAGCCGGCGGCCACTGTCCTCGCATGGGCTATACTTACCTTACGTAAGTGCCCACGAGCGAGGACCACTCCATGCCAGCCCGCATCGCCCGTCTCAACCATGCCGTGCTCTACGTGCGCGACCTCGACCAGTCGGTCGAGTTCTACCGGCGTGCGTTCGGCTTCCAGGAGGTGCAGCGCCTGCCCGGCACGGCCGCCTTCCTGCGCGCGGCCGGCGGCCACAACCACCACGACCTGGGCCTGTTCACCGTCGGCGCCCAGGCGCCCCGCCCGCCCCGCGGCGCGACCGGCCTGTACCACCTCGCGTGGCAGGTCGACCGCATCGAGGACCTCCGCGACGCCGCGGCTGACCTCGCGGACCTGGACGCGCTCACCGGCGCGTCCGACCACGGCGCGACGAAGTCGCTCTACGGCCAGGACCCGGACGGCAACGAGTTCGAGGTGATGTGGATGGTGCCGCGCGACCAGTGGGGCCGCTTCGAGCACGAGGCCGCGATCATGCCGCTCGACCTCGACCGCGAGGTGCGCACCTGGGGCAGCGCCAGCGCGGAGGCGGACGCCGAGGTGGCGGAGGGCGCTCGGCAGTAGCGCCGCTGTCCAGCCCCTGCGGTAGCATCCCGACGTGACCGACGACTACATCAAGAAGAGTCCGAACGCCGGACGCATCGGCACGGCCGTGGAGCACCTCGTCGCCGCGAGTTGCATCCTAGCGAGCAACGCCGAACTAAACGTGTCCACCTCAATGGTGGACGACGAGGGCGTGGACCTCGTCTTCCACCGTCGAGGCAGCCCGACGACGCTGGCCGTGCAGGTGAAGGCGCGCCTGGCCGACACGAGCACCGCGCAGCGCGGTCGGTTCATGGCCTTCGTGCGGACGGCGACCTTCGCGCCACGCCCCGGCCTCCACATGCTCTTCGTGCTGGTGGACCGCCCGACGGCCACGATCCAGCGCGCGTGGTTCGTCCCCAGCGATGACTTCGCGCGACTAGCGCGCCCCACCAAACAAGGCACGCTGCGGTTCTTCGCGTCTAGCAAGGCCGACACGGGCGACCAGTGGTCGGAGTGGGCGACCGAGTTTTCGGCGCTTCCCGCCCGGATCCTGGATGAGTCGGAGCGCCTCAGCGCCCTTGCCTAGCCGCTCTCGCGCCGCGAGCCGTACACTCGATCACCATGCTTGACGCTCTCTCTGACCGGCTACAGGGCACCTTCCGACGCCTCGGCTCCAAGGGGCGCATTGGCGAGGCCGAACTGGACGAGGCGCTGCGCGAGGTGCGCGTCGCCCTCCTGGAGGCGGACGTCAACTTCAAGGTCGTCCGCGACTTCGTGGCGCGGGTGCGCGAGCGCGCCCTGGGCCAGGAGGTGCTGAAGTCCATCACGCCGGGCCAGCAGGTGATCGGCATCGTCCACGACGAACTCGTGGAGACGCTGGGCCGCGACAACGCGCCGCTGCTCCGCCCGGACGGCAACACGCCCCTCAAGGTCATGGTCGTCGGCACCAAGGGCGGCGGAAAGACCACGCTCGCGGGGCGGCTGGCGCTGAAGTTCAAGAGCGAGGGCCTCCGCCCGCTGCTGCTCTCCACGGACTTCGAGCGCGTCGCCGCCAGCGAGCAACTCCAGGTGCTCGGCCGCTCCATCGACGTCGAGACGTACGTGGAGGAGAAGGTGGCCCCGGCCGCCGAGGTCGCGAAGCGCGGCCTGAAGCAGGCCGAGCGCATCGGCGCGAACGCGATCGTCGTGGACTCGGTCGGCATCGTGAACTTCGACGACGAGACGGCGGATCAACTCGCCGCGCTGGCCGACGCGGTGGACCCGACCGAACTCCTGATCGTCGTGGACGCCATGACCGGCCAGGAGGCCGTCACGCTGGCGAAGGAACTGCACGAGGTCCTCGAGGGCACGGGCATCGTGGTGACGAAGGTGGACTCGGACACGCGCGGCGGCGCGGTGCTCTCCGTCCGCGAGGTCACCGGCCTGCCGGTGAAGTTCATCACCACCGGCGAGCGCCTGGAGGCGCTGGAGGAGTTCCACCCGGACCGGTTCGCCTCGCGCGTGCTGGGCATGGGCGACGTGGTCTCGCTGGTGGAGAAGGCGAAAGCGGCCGTCGGCGAGCGCGACATGAAAGATGTCGCGAAGCGGATGCGGGAGGGGAAGTTCGACCTGGACGACTTCCTCACGCAGATGCAGCAGATGAAGCAGATGGGCCCGCTGAGCGGGATGCTGGACATGCTGCCCGGCGCCGGGAACCTGAAAGCCCAGCTGGGCGCGGCAGATTTGAGCGATGACTACTTCAAGCAGAGCGAGGCGATCATCCAGTCCATGACGCTCCAGGAGCGCCGAAAGCCTGAGGTCATCAACGGTTCTCGGCGCAAACGCATCGCCACCGGTTCCGGGACGACCCCTGCGGATGTAAATCGCCTCTTGAACCAGTTCAAGGATGCCCGCAAACTGATGCAAGCCATGACCAGCGGCAAGGGCGCCGGTGGCCTCATGAAAATGCTGGGGCTCTAGTGGGGCTGTAGCGACGCATCGCGCGCGCTCGCCAAACTTTCCTCGTCAACCGTCCCGTCCGGGAACCCTGTTCCGGCGGCCCTGTCTACTGAAGCCCCTGCTGGAGGACACGTCACTTGTTGAAGATTCGTCTGCGCCGTACCGGACAGAAGCACCAGCCGTCGTACCGCATTGTGGTCGCGGACAAGGATTCCCCCCGCGACGGCCGGTTCATCGAGATCCTGGGCCACTACAACCCGCGCACCGAGCCCGTGACCTTCGAGGTCAAGGAGGAGCGCGTGCAGCACTGGGTCTCGCAGGGCGCCCAGCCCACGGAGACCGTCCACCGCCTGCTGCACCAGCGCGGCCTGATTGAGACGGCGCCCGCCCAGCGCGTGACCAAGCCCTCCAAGGTCGAGGTCGCCGCAGCGAAGGCCGCCGAGGACGAGCGCGTGGCCGCCAAGGCCGCCGCCGACGAGGCTGCCGCGGCGAAGGCCGCAGCCGACGAGGCCGCCGCAGAGGCGCCGGCCGCCGAGGAGCCCGCCGCAGAAGGCGCTGCCGACACCGAGGCCCCTGCCGCCTCCGACGGATAGGCCGCCATCATGAAGGCACTCATCGAGTACCTCGCTCGCGCGCTCGCCGAACATCCTGACGAGGTCAGGGTGGAGGAAGAGCACGACGGCGACCGCGTCATCCTGCACCTGTACGTGAACGATTCCGACAAGGGCCGCGTGATCGGCCGTGACGGCCGCTGCGCGAACGCCATCCGCTCGTTGCTCCACGTCGCCGCCGTCCGCGCGGGCGTGCGCGCCACGCTGAGCATCGAGTAGGCCCGGACAGGCCAGGGCTGTGACGCAGGACCTCGGACCGGACGGCGACGAGACCGGCGAGGGCCGCGTCGCCGTCGGCCACATCAACGCCCCCTGGGGCGTGCGCGGCCACGTAAAAGTCACGCCGCTCACCGGTAACACGGAACGCTTCGTGCGCGGCGCGGAGTTCTATGTGGGCGGCGTCCTGCACCGCGTCGCGGACGTGCGCGAGCCGCGCGGCTACCCCGTCGTCCTGTTCGAGGGCATCCGGGGCACCGACGACGCGGAACGCCTGCGCGGCACCCTCATCGAGATCGACGAGTCGGCGCTGCCGCCGCTGCCGGAGGGCGAGCACTACGTCCACGACCTCATCGGCCTCGCCGTGGTCACCACCGCCGGCGACGACCTGGGCCGCCTGGACGACGTCCTGCGCACCGGCTCCAACGACGTCTACCTCGTGCGGTCGCC
>JBBDIC010000045.1:0-4369 GCA_040880625.1 Dehalococcoidia bacterium | reverse complement strand
GAACGCTTCGTACACTGGATGTCCGGGACCCGGGGGTGTAGCTCAGTTGGGAGAGCGCTGCGTTCGCAATGCAGAGGTCAGGGGTTCGAATCCCCTCATCTCCACCATCCCGGTGCTCACCCACACAGAAGCCGGCCCTCGTGGCCGGCTTCGTGGCACGTGCTACGTTCCGCACCACGCGTCGGCCACCGGCGCCACCGAGGACTGAGGCGCAGTGCCCCCACTCTTCAGCGGCCGCCGTCCGTTCTATGGCTGGGCGATCGTCGGTGTGGGCGGGCTGGCAGCGTTCAGTTCCGGTCCCGGCCAGTCCTACATCTTCTCGGTCTTCCTGGACAGTCTGATCGAGGACACCTCGCTCAGCCGCACGGCGATCTCCACGCTGTACGCGGTGGGCACGGGCGTCTCTGCGGCCATGGTGTTCCTGGTCAGCCGCCTGGCCGACCGCTACGGCGCACGCTCCACGCTGATCGGAGCGGCGCTCGGCCTCGGCGTCGCATGCCTGGCAATGTCGCAGGCGCGCGGCGCGCTCATGGTGTTCCTGGCGTTCTCGGCGCTGCGCGCGCTCGGCCAGGGATCGCTCACGATCAACGGCACGCTGCTCGCGGCCCAGTGGTTCGTCCGCCGTCGAGGGCGGGCGATGGCGATCATGGGCCTCGGCTTCCCGCTCTCGATGGCGATCCTGCCGCCGGTGGCGCGCCTCCTCATCGACACGATCGGCTGGCGCGAGGCGTACGCAGTGCTGGGCGTGATGGTGTGGATCCTCGTCCTGCCCGGTGCGCTCCTCCTGGTACGCGAGCGCCCGGAGGACATGGGCCTGCACCCGGACGGGGACGCCGTCGCCCCCGTCGAAGAGACCGTGGCGCCGGGCCTGGAGGACGAGCGTGCGCGGCGGCGCGTCCTCAGTTCGCCTCGGTTCTGGCTGCTGGCCGTGCCGCTGGCGACGCCGGCGCTGGTGGTCACAGGCCTGATCTTCCATCAGACCGCGATCCTCGAGGAGCAGGGCATGCCCGCGACGGTCGCCGCGGCGATCTTCGTGCCGTACGCACTGGTCTCGGCGACGGTCTCGCTGCTCTCCGGCTTTGCCGCCGACCGTGTTGGCCCGAAGCCGATCTTCGTCGTGAGCATGGGCGGCCTGCTGGCCGCGATGGCCACCGGGCTGGTGATGGACTCGGTGGCGACGGCGATCGTCTACGCGATGCTGATCGGGGTCGCCTCCGGGACGTCGCAGATCGTGGGGGCCGTGACCTGGGCTCACTTCTACGGCCGCGAGGGGCTGGGGCGCGTGCAGGGCCCGGCCGTGATGGTGAGCATCACCGCGTCCGCGCTGGGACCGCTCCCGCTCGCGTGGCTCAACGCGCGCTTCGACGGGTTCGGCGCCGGCATCGCCGTGATGGCGCTGCTTCCGGTGCTCGCCATCGTCGCGGTCGTCCTCGCACGCCCGCCCGGCGAGGTGCGCGCCGGCGCGCCCGTGGCCTGAGGCCGCCTACGCCGTCGCCACCTCGATGAGGCGGCGCAGGCCCAACTCCGGGTAGCGCTCGTTGAAGTAGTCCGCGTCGCGCGGGGAGCGCAGCAGCAGCATCGCGCGGCCGTCGCGGTCCACCAGGCGCATGCCCTCGCTGGGCCAGCGCACGTCCTCGCCGGAACCGGTGACCACGCGCAGCGCCTGGTACGGCAGGAGGTCCAGGGCCGTCTCCACGCTGTACTCGTCCAGCAGGCGCCGCGCAACCACGTCGAACTGGAGGTCGCCCACGGCGGCGAGGATCGGGGCGCTGCGCGCGCCGTCCGCGTCCCAGAGCACCTGCACGGCGCCCTCCTGCTCCAGTTGCTCCAGGCCACGCGAAAACTGCTTGGCGCGCAGCACGTCGCGGTTGCGCAGGCGGGCGAAGCGCTCCGGCTCGAAGCGCGGGATCGCGCCGTACTCGATGGCCGGGTCCGTCGTCAGCGTGTCGCCGATGCCCAGGATGCCGGGGTTCACGATGCCGATGATGTCGCCGGGGTACGCCTCGTCCACGGTCTCGCGCTCCTGCCCGAACATGCGCTGGGAGCCGCGCATGCGCACCTGCTTGC
Source organism: Dehalococcoidia bacterium (assembly GCA_040880625.1). Taxonomy (GTDB): domain Bacteria; phylum Chloroflexota; class Dehalococcoidia; order UBA2979; family UBA2979; genus W-Chloroflexi-9. The sequence continues at coordinate 2,302 of JBBDIC010000045.1, read as the reverse complement.
CCGTGGGTGCGTGGCGGACGGACATGTCGCGTTCGAAGCGGCCGGAGCAGACGCGCACGAACGCCATGCAGTCGCGGTGCTGCGGGTCCATGTTCGCCTGGATCTTGAACACGAAGCCGCTGAACGGCTCCGCCTCCGGCGCCACCGGCACGCCGGAGGACTCCCGCCCCGCCGGCGGCGGCGCGAACTTCGACACCGCGCGCAGCAGCGTCTCCACCCCGAAGTTGTTGACCGCGCTGCCGAAGAACACCGGCGTCAGCGACCCATCCAGGAACGCGTCGAGGTCGAACGCGTGCCCGGCGGACTGCACGATCGCCACGGACTCGCGCAGGTGCTCCAGCGCCGGCCGGCCGATGACCTCCGCCATGCGCCCGTCCGCGTCCTCCAGGTCACCCTCGACGAACGGCGCGCGATGACGGCCGCCGGCCGTGCGCTCGAAGCGCAGGATGCGCTGCGCGTGCAGGTCGTACACGCCCTGGAACGAGGGGCCGTCGCCGATCGGCCACGACAGCGGCGCGGCATCGATGCCGAGCGTGCGCTCCACGTGGTCCAGCAACTCAAGGGGATCCAGCGCGTCGCGGTCCATCTTGTTGACGAACGTGATGATCGGGATGCGGCGGGTGCGGCAGACCTCGTACAACTTGCGCGTCTGCGGCTCGATCCCCTTTGCGGCGTCCAGCACCATCACCGCGCTGTCGGCGGCGACCAGCGTGCGGTACGTGTCCTCCGAGAAGTCCTGGTGGCCGGGCGTGTCCAGCAGGTTGAAGCGCACGCCCTCGTAGTCGAACTCCAGCACCGTGGAGGTGATGGAGATGCCGCGCTCACGCTCCATGGCCATCCAGTCGGACGTGGCGTGGCGCGAGGTCTTGCGGGCGCGGACGGAGCCGGCTTCCTCCACGGCGCCGGCGTAGAGCAGGAACTTCTCGGTGAGCGTGGTCTTCCCGGCGTCGGGGTGGGAGATGATCGCGAACGTCCGGCGACGGGCGATCTCCTCGCGGAGGGTCAGGGCGGGTGCGGGCATGGAGGATCCTCGGTCTGTCGCATCGTGAGCAGCGGAGTCGAGGGGTCCTACACCGGCGTCGTCCTGCCTCCGTCGCTTCGGGCGCCCGTTCCGGGCGCTGCTCGATGCGTCTCCATCCATCAAACGTGATGGCCCGCGCACGGGCAACCGCGGGGGCGGCACAGGACGCGCTCCGCTAAGATGAGGCCATCGAGGAGGCTGCCATGTTCATCGCCATGAACCGCTTCAAGGTCCGGTCCGGCCACGAGGCCGACTTCGAGAGGATCTGGGCGGAGCGCGACACCTACCTCCACGAGGTCCCGGGCTTCATCCGGTTCGCGCTGCTCAAGGGCGACGCGGACGGCGACTACGTCTCGCACTCCACCTGGGAGGACCGCGCCGCGTTCATCGCGTGGACGGAGAGCGACGCGTTCCGCAAGGGCCACGCGCAGGGATCGATGGCCGGCATCCTCTCCGGCCCCCCCGCCGTCTCGCTGTACGAGGCCGTGCTGACGCAGGAGCCCGGCGGCTCGCTCACGCGCTAGCCCCGAGCAGCGCCCGCCTCGATGTGCTTCCGCGACGCGGCCGGCTGTGCCAATCTGGACTGAGCATCGCCGTTGCACGGCGGTAGCATGCGCCCTCGTAGCTCAGGGGATAGAGCGGCGGCGTCCTAAGCCGCGCGTCGGGAGTTCGAATCTCTCCGGGGGCACCACACCTCACCTCGTCACCTCGTCACGATGTGGGCACGGACGGCGCGCGCCGTCGGCCAGCGCGTCCGCTCGGCGGGGGTTGTGTTTGACAGAATAGGTTGTGTCGTGCACTATCGAGGCGTGAACATCGAGTTCACTCGCTCCGCCCGCAAGCACCGTATCGGCAAAGCGCGAGCGCTGGCAGCGATCCGGGACTCAGGCGAGCCGCAGCGGATCCCGGCGCGGAGCGTCGATCTCTCGGAGCGACTCCTCTGGATCGGACGCGATGATCGCGGCCTACTCCTCGAGGTTGTCGCCGTAGAGCGACCGGACTGCCTGCTGGTGATCCACGTGATGCCGCTCCAGTACCGAGATCGAAGGAGATGACGATGTCGGAGAAGAAGGGCCCGCAGTACAGACTCGCTCCAGGACCCGATGTGGACCTGGAGAAGGAGGACGTGCGCGACAAGCACGGCAACCGGATCGACGAGGAGTACGTGCGCCGGGCGGTGGAGGATGTCCACCGGCACATCGCGGGACGTCCGTCCCTGACGGGTCCCGGCCGGCACTCCCCGCAGGTCGCCGTGCGCCTCCCAGAGGCTCTGCGTGCGGC
>JBBDIC010000044.1:0-1202 GCA_040880625.1 Dehalococcoidia bacterium | reverse complement strand
GCATGAGTACCGCAACGCGCGCGGCGATCATCGCGGGGGCCACCGCGGCGGCCGGGCTCGCCGGGCTGGTGGCGGCGCCCTGGTACTACCAGCCGCGCCCCCTCACCCGTGCCATGCAGCGTACCTGGCAGGACATCGTCTTCGAGGTGGAGACGCCGGAGCCGGTGTTCGCCATCACCTTCGATGACGGCCCGCACCCGCCGTACACGGACGCCGTCCTGGACACGCTGGCCGAGCACGACGCGCGGGCCACGTTCTTCATGATCGGCGAGCAGGTGGAGCGCTACCCGCAGGTCTTCGACCGCGTGGTGCGCGAGGGCCACCAGGCCGCGAACCACTTCTATGACGACCGACCGACGCTGTTCATGCCGAACGAGCAGATCGTCGAGTCGCTGGAGCGGACGGAACGCATCCTCGGCGAGCACAACGCGGCGCGCCTCGTGCGGCCGTCCAGCGGCATCGCGCGCCACACGACACGCGACCTGCTGCGGGAGCGCGGCTACCAGATGGTGATCGGGTCGGCGTACACGTCCGACTGCACACGACCGCCGAGGGCCTACATGCGCTGGGCCTTCCGGCAGATGCTGGCGCCCGGCCGCATCCTGATCCTGCACGACGGGCGGAAGGAGCGGCAGCGGACGGTGGACGTGCTGCCCTCGATCCTGGGGGCGGCGCGAGACCTGGGGCTGCGCGCGGTGACGATGTCTGACCTGCTGGCGGCTCGCGTAGCGACCTGACGCGCTACTCTCCTGCGCGCTGCACGCCCGTGTGCGTGCGTCCGAGCGGGGAGGCGACGCGATGCAGGGCTGGCTGAGCCTGAGCGAGTTCAAAAAGTTCCTGCTGCGCGGCAACGTCATCGACCTGGCGGTCGGCGTGCTGATCGGCGTGGCGTTCAAGTCCGTCGTGGACTCCGTGGTGATCGACGTGATCACCCCGCTGATCGCGGCGGTGTTCGGCCAGCCGGACTTCTCCGAGATCCTGTTCACGCTGCGCGGCTCCGACGTGCGCGTGGGGAACTTCCTGAACGTGCTGCTGTCCTTCCTGATCACGGCCACGGCGGTCTTCTACTTCGTGGTGGTGCCGACGAACCGCCTCATCTCGCGCTTCAGCGCGGCGCCTTTGACCCCGGAACCCACGACGCGCCGCTGCCCCTTCTGCTGGACGGAGATCTCCACGCACGCGAGCCGCTGTCCGCAGTGCAC
>JBBDIC010000043.1:4132-6286 GCA_040880625.1 Dehalococcoidia bacterium | reverse complement strand
CGGTACTTGCCGGTCAGGAGGCCGCTGGCGAGCGGGAAGAACGGCAGGATGCCGAGGCCGAACTTCTGCGCGGCCGGCACCACCTCGCCCTCGATGCGGCGGTCCAGCAGGCTGTACTGGTTCTGGGCGGAGATGAAGGGCGTGTAGCCGTTGGTGTCGGCGATCCAGTGGTTGTGCGCGATCTGCCAGCCGGCGTAGTTGGAGTTGCCCAGGTAGCGCACCTTACCCGCCCGCACCAGGTCGTCCAGGGCGCGCAGCGTCTCCTCGTCCGGCGTGCTCGGGTCGGGGCGGTGGACCTGGTAGAGGTCGATGTAGTCCGTGCCCAGGCGGCGGAGGGAGTCCTCCACGGCCTGCATGATGTAACGCCTCGACGCGCCGCCCTTCATCGGGCCTTCGCCCATGGGGCTGGCGAACTTCGTGGCGACGACGGCTTCGTGGCGGCGGCCCTTCAGGGCGCGCCCCAGGAACTCCTCGGACGGCCCGCGGCCGCCGTAGACGTCGGCGGTGTCGAAGAGGTTGATGCCCTGCTCCAGGCACTCGAGGACCACCGCCTCGGCGCGTTGCGCGTCCATGCGCTGCCCGAAGTTGTTCGTCCCGAGTCCCACGATCGAGACTTCCAGGCCGGAGTTGCCCAGGTTGCGATAGTCCATTGCTCCCCCTCGCGTCCGCGACGGCCGTCTGTGCCGTCGCGCGTGTCCTCTACGAGGCGGGAGTATACGACGAAGGCCCGCGCTGGTCGGCTCGGGCCTTCGGTAGAGGCGGGTCGAGGCGTAGGGCTAGTCGCTCCGCTTCTTCTTGGGCTTGCGCGCGCTGCGCGCGACGTTCTCGGTCTCCAGCATGTGCGCGTGCTTGCGCGCTTCCGTGACTTCCTTGGTGATGAAGCGCTTCTTGGCGCCTTCCTGCTTGTCCGTGCCGCGCGTCTTGGCGAGGCGGGTGCGGAACCACTTGTCCTGCCGCTCCACGTCCTCGTTGATCATGCGCGCACCGTGGACGCCGTCCAGATCGCGCCGCACTTCCTGCCGGTACTCGAACTGCTCGATCTCTTCCATCGACGGCGCCTTCGCCTTCGGCTCGTACTTCAGTTCCGGGTGCTTCATCCCGTCGATGGCGCCGGTGAGCGGCTTCGAGACGCGCTTGCCCAGGTGCCAGTAGCCGCCGGTGTCCGGCAGGCGTCGAGGCAGCCCGTCGCGGTGGATGAACGCCGACCACTGGCGCGAGACGATGCGCTTTGCGTCGTCGTCGCACTCGGGGCACGGCTGCGCCCTGGATGCCTCGCGCGCCGGGCGCAGCAACTCGAAGACGCCGTCGCACGGCTCGCAGTAGTACTCGTAGAGCGGCACTGGTTCCCCTCCCCGCAGATCGCCCATCACCGATGGGTACACACTAGGTTAACGCTCCGCCGCGCCGCGCGGGATGCATTATCACGCTCGGCCATCCCTTGCGGCGCGCCCCGCCGCACCGGCGTCACGCCTCGACCGTCATCACATCCCGTATACTCCTGCTCCGCCGCGCCAACGATGCCATCGAGTGCATCGAGGGCGCGCCGGCTAGATGGACGGCCCCTGTGGACCTCATCACCGGCCGCAAGGTCCGGGTAGTCGACCGCTAAGCCCTTGCGGTCGCCCTCGCATCGTACGAGGGCGGCGTCAGCATGGACCTGGGCACGGGAGACGGCCGCGCCGTGCTCGCCGCCGCGCGCCGTGATCCCACGCGACTCTACATCGGCATCGACGCGAACCTCGACGGCCTCGCGCAGGCGTCCACCCGCGCATCGAGGCGGCCCGAGCGCGGTGGCGCGGCCAACGCGTGGTTCGTGCGCGCCTCGGCGGAGTGCCTGCCGCCCGAACTCGACGGCCTCGCCTGCGGGGTGACTGTGCTCCTGCCGTGGGGCAGCCTGCTGGACGCCGTGCTGCGCCCCGATGTGGACGTGCTGCGCGGCATCCGTCGGCTCTGTGCGCCGGGCGCGGCCATCGAGGTCGTCGTATCGCTGGAGGCCTCGCGCGACGGGGCGGCCGCGGACCTCGGCGCGCCCTCTGTGGCGCGGCTGCGCTCGCCCTACCGCGCCGCGAGCCTGGACCTCCGGAGCGTGCAGGCGCTCGACCGGGCAGCCCTCGCCGCCACCGGTACGACGTGGGCGGGCCGCCTGGCGCACGG
>JBBDIC010000043.1:2804-4032 GCA_040880625.1 Dehalococcoidia bacterium | reverse complement strand
TATTATGTCGTGGGTGGTGAGTACAGCGACACCACGTTCCGGCGCCTGGAGAAGCCCGCCGCCTTGAGTGGCCCGTTCGAGTCCTATGAAGAGGCCTACGACGCGTGGCGCGCGCGCTCCATGGCGACCATCGACCAGGCCTACGCGCGCTTCCAGATCGTCCAGACCGTGGACTCCGCGCCCGTGCCGGGGATGCCGGACGAACGTCGGGCGCCGCGCGCATAGCCCTCGATGTCAGTAGCCATCGATGTCGGTAGTCTGGGAGTTCGGTAGGATGGCGCTCGCACCTGCGGCGGCGCGGACGGGCGCGAAAGGGACGGGCATGGCGGCACTCAAGCCTCACGCCGGCAAGGCGGACTACGACCTGGCGTTCAAGGGGTTCCACTACCCCATCTCGAAGGCCGCGATCCTGAACATGGGGCGCGACAAGGGCGGCCTGGACCGCGAGGTCGCGATCATCCTGTCGCAACTTCCCGACCGCCGCTACGCCAGCATCGACGAGGTCAAGGAAGCCGTGCGCAACGTCTACCGCTCGCGCGGCGTCGCGGACGACGACCTGCCGATCTAGCGCTCCCGTCCCTCGGCAGACACGAACAAAGGCCCGCCGGACGGCGGGCCTTGCTGCATCCCGCGCGGTGCGGTCGAGCGCTACTCGGCCGCTTCGGGCTGCTCGATGGAGACGAGTTCGATCTCGAACGTGAGCGCCTCGCCGGCGAGCGGGTGGTTCGCGTCCACCTTCACGCCCTCGTCGCCGACCTCGACGACGGTGGCGGGTGCGTTGCCGAGCATCACCTGCTGGCCGGCCTCGAGGCCCTCGGGCGCCTGCTCGGCGGGGACGGTGATGATGCGCTCGTCGCTGCGCTCGCCGTAGGCCTGCTCGGGGTCCAGGCGGAAGGTCTTCTTCTCGCCGACCTCCATGCCCACCACTGCCTCATCGAAGCCGGCGATGACCTCGCCCGCGCCCACGGTGAAGGGCAGCGGATCGCGGCCCTCGGACGAGTCAAACTCCGTGCCATCGTCCAGGATGCCGCGGTAGTGGACGGAAACGTTGCTGCCGATCTGGGCCACGGGGCCCTCCTCTCCGCACGCCGCCAGGAGCAGCGCACACACGATCAGTGCGGGCAGGACCCACACAACCGACGAAACCTCGCGGGACGAGACCGTGCGGAACCTGCGTTGGAACATCGCCCCCACCGTACCATCGCCCGCCCGCGCGCCAAAATCGAGC